>SXMH01000095.1 GCA_005777405.1 Actinomycetota bacterium
ACGCAGTGCGCTTCGTCGATCGCGAAGAGTGCAACCGTGATGTTGTCGATGAGCTCGGCGGTGCTCGGCACGGTGACCCGCTCGGGTGCGAGGTAGAGCAGGTCGACCTCGCCGGCTTTCAGCGCCCGCTCGACCTCGCGCCGTTCGTCTGGGCTCTGCGTCGAGTTGAGAAAGGCTGCGCGGGTGCCGACGGCGTCGAGGGCATCCACTTGGTCTTTCATGAGCGCGATGAGTGGCGAGATCACAACGCCGACGCCCTCGCGCACGAGCGCCGGAATCTGGTAGCAGAGGCTCTTGCCGCCGCCCGTCGGCATGAGCACGAGGGCGTCACCGCCGGCGACGACGTGCTCGATGATGGCCTGCTGCTCGCCGCGGAAGGCCGGGTAGCCGAAGACCGTCTCGAGCACCTGCTGGGGTGTGGGGGCAGTCGTCGTCACTCGCACCAGGCTACTCGGCAGGGCTGACCCTCTCGCCCTGCTCGCGCGCTACGTGTGAGCGCGCGTGCTCGACGGCATCGTCGAGGGAGTCAACGAGGTGGTTCGGGTGCCGCAGCGCGCCGACGACGCCGACTCGCGTCGCAAGTCGCAAGTGTCGCTCCTGAATGCCCTTGATGATCACGGTGATGCCGCGCCGCTCGAGCCCTTCGATGAGTTCGACGATGACGCGCGCGCCTGTCGCGTCGAGGTCACGAATCTGTGAGAGCCGCACGATGACGACACTCGCGCCGGCCGTCTCGCTGATGGTCTCGGTGAGCCGCTCTGCCGCCCCGAAGAACAGCGCGCCGTCGAGTCGAAAGAGCGCGATACGTTCGTCGCCCGGTTGCGGATCGCCCGGCAGCGGTTCGCGCTGCGCGCCGCTCGAGGCGGCGAGTGTGCGCAGCGCGATAACGCCAGCGGCGAGAATGCCAATGCCGACGGCGATGATGAGGTCGAACGCGATGGTCACGACAGCGGTCGCGATGAAGATGAGGGCGTCCGATCGCGTCGCGGTGACGATGCGTCGAACGGTCGGCACCGAGACCATGCGCACTGCCGTGACCATCAGCACCCCCGAGAGGGCCGCGAGCGGAATGGTCGCCACGATCGTGCTGGCCAGATACACGACACCGATGAGCACGATCGAGTGGATGATCGCCGCCACCCGCGACCGCCCGCCAGCCCGCACGTTGACGGCAGTGCGGGCAATGGCACCCGTGGCCGGCATGCCGCCGAAGAGTCCCGATGCCACCGAGGCGAGGCCTTGACCGACGAGCTCACGGTCGGGGTCGAGGCGTCCGGTGTCGGCGAGCGAGGCTCCGACGCGTGCTGACAGCAGCGACTCGATGGCGGCGAGCGCCGCGATCGTTGCGGCCGGTATGAGCAGTGCCGCGATGTCGACGCCCGACAGGCTGGGCAACGCTGGCGCGGGCAGCGCTGCGGGCAGGGTGCCGATCGTCTCGACCGGCAGCGCGAGCCACGTCGAGATGACGGTGACGATGATGATCGCGATGATCGAGCCGGGCACCCACGGCCGCACGAGTGGCGCAACCACCATGATGACGGCGACCACGACGACGATCGCGAGCGGCACCAGAGCCGTCGACCAGTTGGTCGCGATGACCGTCTGCACGGCGGCGATGAGTGAGTTGGTGCTCGGTCCAGCCGGGGCGCCGAGCGCCGAAGGCACTTGCTGTAAGAAGATGATGACGGCGATGCCGAGCGTGAAGCCTTCGATGACCGGCCAGGGGATGACCGCGACCGCGCGCCCGAGTCGCAGCACCGCGGCGATGAGCACCAAGACCCCGGCCATGATCGTGACGAGCGCAACAACCCCAGCGCCCTGGGCCGCGACGATGGGGCCGAGCACGACGACCATCGCTCCGGTGGGACCAGACACTTGGATGTTCGAGCCCCCGAACACAGCAGCGACGAGACCGGCGACGATGGCCGTGATGAGCCCGGCGTCAGCGCCCGCGCCCGAGCTCACGCCGAACGCGAGAGCGAGCGGAAGCGCCACGATGCCGACGGTGAGCCCAGCGATGAGGTCACCGCGCCACGTGCGTCGCACCATCGCATAGTCGGCGCGTCGAGGCAGCAGGCCGAGCACTGAGCCCCGAGCGGTCATCGTGCCTCCCTTGAACCCGGCGTGCTCAGCATGTGCCTGTCGAGCACGAAGGGCAAGAGCAGAAGGTCCTGCTGCTCCTCAGATGTGAATCGCCGGGTCGACGAGGAACCCGTCGCGACCCGCTGAAGCGCTCGAGCGATCCAGCGGGCGTGAGGTCGCCGGAACCCCGGTGGCCACCGAGTCTGGCGGAACATCCCGAGTCACCAGCGCCATCGCGCCGACCTGCGAGCGCGCACCGATCGTGATGGGCCCGAGCACCGTGGCGCCGGCCCCGATGAGCACCCCATCGTGCACGGTCGGGTGGCGTTTGACCTTCTCGAGCGTGCGGCCGCCGAGCGTCACCCCGTGGTACAGCATGACGTCGTCGCCAATCTCGGCGGTCTCTCCGATGACCACACCCATGCCGTGGTCGATGAAGAACCGCCGCCCGATTGTCGCTCCCGGGTGAATCTCGACGCCCGTCCACCAGCGCGCACCCTGCGCGACCATGCGTGCGAGCAACCGCAGTCTCCACCGCCACAGGCGGTGGGCGATGCGGTGCCACCAGATGGCGTGGAGGCCCGCTGAGGTCAGAAACACCTCAAGACCCGAGCGCGCCGCCGGGTCGCGCAATCGGGCGGTGCGGATGTCCTCCCGCATGCCCATCTACGCGCGAAGGTCTTCGTAGAGCACGCTCGAGAGGTAGCGCTCGCCGTAGCTCGCCACGATGACGACGATGGTCTTGCCCGCGTTCTCAGGACGCTTCGCGAGCTCGAGCGCGGCGTAGACCGTGGCTCCTGACGAGATGCCCGCGAGAATGCCTTCCTCGGCGGCGAGGCGGCGAGCAGTCGCGACGGCCTGACCGATGTTGACGTCGATGACCTCGTCGTAGATCTCGCGGTCGAGTACAGCGGGCACGAAGTTGGCGCCGATGCCGGCGATCTTGTGCGGGCCGGGCGCTCCACCGTTGAGGATGGGACTCTCTTCGGGCTCGACGGCAACGACCTTGATGTCAGCGTTCTGCTCTTTGAGGTACTGGCCGGTGCCCGTGACGGTGCCGCCAGTGCCGACGCCCGCGACGAAGATGTCGACGGCGCCATCGGTGTCGTTCCACACTTCGGGGCCGGTCGTGGCGCGGTGGATGGCGGCGTTGGCCTCGTTCTCGAACTGCTTCGCGAGCACGGTGCCCGGGCGCTCGGCGACGACCTGCTCGGCCGCGGCAACGGCGCCCTTCATGCCCTCCGAGCCGGGGGTCAGAATGAGCTCGGCGCCGTACGCCTTGAGCAGCATCTTGCGCTCTTCGCTCATGGTCTCGGGCATGGTCAGCACGGTCTTGAAGCCGCGGGCCGCACCGATCATCGCGAGCGCGATGCCCGTGTTGCCGCTCGTGGCCTCGACGATGGTTCCGCCCGGCTTGAGAGCTCCACTCGCGACCGCGGCGTCGACGATGGCCACACCGAGGCGGTCTTTGACGCTCGCCGAGGGGTTGTAGAACTCGAGCTTCGCGAGCACGGTCGCTTCTGCTCCGTCGGTCACGCGGTTGAGGCGAACGAGCGGAGTGCCGCCGAACGCCTGCGTGATGTCGTCGTGAATGCGAGCCATGGGAGTCTCCTTGAGGTCAGATGGTTCGTCGCGCGACCGCGCGCTGCGCGCGACGGTGCGTGTGCCGGGTTCCAGCGTACGGTGGCGCGGGATGCTGCGCCTGAGTATGACGATCAGCGTCGACTTCAACCGGCCGGGGTGGTGAAGCATTCCCGCCACGCGCACGACAGCGGGGCGGGAGTCCCGAATTCCCCCGCCCCGCTCGGCCGAACGCGATCGGCCGGTCTCGTGGTGCCGGCTAGAGCGCCAGCACCGGCGACGGCAGCAGCGTGCGCGAGCCTTCGACTCCGCCACCGCCCTCGTAGGTTGCCGTCAGCAGGTTGACTCCGCGACGCAGCCCCGTGACGCGCAGTTCGCCGCGACCGTTGTCACCGGGTTCGAGCACGATCGTGCCGACCACGGTGTTGCCGTTGCGCACCACCACCTCGCCGACGGGCTCGACGCCCGCAGCCACCACCTGCACGGTGTAGGTCGTCGACCCTCCACGCGGGGCGAGTAGCCGGTCGGCCCAGCCGATCGTGAGGCTCGGCGTGGCCCGCACAGCGCGCTCGGCGCTCGTCGCGGTCGTCGGCGCGTAACCCTCAGCGTTCGCAGTCACGGCCACCGAGATGCGCGTGCCGGCGTCGGCGGCAGTGAGGCGGTAGGTCGCTGCCGTGGCGCCCTCGATCGGCTCGCCGTCGCGCAGCCACTGGTAGCTGCGCTCGACGTTGCTGTTGCGTTCACCACCGACGGAGAACCGGCCACCGTCGGTGCGCACCTCGAGACCCACGACCGTGCCACCGAGCACGCGCGGCGCCCGCTCGACCTCGATCGCCTCGAGTTGCTCGACGATCTCGATCGGTACGCTCAGCGCGGTGCCGTTGTCAGCCACCTCGACGAGCAACTGTTGCGGCCCACTGACACCGTCCGGAATCGTGAACTCCACCGTCGCGCGGCCGACCTCATCGGTGCCGGCGACGATGGTCGCGTCGATCGGCGCCGACGCGAGCTGCTCGCCACCCAGGCTCACCGTCACCTCAGTGTCGCGGTCGCCCGCGTTGCTGAAGAGCAGGGAGCTCAGCGTGAGCGTCACGGTGTCGCCGGCGCTGAAGCCGTCGGCGTCAGCATCGCTCAGCGTCGCGCCCACCGACCGCTGTGCGGCGTCGGGCGAGATCGGCGTGAACTCGGCCACGTAATCCACGAAGGCCTGCAGGTCGATGCGGCCCGAATCGGCACGGTTCGTGCCTTGGGCAAGCACACCGAAGTTGTCGCCGCCCGAGGCCAAGAACGAGTTCGTGACGATGCGGATGACTTGCTCGTCGGAGACGGGCTGACCCTGTAGCAGCATCCCGGTGATCCGTTCGCCCTGCGGGGCGCTCGGGTCGTAGGAGTAGGTGAGCGTCGACGAGACGCCCAACTTGAGGAAGGGCCTGCTCGACCCCGCCGGCTGCCACTGCTGCTCGAGCACCTGACGCAACTGGTCGCCGGTGAGCTCGAGAGTGACGAGCGTGTTGGCGAAGGGTTGCACAGTGGCGGCCTCACGGTAGGTGAGGTTGCCCGCCGGGTCGTTCGGCCCGCTCGAGGCGAACACGAGGTCGGCACGCAGGCCGCCCGGGTTCATGAGCGCCACCTCGGTGCCGAGATCGCTCGTGGCCCAGAGCTGCGCGTCGGCGACGAGGTTGCCGAGCGTCGACTCCCCACCGCGGTTCTCGCTGCCATCGGGCTGCACAGCGCGACGGATGTCGGCCGTGATGTCGCCCAGTCGCACGGCGCCAGCGACGGCGGCCTCGGCCACCGCGTCAGCAACGATCTGCGCGACTGCGGAGTCGGGGCTGGCCGCGCCGACGAGCGGCGCCGCGAGCCCTGCGATCTCGAGCAGGTCGCCCGTGGCCGGGTCGACCGTGAGCGAGAGCTGCGCGTAGCCTTCGCCATACTGGCCGCCCTGCAGCACGATGAGCGGGTCATCTGAGCCGGGAACGGGCACCTCGTGGGCGTAGCGCACGTGCGTGTGACCCGAGAAGATCGCGTCGACATCGCCGAGCAGGCCGTTGACGATCTCGCCGAAGGCCGAGTCGTCGGTGACGGCCGCCGCGGCGGCGGTCTCAGCACCCTCGTGCACGAGCAGCACGAGCACGTCGGCCTCGCCATTCGACTCGTCGCCGTCGCGCAGTTGCGTCGAGACGCGCTCGACTGCCGGCACTACCTCGCCCACGTCGAGGCTCGCGATGCCTGCGGGGCTCACGAGCTCGGGCAAGAACTCGGTCATCGCGCCGATGAAGCCCACGCGAACGCCGTCGATCTCGATGACCTCGTACTCCTGGTACGCCGGGTCGTCGGTGCCGGCCTCGTAGAGGTTGGCGGCGAGCCACGGAAAGTCGCTCGCCGGAATGATGCGGTCGTCGACGTCAGAGCGGCCGCGGTCAAACTCGTGGTTGCCGAGAGCGCTGACGTCGAGGCCGATCTCGTTGAGTGCGTCGATCGTGGGCTGGTCATCCTGAATGAACGAGGTGAACGTCGATGCCCCGAGGCTGTCGCCCGCCGAGACGAAGAGCGTGTTCGGGTTCGACGCCTCGACCGCGCGCACGAGGCCACCGAGCACCGCGGCACCCGCGGCGGGCGCGGCCGCCTCGAGCCGACCGTGGAAGTCGTTGATGCCGACGATCTCGATCTCGACCGGTGGAGGCGTGGTCGCCAGCCCGACGAGAATCGGGTCGTGGTCGCTCGACCGGAAGACCGTGCCGGCCTCGGTCGCGCCGAACGAGTAGCCGCGGTCGGACCACTCAGGAGCGTTGATGCCCCAGACTCCGACGCCCGTGACGAGCTCGGCGAAGCCGGGGCTCGCGAGAGCGTGGTCGAGCGAGCCGAGCTGGCCGTCGAAGGTGTAGGTGTACTCGCCCGGCGCTTCTTCGGCGACGAGGTCGACGTAACCTGCCTCGGTGAAGACTTGCACCGGGTCTTCCTCGCTGTAGGCGTTGAAGTCGCCGAGCAGCACGACGCGGTCGCCCGCCTCACCTTCAATGCCGGCGACGAGGTCGGCGAGCGCCTCGGCCTGCAGCACGCGGTCGGCGTTCGAGGCACCCTGGCCGTCGCCCGCGTCGACGCCGCTGCTCTTCGACTTGAAGTGATTGACGATCGCCGTGAACTCGATGCCGTCGACCGCGAAGGTCTGGGCGATCGGCTCGCGCGCGTTGCCCCACACGGCCTCGTCGACCTCGGTGAAACTCTCGCCCACCGGGGTCACGCTCTCGGGCTTGAAAATGATCGCGTTGGTGATCACGTCGACGATGGCCGGGTCGTTGAGTACGGCGGGGGTGGGGATGTAGTCCCACGTGCCGGCACCCGCATCGGCGTTGAGCGCGTCGACGAGCGAGGCGATGGCCTCATCGGGCTCTTCGCCGAGCTTGACCGAGTTCTCGATCTCTTGCAGGCCGACCACGTCGGCGTCGAGCCCGTTGATGGCCGCGACGATCTTCGACTGTTGAATCTCGAAGAGTGCGGCGCTCGTGGCTCCACGCGCCTGGCTGTTCTGGCTCGTGAGCGTCGTGAAGTAGTTGAAGACGTTGTAGGCCGCGACAGTGAGCTCGCCGCCCACCTCGGGCGCTTCGGCGGGCCGCGCGTTGCGGCTCTCGAAGCCCACACCCGGGTCGTTGTGGGTCGACGACGCTGGCAGCTGCGGGTGCAGGCGCCAGTCGTCGAAGCCGTACGAGAGCACCATGCCGGCCTCGGGGAACGTCACGGCATCGCCGTTGCGCACCACCTCGTCGGTCGTGAAGTACGGCTGGGTTCCGGGGTGCGCGCTGTTGGAGATCTGGATGCTGAAGCCATCGTCGAGCAGCAGGCGACTCGCGCGGTTCTGAGCCGCGAGGTCGAGCTGCTCAGCGCTGCCCGCGTCGAAGAGCTCGGTGCTCGTGACGGCGAGCTCGCCGGGGCTCAGCCACAGCGTGCCGAAGTTGAACAGCTGGTGGCTCGACGAGACCAGCCAGTCGCCCTCGGGTGCGACGAGCATCCCTTCGAGGGATTCGCGTTCGGCAGTCGATGCGTTCTCCGCGAGCGGTGCGGGAGCCGGAAGGTCGACGCCCGACTCGAGCACGGTCACGCTCGCCGAGCCGCTCGAGGCGCTGATCTGCGTGAGGCCAAAGTATTCACCGGCCGTGCCCGTGACCTCGACGCGGTCGCCAATGGCGAGCGTCGTGCTGCTCGAGCGCGAGCCCAGAAAGACGAAGACGCCTTCAGACGTGGCGGGGTTCTCGTCGGGAGCGAGCGACTGAATGTAGACGCCGTTGTAGCCACCCGTGCGCTGGTCGACGGTGACGACACCCTCGACCGTGACGGTCTGGCCGTTGAGCGGCGTGCTCGTGCCGTCGCCCTGCACTGCCGCGATCGTGCTCGGCGCTGCCGCGGCGGGAACCGCCGTGAACGCGGCTAGCGCGAGGCTCGTGCTCAGTGCCGCGACAAAGGCGGTGGCGCGCAGCGCTGCGCGCCTCGCCGTTGGGTGTGTGCTGCCGAAGCCCATGGTCTCGGCGCGCGTGGATGTCGTCACTCGGTCCCCCCTCAGAGTCCGTACCGTGCTGCGCCCACCCCCAATGAGTGGACCCATCGCTCTACCCCCCGAACGGGGGTCACGGTTACCCTAAGCGCAATTCGACGATTTCGCCCACTGCTCAGATGAGCGTTCACGAGAACGTCACGTGGGCGTCGGGTGGGGTGGGCGCGGGTCGGGGCGGCGAGCGTGAGCGCAGCATCCCGTGCTCGCAGTGCGCGGCGGCCTGCCAAGATCGACAGCATGCTCACCGTCGTTCTCGGCCTCGCCGGCGCCCTCATCTACGGCGCCGCCGACTTTCTCGGCGGGCTCGCCTCTCGACGCATCTCGGCGTTGCGCGTCACCGCAATCGGAGCCCTCTCGGGCGTCGTGCTGCTGGTGCTGGGCACGCTCGTCGTTCCGGGCCGGTGGTCGTTCGAGGCCGTGCTGTGGGGAGGGCTCTCGGGCGTGACGGGCGCGGCGGCGATCGCGCTGCTCTACGCGTGCCTCGCGATCGGGCCCATGAGCATTCTCTCGCCGCTCACTGCCGTGACCTCGGCGATCGTGCCGCTCACCTGGGGGCTTCTCACGGGCTCGACGCTCGGAGTCATCGCCTACCCGGCCTTCGCCATCGCCCTCGTCGCCGTCGTGCTCGTCGGCCTCGTGCCCGAGCAAGGAGCCGTGCGACCCACCCTGCGCGGCATGCTCATGGCGCTCGCCTCGGGCACCCTCATCGGTGCGTTCTACATCTTGATCGACCTCACACCCGACGACTCAGGGCTCGTGCCGCTCGTCGTCAATCGCACGGTCAACGGCGCGATCATGATCGTCGTCATCGTGATCGTCGCGTTCATCGCGGCGCGGCGTCACGTTCGCGCGGTGGATGCTCCGCTCGCGGTGCTCGACGGCACGCATGGTGCGCCGCTCGCGTCGCCCGGTGCCGGGGGTGCCGGTGCCGCGGGTGCCGGGCGTGCCGGTGCCGCGGGTGCCGGGCGTGCCGGTGCCGCGCGGCCCAGTCTG
>SXMH01000096.1 GCA_005777405.1 Actinomycetota bacterium
GCGTCGGCAAGACGACGACGATTGGCAAGTTCGCCAAGTTCCTCACGAACCACGGCCGCACGGTCGTCGTGGGTGCCGCCGACACCTTCCGTGCCGCGGCCGTCGAGCAACTCGCCACGTGGGCTGAGCGCGCGGGAGCTGACGTCGTGCGTCCGCAGCAGCAGGGTCAAGACCCGGCGAGTGTCGCCTTTCAGACCGTGCAATACGCGATCGACAACGGCATCGACATCGCGATCATCGACACGGCCGGTCGCTTGCAGACCAAATCAGGCCTCATGGATGAACTCACCAAAGTGAAGCGCGTCGTCGAGAAGCTCAGTCCCATCGCCGAGGTGCTGCTCGTGCTCGACGGCACGACGGGTCAGAACGGCCTCGCTCAAGCCGAGGCGTTTCTCGAGCACGCCGGAGTCACCGGCCTCGTCGTCACGAAGCTCGACGGCTCGGCAAAGGGCGGCTTCGTGCTACGCGTGCAACAGCAGACGGGCATCCCGATCAAGCTCGTCGGCCAGGGCGAGGGCATCGGTGACCTGACGGGCTTCACGCCGCACGTCTTCGCCGCGAGCTTGGTGCCCTAGCCCAAGCTCATCGCCCTGCTTCGTGCCAGATCTGACGCACAAGGGCGCTCTGCTGGAGGCTGAACGCCCTTTTGGGGCAGATCTGCCACAAGTGGGGAGGGACTAGGGGAGCGCGGCGTGCTCCGTGGAGAGCATGAGGTACGTTTCGGCGTTGCGACGGATGCCCGCCACCTCGTCGTCCGTGAGCGTGCGCCGCACTTTCGCTGGCACGCCTGCCACGAGCGACCGGGGCGGCACGATGGTGCCTTCGAGCACGACCGCACCGGCGGCGACAAGCGACTCCCGACCTATCAGGGCGCCGTTGAGCACGGTCGCACTCATGCCGATGAGGCAGTCGTCTTCGATCGTGCAGCCGTGCAGCATCGCGTTGTGCCCAACGCTCACGCCGCGGCCCACGATCGTGGGTTTGCCGGGGTCGCCGTGCACGGTCACGTTGTCTTGCAGGTTGGAACCTTCGCCGAGCTCGATGCGGTCGCGGTCGGCGCGCAGCACGGCTCCGTAGAACACTGAGGCGCGCGGGTGAATGACGACCTGCCCGATGAGGGTCGCGGTGGGGGCGACCCAGGCATCAGCATCCACGTGGGGTTCATGGCCGAAGATCGCTCGTCGCACGGTGCCTCCTTGATCGACGACCGCGCTCGCGGTCTGCCTCGTCACGCTCAGGCCAGTCAAGCAGAGCCCGCCGCCTAGAATGGGCGCACTATGGCAACTTTCGGCACCCTCTCCGACCGGCTGACCAGCGTCTTTACCGGACTCCGCGCGAAGGGCCGGCTCAGCCCGGCCGATGTCGACGGCACGGTGCGCGAGATTCGCCGTGCCCTGCTCGACGCCGACGTCGCGCTGCCGGTTGTCAAAGACTTCACCGCGGCGGTGCGCGAGCGCGCGCTCGGCGATGAGGTGAGCAAGGCCCTCAACCCCGCGCAGCAGGTCGTGCAGATCGTCAACGACGAGCTCGTCACGATTCTGGGCGGTCAGCAGCGCCGACTGCAGTTCGCCAAGAAGCCGCCGACAATCATCATGCTCGCCGGTCTGCAGGGTGCCGGAAAGACGACGCTCGCCGGCAAGCTCGCGAAGCATTTGAAGGCGGATGCTCACACTCCGCTGCTCGTCGCGTGCGACCTTCAGCGCCCCAACGCCGTCACCCAGTTGCAGGTCGTGGGCGAGCAGGCGGGTGTCGCGGTCTTCGCGCCCGAACCCGGCAATGGTGTGGGCGACCCCGTGCGCGTCGCGAAAGACGCGATCAAGCACGCGACCGACAAGCTCTATGACGTCGTCATCGTCGACACTGCCGGTCGCTTGGGTGTCGAGGCCGAGCTCATGAAGCAGGCCGCCGATATCCGCAAGGCGATCGACCCCGACGAGGTGCTCTTCGTCATCGACGCGATGATCGGTCAAGACGCCGTGACCACGGCGACGGCGTTCCAAGAGGGCGTCGACTTCACCGGCGTCGTGCTGTCGAAGCTTGACGGAGATGCCCGCGGTGGTGCCGCGTTGAGCGTCGCGAGCATCACGGGTCGACCGATCATGTTCGCGTCGACGGGTGAGGGTCTCGACGACTTCGAGCCTTTCCACCCCGACCGCATGGCGAGCCGCATTCTCGACCTGGGCGACATTCTCACGCTCATCGAGCAAGCGCAGAAGTCGTTCACCGAGGAAGAGGCGCGGGCAACTGCGGAGAAGTTCGCGTCTGACACCTTCTCGCTCGACGACTTTCTCTCGCAGATGCAGCAGCTCAAGAACATGGGCTCGATCAAGGGGATGCTCGGCATGCTGCCGGGCGCCCGCGGCATGCGCGAGCAGCTCGACAACTTCGACGAGAGCGAGATCACGCGCACCGAGGCGATCATCCAGTCGATGACGAAGGCTGAACGCCGCACGCCCAAGCTGCTCAACGGCTCGCGCCGTTTGCGCATCGCGAAGGGCTCGGGCACGACCGTCACCGAGGTGAACGCTCTCGTCAACCGCTTCGAGCAGGCCGCGAAGGTCATGAAGACCGTCGCGAAGGGCGGCGTGCCGCAGCTGCCGGGCATGGGACCCATGCCGGGCGTCGGCGGTGGCGGAGGAGCAGCCTCGGCCCGCAAGGCGGCGGCGAAGAAGAAGGGCAAGGGCGGGTCTCGTTCGGGAAACCCGGCGAAGCGCGCGGCCGAAGAGGCGGCTCGGGCGTCGGGAGCCGCAGCGCCGTCGGCCGCGACCGGTGGCGCCGGCTTCGGTCTCGGCGGCAGCAAGGGTGCTGCGCAGCCGACGGAAGAAGAGCTCGCCGCGTTGCAGAAGTTCTTGGGACGATAGGCACTTCGGGTGGTCGCCGCGTCTGAGACTGCTGCGAGAACGGCAGTCGAGACTGCTGCGGCCGTGCGGTCAGGCTCGACCACTGCGGTCGCCGAAGCGCAGGCAGCGCTCGCCCGCATTGCCGCGCTCGATTCGGCACTCGGCGCCTTTCAGATCGTGCGCGCCGAGAAGGCGCTCGCCGAAGCAGCGGCCGTAGATGCGCGCGTCGCCGCGGGGGAGCACTTACCGCTCGCGGGAGTGCCGATCGCGATCAAAGACAACATTCCGGTCGAGGGTGAGCCGATGCGTGAGGGCAGCGCTGCCACGAGCGCCGAGCCACGAGTAGCCGATCACGAGGTCGTCACTCGCTTGCGTGCCGCGGGCGCCGTCATCGTCGGCATCACGCGCGTGCCCGAGCTCTGCGTCTTCGGCACGACCGATTCCGTCTACGGCACCACTCGCAACCCGTGGAACCCCGAGCGCACCTCCGGCGGGTCGTCGGGCGGCTCGGCGGCCGCGGTCGCGAGCGGCATGGTCGCCGTCGCGCACGCGGCCGACGGCATGGGCTCGATTCGCATTCCGGCAGCGAACTGCGGTCTCGTGGGCCTCAAGCCAGGAGCAGGGCTCGTGCCCGCCGACATGGGCGCCCACAGTTGGTTCGGCATGAGCGAGAACGGACCGCTCGCGACCACCGTGGCGGATGCTGCACTCGTGCTCGCGGTCATGGCGGGTCGCCTCGAACTCGCGAGCGTGAGCGCCCCCACTCGCCGGTTGCGCATCGGCCTGGCCGTGGGCGTTCCGACGCCGCTCGCGCGCCTCGATGCGCGGTGGCGCGAGGCCGCCGAGTCGACGGTCGCGGTGCTGAGAGCTGCCGGGCACGAGGTGGTCGAGGTGAGCATCCCGTACCCCGCTGACCCACTGCCGGTGCTCGCCCGCTGGTTCGCGGGCGCCGCAGACGACGCGAAGCACGAAGGCCTTGACGATCGACGACTCGAACCGCGCGTCAGGGCGCATGTTCGCGCGGGTCGCCTGCTGCGACGCCTGGGTGCCCTTCGGCCGGGCCCCGTCGATCAACTGCGCAGTCGCGTCGAGGCGGCGACTGCTGACATCGACGTGCTCGTGACCCCAGCGCTCGCGCAGGCCGGACCGCTCGCGACGGGATGGCACCGCCGAGGCTGGATCACCAATCTTCGCGCCAACATTTCCTACGCTCCCTTTGCCGCCTTGTGGAACCTGCTCGGCTGGCCCGCCGCGGTCGTGCCGACAGGGTGGCATGACGCCGCGGCCGTGCCGCTTGCTGTGCAGCTCGTCGCTCACCCAGCGGCTGAGGGAGAGGGGGAGGCGCTGCTGCTGAGCGTCGCCTGCGAGCTCGAGGCCGCCATGCCGTGGAGACGCACAGCGCCCTCACCGGCGAACGTAGGCTGAGTGCCATGACTGAACGAACCGCTCGACCCGTGCGCCTCGGCGTGCAATTGCGACCCCAGCATGTTCGCTACGAAGCCCTTCGCGACGCTGCCGTGCAGCTCGAAGAGCTGGGCGTCGACATCATCTTCAACTGGGACCACTTCTTTCCGCTCTACGGCGAGCCCGATGGCGAGCACTTCGAATCGTGGACGATGCTCGCGGCACTCGCCGAGCAGACCCACCGCGTCGAGATTGGCGCTCTCGTCAACTGCAACAGCTACCGCAACCCGAGCTTGCAAGCCGACATGGCCCGCACGATCGACCACATCAGCGCGAAAGGCGGCACCGGCCGGTTCATCTTCGGCACAGGATCTGGCTGGTTCGAGCGCGACTATGTCGAGTACGGCTACGAGTTCGGCACCGCGGGCAGCAGGCTCGATGATCTGGCTCGCGATCTGCCGATCATCCGATCGCGGTGGGAGGTACTGAACCCGCGCCCCACGCGCGAGATCCCGATTCTCATCGGCGGTGGCGGGGAGCGCAAGACGCTGCGGATCGTCGCCGAGCACGCCGACATCTGGCACTCGTTCTCCGACGTGCCGACGCTTGAGCGCAAGCTCGGCATCCTCTCCGAGCACGGTGCGGCGGTCGGCCGCGACACAAGTGAGATCGAGGTCTCGGTCGAGGTGCGCGAGCGCACGCCCGAGCAGGCTGACGAGCTGCACGCGGCGGGCGCAACGCTCTTCACGCTCGGGCTCGGCGGGCCGGACTGGAACTTCGAGATCGTGCGCGAATGGGTCTCGTGGCGCGACGGTCTGCGCTGAGCATCCCCTCGCGGTAGTCAGGTGCCTCGCGCATCTGCCAGAATGGGGGGTCGAGTGCTCGCGTGCCCGACCCTCTAATCAGGCAGCGCGAGCATCCATCACGAGCTTTCGCGCCGAGTGTGCCCCACGCAGCCGGTCGCGACTCAACCCCTTTCCTACCTTTTACGGAGAAACGTGGCTGTCAAGATTCGCCTCAAGCGCATGGGCAAGATCCGTGCGCCCTACTACCGCATCGTCGTCGCCGACTCGCGCACCAAGCGCGATGGTCGCGTGATCGAAGAGATCGGCAAGTACCACCCCACCGAAGAGCCCTCGCTCATCGAGGTCGACTCGGAGCGTGCACAGTACTGGCTCAGTGTCGGCGCGCAGCCGAGCCCGCAGGTGCTCGTGCTGCTGAAGCTCTCGGGCGACTGGGGAGTGCACAAGGGCGAGAAGGGTGCCAAGAGCACCATTCGCACCGCCGAGGCCAAGAGCGAGTTCGTCGCCGACGAGAAGAAGAAGCCGGTGCTCAAGCCCAAGGCCGAGAAGCCCGCCAAGGTCGAGGAGCCCGCTGAGGCCCCTGCTGACGAGGCTGCTGACGCTCCCGCCGCCGAGGAGACCATCGAGGCTCCCGCCGCCGAGGAGGCCGCTGAGGCTCCCGCCGCCGACGAGGCTGCCGAAGCTCCCGCTGCTGACGACGCCGAGGCTGAGAAGGCCTGACGCAATGCTCGCTGACACGCTCGAACATCTGGTCAAGGGGATCGTCGATCACCCAGACGATGTCGCCGTGGCGGCGCAGAGTTCTGCCCGCGGCGAGGTCCTCGAGGTGCGAGTGCACCCCGAGGACCTCGGCCGCGTCATCGGCCGCGGCGGTCGCACCGCCAAGGCTCTGCGCACCGTGATCTCGTCGCTCGCTGACGGCCGCCGTGTGCGCGTCGACGTCGTCGACACCGACCTCTCCGGCTCGCGCGCCACCGAGCAGTGAGCGCCGCCGAGTCTGCTCAGCCCGCTCCCGCCCAGCAACTCAGGGTCGGTCGCCTGACGAAAGCGCACGGTCTCAAAGGCGCGCTGAAGCTCGAGCTCTTCACTGACGCTCCTGACCGGCGTTTCACGCCCGGAGCTGTCTTCACACTGCAGGTGCCGACGAGCTCGCCCTGGCACCGCAAGTCGCTCACGCTCATCGAGCTGCGCTGGTACAACGGTCAGCCGGTCGGGTTCTTCGAGGGCGTCGATGATCGGTCGACCGCCGAGAGCCTCGTCAAGGCGATTCTCTGGATCGAGCAGCAGCCCGACGAGGCGCCCGAAGACGACGCGTGGTACGACTTCCAGCTCGTCGGGCTTCGCGCACTGCGCGAGGGCGTCGAGGTCGGCACGGTCGCTCGCGTCGATCACTTTCCCGCCCAAGACCTGCTGGCCATTCGCACGGCCGAGGGCGAAGTGCTCGTTCCCTTCGTCAAGGCCATCGTTCCGCTCGTCGACATCGAAGCAGGAGTCGTGCATCTCACGCCGCCCGCTGGACTGTTCGAGGCGACGCCCGACGACGACGACGCTGCCGACAACGCAGCCCCCGACGACGAGGCTCCCGGCGAGCCCGCGCCGTCGGCCTGAGCCGGGCACTGCCTAGACTCGCCTCGTGCGCTTCGACGTCGTCACGATCTTTCCCGAGTTCTTCGGGGTGCTCGACGTCTCTTTGCTCGGCAAGGCACGGCAGAACGGGGTGCTCGAGGTGGGCATCCACGATCTGCGAGAGCACGCCCACGACCGTCACCGCACCGTCGACGAC
>SXMH01000097.1 GCA_005777405.1 Actinomycetota bacterium
AACGGCGCCGGCAAGTCGACGCTGCTGAGTCTGCTGCTCGGCAGGCGCCGCCCCTCCGAGGGGCGCGTCGAACTCTTCGGCGGCGACCCCGCATCGGCTGCACGACGTATGGGCCTCGGCAGCACGCCACAAGAGACTGCCCTGCCTGAGACGCTGCGGGTCTCCGAGGTCGTCGACCTCGTCGCTGCGCACTATCCCGACACGCGCCCTACTGCCGAGCTCGCCGACGAGTTCGGCTTCGGCGACCTGCTCCGCCGCCAGTGCGGAGCGCTGTCAGGTGGCCAGAAGCGCCGCATCGCGGTGGCGCTCGCGTTCGTCGGTCGGCCGCGACTGGTGCTGCTCGACGAGCCCACGACCGGTCTTGACGTGGATGCTCGCCACGGCCTTTGGGCCGCCATTCGACGTCACCATGCCGAAGGCACGACGGTCGTCGTGACGAGCCACTACCTCGAAGAGATCGAGGCGCTCGCCGAACGCGTCGTCGTGATCGACCGCGGCAGGGTGCTCGCTGACGGCACCCTCGCCTCGGTGCGCGATCGTGTCGACTCGGCAGTTGTGGAGCTCGAGACGAGCGCGCCCGACCAGGTCGCCGCGCTCGCGGGAGTCGCGCGAGCCGAGCAGTCTGGCGATCGCTGGCGCCTCACCGTCGCCGACGCCGACGAGTTCGTGCGCGCGCTCGTGCACGCCGATCTTCCCTTCGGCGGGCTTGCCGTGCGCGGGGCCTCGCTCGAAGAGGCCTTCCTCTCACTCACCTCCTTCACTGATCGGAGTGCCGCATGACCACGACATCACCGGCCCCCGCCGCAGCCGAGGCCCGCACTGTGCCCCCGCTGCCGCTCTACGCCGCTCACGTGCGAGCGCTCGTCGTCGAGACACTGCGGGTGCCGATTGCGGTCATCGGCACGCTCGCGTTTCCGGCGTTGAGCCTGCTGTTCTTCGTCGTGCCGAACCGCGCTGTCGCCGACGACCCTGTGTTCGCCACAGCAGCCGTCGCTTCGCTCGCGGTCTTCGCCGTCATGGTGAGCGCCCTCTTCAACCTCGGGCTCACGGTCGCGGAGGCGCGCGAGAAGCCGTGGGATCCCTACCTTCGCAGTCTGCCTCTGCCCGCTGCCGTGCGCATCAGTGCTCAACTCACGGCGACGTCGGTGTTCAGCTTTCTCGCGATCGTTCCGGTGCTCATCGTGGGCGGGCTCGCCACCAAAGCGACCGTCAGTGTGGTGGCCCTCGTGCTGGGGCTCATCGTGCTCGCGCTCACGAGCATCCCCTTCCTGCTGCTCGGTGCCGTGATCGGCTATGCGGTCTCATCGAAGGCGGCGATCGCGGTCATCCAGGTGGTCATGTTCGGTTTCGCCTTCGGTGGCGGCCTCTTCCTGCCGCCGCAGCTCTTCCCCGACTGGCTCGAGACGATCTCGCGCTTCTTTCCGTCGCGGCACGCGCGCGAGCTCGTGCTCGCCACGGTCGAGGGGGCAAGCCCTGAGTGGTGGGCCGTGCTCGGCGCCGTGGTCTGGACACTGCTGCTCACGGCCGTCGCTCTGTGGCTCTACCGCCGCGACGAGGGTCGTCGCTACCGCTGAGTCGCGTTCACGTCGCCCTCCGCGAGGCTGCACTCAGTCGATAGGATTCCTCGCGGAGGGCAACGATGCCGCAACGAGTAGCCGTGATCGGCGCAGGACCATCAGGTCTCGCGGCGGCCCGAGCCCTCTCGCAAGCAGGTGTCGACGTGATCGGCTTCGAAGCTGCTGACGGTGTCGGCGGGCTGTGGAACATCAGCAACCCGCGTTCGACGGTCTATGAGTCGGCGCACCTCATCTCTAGTCGCACGACGACCGAGTTTGCCGAGTTTCCGATGCGGTCGAGTGTCGACTACCCGGGTCATCGCGAACTCGCGCGGTACTTCGACGACTACGCCGATGCCTTCGGGTTGCGCGAGCAGTTTCGCTTCAACACTCCGGTGCAGCGGGTCGAGCGCGACGGGGAGGGCTGGAGCGTCGACGGCACGCGCGTCGACGCCGTGGTGCTCGCGAATGGCACGCTCGCTGAGCCGAGCATCCCGTCGTTCGCCGGTGAGTTTGCCGGCGAGCTGCTGCACTCGGCGCAGTACTCGAGCCCCGAAGTCTTTGAAGGTAAGCGCGTGCTCATTGTCGGTGCGGGCAACAGCGGTTGCGACATCGCGGTCGATGCTGTGCACCGCGCAGCCTCTGTCGACCTGTCGGTGCGTCGCGGCTACTACTTCGTGCCGCGCTACCTGTTTGGCCGCCCGAGTGACACCCTCAACCAGGGCCGGCCGTTGCCGCGGCCGATCAAGCAAGCGATCGACTCACGGCTGTTGCGGTTGTTCACGGGAGACCCTCGGCGTTTCGGGTTTCCGAAGCCCGATTACGGCATCTACGAATCGCACCCGATCGTCAACACTCTCGTGTTGCACCACCTTGGACAGGGTGACCTGCGCGTCGTGCCGGGTCCCGAACGATTCGAGGGCAACACCGTGCACTTCACCGACGCCACGAGCGGTGAGTATGACCTCGTGTTGCTCGCGACTGGCTACCGGCTCGACTACCCGATGGTCGATCGTGCCGAGCTCAACTGGACGGGCTTCGCGCCCTCGCTCTACCTGAACATCTTGCCGCCGTCATTGAGCGGGCTCTACGTGATGGGCATGGTCGAGGCATCAGGGCTCGGCTGGCAAGGGCGCTATGAGCAAGCCGAGCTCATTGCCGCGCACGTCACCGCCGCCGAACCGGAGCGCGCGGCGTTCGCTCGCCGCGTCGCGGCTCCGTGGCCCGATGTGACCGGCGGCTACCGCTACCTCGGGCTCGAGCGCATGTCGTACTACGTCAACAAAGACGCCTATCGCAGCACGGTGCGACGGGTCACTCGCAGTCTGCGACCGAAAGGTACATCGTGAATATCGACGACGTCATGCTGAACTTCAGCCCCGGTTCGCTCATCGCACTCAATATCGTGCTGGGCCTCATCATGTTCGGCATCGCGATCGACACGAGCCTCGACGACTTCGTGGCAGTGCGAAAAGCCCCTCGCGCGTTTGCGATCTCGCTCGTCGCACAGTTGTTGCTGCTGCCAGCCGTGACCTTCGGGCTCACGTTGCTGCTCGGTCTGCAGGGATCGATCGCGCTGGGCCTCATCCTCGTGGCGTGCTGCCCACCGGGCAACATCTCGCAGATCTTGACGTATCGAGCGCGCGGCAATGTGGCCTTGTCCGTATCGATGACGGCGGTCACCAACCTCATCTACATCGTCGCTCTGCCACTCAATCTCGCGTTCTGGGGCGGGCTGCACCCGACCGCGAGCGGAATTCTGCAAGACGTGAGTCTCAACGGCTGGCAGATGCTGCTCGAGATCGTGCTCATTATTGGACTGCCCTTTGCGCTCGGTCTCACGATTCGTCAGCGCTGGCCGAAGCTCGCGTCGGCCATCGGACCATACGCGCGCTGGTTGAGCCTCGCCGGGCTCGTCGGCTTCATCGTCGCGGCGCTTGCGGGCAACTTCGCATTCTTCGTCGCCTACGTGGGTGTCGTGCTGCTGGCTGTGTTCTTGCACGACGCGATCGCTCTCGCGCTCGGCTATGGTGCGGCGCGGCTCGGCGGCCTTGGCATGCGCGACGCGAAGGCGGTGACCTTCGAGTTGGGCATCCGTAATGCGGGTCTCGGCCTGGGTCTCGTGTTCACCTTCTTCGGCGGACTCGGCGGCATGGCTGTCGTAGCGGGCTGGTGGGGCATTTGGGACATCATCGCGGGGCTCGTGCTCGCGAGCTTCTGGGGCTGGCGCTCGCGTCGCGTCGAGAAGGTCGCCGCGGCGTGACAGTGCTCGTCACAGGGGGGTCGGGCTTTCTCGGCTCGCACGTCGTTGCGGGTCTTCTCGCGGCGGGGCAGCGAGTGGTGGTGGGCGATGTGCGTGAGCCACACCACCCCGTGCCGGCAGCGCACTTCGAACGGCTCGATGTCACTCAGCCTGCCGGTCTCGCCGCGATGCTGCGGCGCCATGACGTGCGCACCGTCGTGCACCTCGCGTCGATCGTGAATCCGGGCGCGACGATGACCGAGCAGCAAGAGTTCTCGGTTGATGTCGAGGGCACACGCGCCGTGGTCGAGGCATGCCTAGAGGCCGGAGTGCGCCGCGTTGTCGTGTCGTCGAGTGGGGCAGCGTACGGATACCACGCCGACAATCCGGTACCGCTCGTCGAAACCGACGCGCTACGCGGCAACGACGAGTTCTCGTACGCACGGCACAAGAGGCTCGTCGAGGAGTACTTGGCGACTGTGCGAGTGACCCACCCCGAGCTTGAGCAAGTGGTCCTGCGTATCGGCACGATCCTCGGCCCGACCGTGCGCAATCAGATCACGGCGCTCTGGGATGGTCCCGTCGTACTGCGCATTGCCGGATCCGAGAGCCCTTTCGTCTTCGTCTGGGTCGACGACGTCGCGAGCGCGATGGTGCGAGCCGCGACGGACGGCCCCGCAGGAGTCTTCAATCTCGCCGGAGAAGGCAGTGTGCCGGTGCGAGAGATTGCGGCGATGCTCGGCAAGCGAACGCTGACGGTGCCTGCATGGATGCTCGCTCTCGGCCTCACGATCGCCCGAGCTCTGCGGCTCACCCCTCACGGCCCCGAGCGAGTCGGATTCTTGCGCCACCGCCCCGTGCTCGACGCCACGGCGCTGCGCGAGAAGTTTGGCTACACCCCAGAGTTGTCGAGCCAAGAGGTCTTCGAGCGCTACCTCGCGACCCGTTGATGTATACGAAGAGGACGCACTTACTGACATGACTCGCGAATACGACCGTCAATGTATACATTAGAGAGATGAGCACCCCGACGACGGCCGCAGATCGCGCCTACAGCGCGCTGCGTTCCGACATCGTCGAAGGGATGCTCGCACCTGGTACACCACTCGCCGAAGTCGAGCAGGCCGCACGCTTGGGTGTGAGCCGCACCCCCGTGCGCGAAGCCTTCGCCCGACTGCTTTCCGACGGTCTCGCCGAACAGCGCGGGCCCCGCACGCTGCTCGTGAGCAGCATCGATGCTGACGACGTGCGGGCACTCTTCGACCTTCGCTGGGCTCTCGACGAGCAGGCAGCGCGCATCGCCGCGCACAGAGGCGACACTCTCCCGTTCGCCGCTCTCGCCACGAGGCTCGACCGGGCGACTGAGCTGCTGGCCACCGATGACGCGGCTCGCACCGACTACTACGCGCTCGTCGGCGAGTTCGACGCCGCGATCGACGCGTCACTCGAGACCAGCCCTTACCTTCGCGCTGCGCTGCAACGACTGCGGGTGCACCTCGAGCGCGTGCGCCGCCTCGCGCACGACGACGACGCGCGACTGTTGCGCGCCGCCGCAGAGCACGCCGCCATCGCGCGAGCCATCGCCGACCGAGACCCCGAACGCGCCGTCGCGGCCACGCGGCTGCACCTCCATGACGCCCTGCAGAGCATCCACCGCCACCTGAAAGCGAGCACCGCATGACCACGCACCACGCCGTCCGCACCTACAAGAGCAGCGAGTCGCTGCCGGCCGAGCAACAGCTCGCGGGCAAGCTCGCGGCCCTCGCCGCCGAGCAGCAGCGCCCCCTCGACGAGCGGGCCGTCGACATGGTCATCAACCGCGTCATCGATAACGCCGCGGTCGCCACCGCGAGCCTCGGTCGTGCTCCGGTCGTCGCTGCGCGTGGGCAAGCCGAGCGCCACCCCTACACACCTGGTGCCACCGTCTTCGGCCTCGCCGCCGACCGCACGGTGAGCCCCGAGTGGGCGGCCTGGGCCAACGGCGTCGCCGTGCGCG
>SXMH01000098.1 GCA_005777405.1 Actinomycetota bacterium
CGAGCACGCAATGGGCGCCATCCTCAATGGCATTGCTCTACACGGGCGCACGCGCGTGTTCGGCGGCACGTTCCTCATCTTCAGCGACTACATGCGCCCCTCGGTGCGCCTCGCCGCGCTCATGCACGTGCCCGTGACCTACGTCTGGACCCACGACTCTGTCGCGCTCGGCGAAGACGGGCCCACGCACCAGCCGATCGAGCAGCTCGCGGCACTACGCGCCATCCCCGAGTTCTCGGTCGTGCGGCCCGCCGACGCCAATGAAACGGCGCACGCGTGGAAGGCCGTGCTCGAGCGTCGCTCCCCCGCCGGTATCGCCTTGACCCGCCAAAACATCCCGGTGTTCGAACGCGGAGACGGCGCAGCCTCGGGCGGCACTCTTGCCGCCGCGAACAACGTCTCGAAGGGCGCCTACGTGCTCGCCGAGGCCCCGAACGGCACGCCCGATGTCATCCTCATCGCCACGGGTTCTGAAGTGCAGGTGGCGTTGGATGCTCGCACCGCGCTCGCTGCCGAGGGCGTGCACGCGCGCGTCGTCTCAGCACCGTGCCTCGAATGGTTCGAGGCCGAGAGTGCCGAATACCGCGAGTCGGTGTTGCCCTCGAGCGTCACCGCGCGCGTGTCGATCGAAGCAGGCATCGCGATGCCCTGGCACCGCTACCTCGGCTCGCGCGGTCGCGCAGTGAGCATCGAGCACTTCGGTGCCTCGGCCGACTACCAGACCCTCTTCCGCGAGTTCGGCATCACGACCGAAGCGACTGTCGCGGCCGCGCACGAGTCGATCGCCGCGGGCTGAGCCCCGCGCGAGGTCGTACTCGACCTCGCTCCCTCCGTCAGCAGAACCTCACCATTTCCACCACGAACGAGGACACTATGAGCTCCACCACTCCCACCGCCCAGTTGAGCGAACTCGGCGTCAGCATCTGGCTCGACGACCTGTCGCGCGACCGCATCACCTCGGGAGGCCTCGCCTCCCTCATCGCCGAGCGCAACGTCGTCGGAGTCACCACGAACCCGACGATCTTCGCGGCGGCGCTCGCCACGGGCACGACCTACGACGAGCAAGTACGCGAGCTCGCCGCGCAGGGTGTCGACGTCACCCGCGCCGTGTTCGAGATCACCACTGATGACGTTGCCGCGGCAAGCGACATCTTTGCTGGCGTGTACGCCAACAGTGGCGGCAAAGACGGCCGAGTCTCAATCGAGGTGGAGCCTGGACTCGCGCATGACGCGGCAGGCACCATCGCCGAGGCCAAGCAGTTGTGGGCCAAGGTCGACCGACCCAACGCCATGATCAAGATTCCCGCGACCCTCGAAGGCCTCGAGGCCATCACCGAGGTCATCGGCGCCGGCATCAGCGTCAACGTCACGCTCATCTTCAGCCTCGAGCGCCACCGCGCCGTCATCGAGGCGTACCTGGCCGGGCTCGAGAAGGCTCACGCCGCCGGTCACGATCTCTCGAGCATCCACTCGGTGGCCTCGTTCTTCGTCTCTCGCGTCGACTCCGAGATCGACAAGCGACTCACGGCCATCGGCACGCCCGAGGCTCTCGCGCTCAAGAGCAAGGCCGGTCTCGCCAATGCGCGACTCGCCTACGAGCTCTACCAGCAGGGGTTCGCAAGCGAGCGGGCGCAAGCGCTCGTCGCCGCGGGCGCGAACCCCCAGCGTCCGCTGTGGGCCTCGACGGGCGTGAAAGACCCGGCGCTGCCCGACACCCTCTACGTCACCGGACTCGCCGTTGCTGAGACCGTCAACACCATGCCCGAGAAGACGCTCGAGGCCACCTTCGATCACGCCGTCATCACCGGCGACGAGGTCAGTGGTTCGTACGAAGCCTCGCGCGAGGTGCTCGCGCAGCTCGAGGCGGTCGGTGTCTCGTTCAGCGAGGTCACTGAATTGCTCGAGAAAGAGGGCGTCGAGAAGTTCATCGTCAGCTGGAATGAACTGCTCGACACTGTGAGCGCCGCTCTCGAGGCTGCACGGTGAGCGTGACCGTCGCCGCTCGCGGCGCTGCTGAAGACGCCATCGCGCGCGTCGTTCCCGAGCTCGTGCGCGACCTCGTCGCGAGTCGCATCACGGGCGGCGACGGCACGCTGTGGGGTGAGGCAGCAGAGGCCGAGGCGAGCATCCGTCTCGGCTGGACGCAGGCGGTCGCGGTCTCGCGGCCCCTCGTCGAGCAGATCACCGAACTGCGCGAGCAGCTCATCGAGCGCGGTGTGAGTCGTATCGTGCTGTGCGGCATGGGCGGATCGTCACTCGCGCCCGAAGTCATCACGGCGACGGCAGGTGTGCCGCTCGTCGTGCTCGACTCGACCGACCCTGGTCAGGTACGCACCGCTCTCGGCGAGCACCTGGGCCACTCGGCCGTCGTCGTCTCCTCGAAGTCAGGCTCGACGATCGAGACCGACAGCCAGAAGCGCAGCTTCGAGGCAGCATTCCGCGATGCGGATATCGACCCGACGGAGCGCATCATCATCGTGACCGATCCGGGGTCACCGCTCGAAGCCGCGTCGCTCGAGGCTGGCTATCGAGTCCTCACGGCTGATCCGACGGTGGGCGGCCGCTACAGCGCGCTCACGGCCTTCGGCCTCGTGCCTTCGGGACTCGCGGGAGTCGACCTCGACGCGCTGCTGGACGAGGCCGAGGCTGCGAGCCTCATGCTCGCGATCGACGACCCCGACAATCCCGGGCTCCAGCTTGGTGCCGCCATCGCCGCGGCCGAGCCGCGGCGCGACAAGCTCGTCATCGTGGCGGATGGTACGCACGTCGTCGGGCTTGGCGACTGGATCGAACAGCTCATCGCTGAGTCGACGGGCAAGGACGGCACGGGCATCCTGCCGGTCGTCGTGGGCCCCGACGCTCCTGAACTGGCCGAACCGCGTGCCGACGATGTGCAGGTCGTGCGCCTCGTCGCCGACCGCGACGCGACGCGCGATGTCGCTCCGGGCGAGATCGAGCTCTCGGGCACCCTCGGTGCTCTCCTGCTCACGTGGGAGTACGCGACGGCCGTCGCTGGCCGCTTGCTCGGCATCAACCCCATCGACCAGCCCGACGTCGAGTCGGCCAAGGTCGCCGCGCGTGGACTGCGGGATGCTCGTCCCGAGCCCGTGACGCCC
>SXMH01000099.1 GCA_005777405.1 Actinomycetota bacterium
ACGCGGCGTCGGCATCAACGTGCCCCTCCGCACCGTGCTGCTGACCGCGCTCAGCAAGTTCGACGGGCAGCGGATGCGCCGCCTCTCCGCCCGCGAGTTTCACCAGATCGCCGGGCGTGCGGGCCGCGCCGGGTACGACACCGCGGGGCTCGTGGTCGTGCAGGCCCCCGAGCACGAGATCGAGAACCTGCAAGCCGAGGCGAAGGCCGGCGACGACCCCAAGAAGAAGCGCAAGCTCGTGAAGAAGCAAGCGCCGCAAGGCTTCGTCGGCTGGAGCGAGCAGAGCTTCGAAACCCTCGTCGCCGCGCAGCCCGAGGCGCTCGAGAGCCGCATGACGGTGAGCGCCGCGATGCTCATCAACCTCATCGCGCGCGGGCAAGAACACGACAGTGACGTCTTCAAGGATGCTCGCCGCTTGCTCACCGAGAACCACGAGCCCCCGGCGCAGCAGCGCGAGCTCGTGCGGCGCGCGCTCGGCATCGCCAAGAGCCTCGTGCACGCCGGCGTCGTGGTGATCGATGGCGACGAGATCAGGCTGACGGTCGACCTGCAGCCGAACTTCGCGCTCAACCAGCCGCTGAGCCCCTTCGCGCTCGCGGTCATCAGCGTGCTCGACCACACCGACCCGGGCTACGCACTCGACGTCGTGAGTGTCATCGAGTCGACGCTCGACAACCCTCGCCCGGTGCTCTCGCAGCAGCAGTTTCGTGCGCGCGGCGAAGCGATCGGGCGCATGAAGTCAGAGGGGCTCGACTACGACGAGCGCATGGACGCGCTCGACGACGTGGAGTATCCGCAACCGCTCGGCGAGCTGCTGCACGCGATGTTCGAGACCTACGCCGAGAGCCGCCCGTGGGTGCGCGATATCGAGCTGCGGCCCAAGAGCGTCGTGCGCGACATGTTCGAGCGCGCGATGACCTTCACTGAATACGTCAGCCACTACCAGCTCGCCCGCAGTGAGGGCCTGCTGCTGCGCTACCTCAGCGACGCCGACCGGGCGATGCGCCAGACCGTGCCCGAAGAGGCGAAGACCGACGAGCTGCGCGACCTCATCGAGTGGCTGCGCGAGCTCGTGCGCCAGGTCGACTCGAGCCTGCAAGACGAGTGGGAGCAGCTGACCAACCCGCGCGGAACCGACGAGACGCCCGTGGCTCCGCCACGCCCGCCCGACGTCACGACCAACCGCCGCGCCTTCCTCGTGCTCGTGCGCAACGAACTCTTCCGCCGCGTGCAGCTCGCCGCCCTTCAGCGCGACGACGACCTCGTGGCGCTCGACCCTGACGCGGGGTGGCCCGATGCGCTCGACGCCTACTACGACGAGCACGAAGAGGTGCTCACGGGGCCGAGCGCGCGCAGCGCATCCCTCGTGCGCATCGATGAGAACCCGGTGGATGCTCCCGGCACGTGGCGCGTGCGTCAGACCATCGACGACCCCGAGGGCCACCATGACTGGGGCATCGACGCTGTAGTCGACCTCGAGGCGAGCATCGAGGAGGGCGTGGCGGTCGTGAAGGTGCTCGGCCTCAGCCGGCTCTAAGCGTCGATCGCGCCGGCGCGGATCCCAAGCGCTAGAGCATGGGCAGCGCGAGTTCGCGCAGCACGCCGAAGACGGGCGTGAACCGCCCAAGGTTGACGAGCAGCGCGACGAACGCCAGGTACACGACGAGCGGCCACCAGCCGCGGCCGTTTTGTCGACGCACGACGATCGTGCGCGCGACGAGGTACCCGAGCGCGCCCAGCAGAATCCACCAGCCTGAGGCGCGCTTGAGATGCCCCCAGGCGTGCAGCGTGGCGCGGTCGCGCACCATCCACATGATGATCCAGAGCAGGGGGATGATCGCGGCGCCGATAAGCAGCAGCACCGGTGTCGTGCCAGTGCTCTGCAGCAGCAGCGCGGCGCCGTGCGCGAGTGCCGTCACGAGGGGCGTCGCGGCGAGCATCCACGAGGCAGGCGTCGACGACCGCTCGGGCGCGTAGTTGACGGAGTTCGCGGTCGTGTTCCACAACTCGTCGGCCGAGCGCGTGCGACCGCTCATGGTGCCGCTCGGCATGACGGGGGAGACAGGAGTGAGCGACTGCGGCGCCGAGTCGGAATAGCGACCGGCCTGATTCGGGGCAGCGATAGTCGCCGTCGCCGCCTCGCCGACGCTGCCGTTCACGACGGGATGCTCGCTCGTGGTCGTCGCGGGCCAGGCAGTCTCGGCGGCGGCACTCTCGACGATCTGCTTCGCCCGAGTGTGGCTGGTCCAGCGCTCGCCATCCCACCAGCGCAGACGCAAGGCCATCTCCGGGTCGTCGTACCAGCCGGCGACGGGAGTGGTCACCTCATCCATATGCGCACCTCGGGCTTCGGGTCGGATTTCTCCCGGTTCGGGTTCGGGAGAAGCAGTGCGCGCAGTGCTGGTGGCACCGCGTATCCACGATTCTACGAGGGTCGCGACCCTCGTGGGGGACGAGCGTGTCCCCAACAGGGGGGACTCGACCCCCGAATTTTGTCCCCCATCACGAGAACGGGGGACGAATCGCAGGGTGACGGCTCAGCCTGCGGCGCGATCGAGGCGGCCGAGCATGCTCCACACCGTGCGCGTGAGCGGAGGGTGGTCGAGCGCGATCTGCCGCAGTAGCCGATAGTCGCGGGCGGCGTTCGGCAGCCGATCACCGTCGTCGCGAATGCGGTCGGCCCGCAGCATCCATACGACGAGCTCGTCGACGGTCGGCAGTTCGGTCATGAAGTCCCACGGGTCTTCACCGTCTCGGCAGCGAGCCATGATGACGGTCTGCAGCTCATCGTGAGCTTCTGCTCGCAGCACCTCGAGGCTGGCGCCTCGGCGGGCACGCTCAGCGGTCATGGACGCACCCGGTCATGGTTCGACGCGGTCATGTTTCGAGCCTACGCCCCGCTGAGAGGGCAGCCTGGATGCTCTCCGAGCGTCAGCGCAGCACGGTGAGTACGGCGTCGACCGCCGCGGGGTCGAGCAGCCACCACGTCACGAGAACGCAGGCCTGCGCGACCGCCCACACGAGCAACGGCCACGACTCGACGCCGGTCGCGCGGCGCACGCGCACTCCGCGCACGGCGAGGTAGATCGGGGGAGAGAAGAGGGCCCACACCCACGACGCGCTGCGCAAGTGGCCGGAGGCATTGAGCTGGCGCATGTCTTGCTCGGCGAGAGCCGCGTAGAGCACGAAGGGAAAGACGAGGGTGAGCGCGCGCGTCCACGCCGAGCTCTCGGGCGGCAGCGAGGTAAATACCGCCACCATGAGCAGCGCTTGTGTGAAGGGCATGGTGGCGATGAGCCATGCCGACACAGTGTGAGCACGAAGCCCGTCGGCGTCGCGACGACCACGCCGGCGCACCGAACGCTCGGCGTACTCGCGCATCTCCGAGGCGCGACGGTGGCTGAACGGCTCGTAGCTGCTCTCGGCGTTCGCCGGGCTCGGCACGCTGGCGCTGCGCGCGCTCGAGCGCCCTGCGAGCGAGCCATCGGCGGGCGAGGCCGGGCTGCCGGGGTGCAACGACATGGTTTCCGCAAGCTGGGCAGACTCGCGGGGCGAGAGCGTGGCCGGTGCGCCGACGAGCAGCGGCGTGCTCGAGGCATAGGCCGTCGCGCGGCTGACGGCCTCGGCAGAGACCACGGGGCTCACGGGTGACTGCAGCGGTGCAGTGTGCGCCGTCCAGGCGTGGCCATCCCACCAGCGGCGTTGCGTCGCAACCCCGCTCGCGCTCATGCCGACCGGGTCTGGATACCAGCCAGCCGCCACGCGAATCGCGTCAGTGGTGCTCATGATGTGTCCCCCAAATCCCGGTCCCCCGACCGGGTGTTGCGTCCGACGGCCCCCCGGCCGCCGGGTGTGCCGCGCAACGACATTGTCGCGAGCGGCGGTTGGTGCGTATGAAGTTGTGGTGATTCTGAGTATGCCCGGTGCGGTGTTGCGGCGTTCAGAGGGGTGTTCGCTGAGCGAATAGCCCCCTAGCGCACGACCGTGAAGATGCCCCAATCGTCGACCTGCCAGGCGATCCAGCCGTTCGAGCGCTGCAGGCTCACGGTGACGACGATGTCTTCGCCAGCGGCCGTCAATGCCGGGCAGCGCAACTGCTGACCGATGAAGAGAGGCGGCGTGGAGGGGCATTCGACCTCCATGCTGTTGCCGATGCTGCGGGCGGTCGCTTCGATGCTCTCCGCGGCTTCGGCGGCGAATCCACTCGGGAACGCCGCGATGACGAGCCCCGGCACGGCGAGCACGCTCGCGCCGATGAGGCCGGTGAGCAGCAACCAGACGGCAACGGGGCCGTAGCCGGCACCCGAGATGCGGCTGAGCCGCACGGCGCGGGCGATGAGGTAGATCGGGGTGCCGAGCAGCGCCCAGGCCCAGGGGGCGGGACGGTCGACGCCACGGCGGCGCAGGGTGCGAGCATCCAGTGCCGCCAACAAGAGTCCGACCGGATACGGCGCGAGCCAGATGATCGCCATGAGCAGCGTGCTGGGGCCGGTCGTGAACGCGGCGACGACGAGCAGGCTCACGAGCAGCTGCAGCATCGGCAGAAGGGCCATGGCCCAGACCTCGACCGACTGCACGTGCGGAGCCGTGGTGCCGAGCACTTGGTGCGTTCCGCGGCGGCCCGGGTCGCTCGCCGAGATGGGCGATTCTGTCCACGAGGGCACGTAAGCGGGGGCGCCGGGGGCAGAACCGTACCCGGGGGCCGAGCCGTAGCCCGGGGCCGAGGTGTAGGCGCCAGCGGAGCCAGAGACGGCAGCGGAACCAGGCGCACCTGCTGAGGCGGCGCTCTGCTGCAGCGGCACCCACGGTGAGGCGTTCTGAGTGCCAGCGGCAATCGGGTCAGAGAACGCGGCAGCGGCCCACGCGGAGGCCGGGTCGGCGGGGGTCGTGTCGGCAGCGGGTCCTGAAGTGGCGGGCACCGACGCAGCGGGCACCGATGCGACGGGCACTGATGCGGAAGGGACCGAAGCGGAGGGAACAGACGCCGCGGGCTCGACAAGGACGGGTGCTTCGTCATCCACCGTCGCAGTGTCGTCGACGTCGGTGTCGTCGACGGCGGGAAGTTCGCGCAGCGAGTGCACGGTCGGTAGCGAGGTCGAGTCGTCGTCGCCGGCTGCGGCCGACTCAGCGCTACGGCGTCCGCGACGCGTGAGCGGCTCGTCGTCGTCGGCGAACATGGTCGCGGCGGCGGGCTGTGTGGCGGTCATCGGCTGACGGGCGTCGCTCACGTGCTCGGTCCAGGCGTGGTTGTCCCACCAGCGCAGTTGCGGCAAGCCCAAGGGGTCGGGGTACCACCCCGCCGGCACTCGGCCGTACTCGTCGTCAGACACGTTGTTCCCCCTCGGTTGCCAGACCCGACTCCGGCGTCGTCAGTCTACGGTCAGGAAGGCCTTAGACGGGAGGATTCGTCGTGCCCCCAGTCATGGTGTCCCCCGGGCGGGGTACAACTCGTCGTCGACGGTCCCACTGCGCTCGCACGAGGTCGATGAGCAGGCCGAGCGCGACCGCGACGCCGACCGAGACGAGCACCGCGAGCACGGGTTGCTGACCGAGCCAGACCCCGACGAGCACCCCCGCGGCAACGTTGTACATCGCCCACGCGATGCACGCGAGCGCGCTGATCGGCAGAAAACGGCGGTAGGCGAAGCCCGTGGCGCCCGCCGTGAGGTTGACGGCGATGCGACCGAAGGGAATGTAGCGCGCGACGAAGATGACGAGAGCCGCACGCCGTTCGAGGGAGAGTCGGGCCCACGCGAGGGCGTGCAACAGGCGCGGAGACCGCACGCGCTCGAGAACACGGCCACCGACGACGCGCCCGAGGCCGAAAGTGGCGCTGTCGCCGAGCATCGCGGCGATGGCAGCGACCGCGACGAGCGCCACGGGGTGCGGTTGTCCGGTCGAGAGTGCGAGTGAACCAAGGGCGACGACAGCGGCTTCGCTCGGTACGACCACGAGAAAGGCGTCGAGCACGGTCAGCAACGCGATCGCGGGCAGCACCCACGGCGATGCCGAGGCGTTGACGACCCAGGTGGTCACGTCGTCGAACAGGGCGAACACGGTGACGAGCGTGCTCCGCCTAGGTGAACGGCAGGGGTCGGGCAGTGGCGTCGAGCAGTGCGCGCACGTGCGCAACTCGGGCCTGCGCGACTGAGCCCGCGGCGAGCTGCGGCACGGTCGCATCGCTGCCCGGCACCCACGCTGTCGCGAGCCGCACACCGTGCAGCGCGCTGAGCACCCAGAGCTCGCAGCCCTCCAGATCGGCGCCGCGCCGCGCGCGGTCGACGACCGAGCCGCCCGAACTCTCGACCGCTGCGACGACGAGACGCTCGGTGACGCTCGGGATGCGCGGCACCGCGCTCGGCACGCGTTCGACGACGAGCGGGGCTCCGACCGCTCCCTGCCGCGCGGGGTCGAGCACGAGCAGTGCGCTGTAGGCGCCTTCGATGAGGGTGCCGTGAGCATCCACGATGATCGCCTCGCCCGCACCGAGCGGCGCGACGGCATCGCGCAGCCGCTGCAGCGCGGCGAGATCGGGCCCCTTCGTGAGGGGAGCGGTACGGGGATCGTGCGGGGCGGTCGCAACGACGACCTCGGTGGCGGTCGCAGGGGTGGGTCGCAGCAGCAGATGCACTCGTGGGTCGTCGGCGCGCACCTCCCATCGCGGAAACCAGTCGCCCTCGCGCGGCACCTCAGAGAGGCCGTCGAGCCAGCCCCGCTCGGCAGTGGTGCGCCCGAGGTGCAGTTCGGCAGAGGAGAGAAAGCGGTCGCGATGCAGGTCGAGGCCGCAAGCAGCGCCCTCGCGCACGCGCAGAGACTCGGCGACGAGCACGGCCGCACTCGGCGGGCTCACGCTCGACGCACTCATACGATGGAGCGTATGCGGCGCGGCGTGCTCGAGACCACACTGCCGACGCCGGTCGGCGCGGAGCAGCTCGTGCGCGCGCTGAGCGCTCACGCCGCCGGCGCGCTCGCCGAGGGATCGCTCGGGCTCGTGTGGCTCGACTCAGGCGTGGGTGCTCGCGAAGGCTCGAGCCTCATCGCCCTCGGCACCCCCGTCGCCCTCGACCACGACGCGCCGGTGCTGCCGCAACTGCGGGATGCCCTCCGAGCGCAACGCGCATCGCTCGACCCGCACGCCCACCTCGCCGGCCTGCCGCTCGGTCTCGTCGGCTGGTTCGGCTACGAGCTGCTGAGCGAGACCATGGCGCTGCCGGGCGCGGGTGCGCCGCACACGGCAGCGGTGCCGCCCGCGCACCGAGCGTCGTGGCTGCGCGTCGACCGCGGCGTGCTGCTCGACCACGCGAGCGGCGAGGCGCGACTCGTCGCGCTCGAGAGTGCGGGGGCGAGCGCGACCGAGCTCGACGAGTGGCGGGACGAGATGCTCGCGGTCGTGGGGGAGGCTGCGCGAGCATCCATCGGGGCGGCGACGGAGGCAGCGATGCAGCCGGCGACGCTGCCAGCGGCGATGCACCCGGTGCGGAAACGTCACGATGATGCTCGGTACGCCGAGCTCGTCGAGCGCTGCCAGCGGCACATTCGAGAGGGCGACGCCTACCAGTTGTGTCTCACGACCCAGCACGAGGTGACGACGCTCGACGGCTCACCGATCGACCCGATCGAGACCTACGTGCGGCTTCGTGGGGCGAGTTCGACCCACCACGGGGCGCTGCTGATGATCGGCGGCACGAGTCTGCTGAGCGCAAGTCCGGAGACCTTCTTGCGCGTCAGTGATGGCGTCGTGCAGACCCGGCCCATCAAAGGCACGAGGCCGCGCGGAGCGCTGACAGCCGACGACGTGGCGCTCGCCGCCGAGCTCGCGGCGAGCGAGAAAGAGCGGGCCGAGAACCTCATGATCGTCGACCTCATGCGCAACGACCTGCAGCGCATCTGCGAGGTCGGCTCGGTGCGGGTGACCGGTCTGCTCGAGGTCGAAAGTTATGCCCACGTGCACCAACTCGTCAGCACGATCGAAGGCACGCTGCAGGCGGGGATCGATGCGCTCGATGCGGTGGCGAGCTGCCTTCCTGCCGGCTCGATGACGGGAGCGCCCAAGCGACGCGCGGTCGAGCTGCTGCACGAGATCGAAGGCGCCGCGCGCGGCATCTACTCGGGCGCCTTCGGCTACTTCGGAGTGGATGGCGGTGCTGACCTGGCGATGGTCATCCGCAGCATCGTGCTCGACGGCGCGGGCGCGACGATCGGTGCGGGGGGCGGCATCACTGCCCTCAGCGACCCGACGGCCGAAACCGCCGAGATGCGACTCAAAGCGGCCGCGATGCTGCGGGCGCTCGGAGCGGCGTGACGCCGGTCGCGCAGACGATGCGGCGGCCACTCGCCTAGTACCCTGGCAAGACTGCGCTAGCGCCCTCTCGTGCTGGCGCAGAGCATCCCGCACAGTACGCCTGACCCCCGTGAGTGAGACGACCCCGTGACCGAGCACCACCACGACGACCAGCAGTCGGCCGACGACGCCTACGACTTCGCCCGCATCGAAGCGCACTGGGCGCCCGTTTGGCACGAACTTCAGCCGTTCTCGGTCGACGACCCGAACGACAGCAAGCCGCGCAAGTACATCCTCGACATGTTCCCCTACCCGAGCGGCGACCTGCACAGGGGGCACGCCGAGGTCTATGCGCTCGGCGACGTGGTCGCGCGTTACTGGCGGCAGCAGGGCTTCACGGTGC
>SXMH01000003.1 GCA_005777405.1 Actinomycetota bacterium
CGACGCGCTGCTGCTGCCCACCCGAGAGCTCGCTCGGCACGTGGTCGAGTCGCTCATCGAGCCCCACATCGGCGAGCGCCTGCCGAGCTCGATCGCGCCGCTCACTGCCACTCACCCCGAGAGGCACGAGCGCCGTTTCAACGTTCTGCTGCGCCGTGAGCGTCGGAATGAGGTTGAAGCTCTGAAACACGAAACCGATCGTCGAGGCGCGCACTGACGCCAGCTTCGCGTCTGACCCTGCCGCAATCTCGTGCCCGTCGAGCACGATGCCACCCGAGGTCGGCCGCTCGAGTGCGCCGAGCAACTGCAGCAGGGTCGACTTGCCCCCGCCGGTCGGCCCCTGAATGGCGACCATCTGGCCACGGTCGATCGTGAGTGTCACACGATCGAGCGCCGTCACGGGCCCCCTCGCGGTGCGGAAAGTCTTCGTCACATCGGTGAGTGCATACATGGTGGTCTCCTTCTGAGGGTCATGAACGGGGGTTGCGTCGAGCGCTGAGTGGATGCTGCTGCCGAGCACCACGGAAGCCATCAGCTCACCGTCCGCAAGGCCACAGCCGGGCGCAGCCTGGCCGCGCGCCACCCACCGAAGGCGGCAGCGAGCAGCCCGCCGAGCAGCGCGAGAGCGACGGCGACGAGCACGACGTCGAGCGATACGGGAGCCTGCACGAGCACCTCGGCGGCGGTCGACACGGCCTCGGTTTGCTCACCTGGTGCGCCGGGCATCCCGCCGAACCCTCCCGGACCTTCGAACGCCGTCGAGACGCCTGATTCGGCACTGAGGGTGATGCCGAGGGCGTTGATGACGGAGATGCCCGCGAGGCCGAGCGCGACACCGACCGCGCCCCCGATGATGCCTTGCACGAGCGACTCCCCGGCGACCTGGCCGACGACGCGACCGTTCGACCAGCCGATCGCCTTGAGGGTGCCGAACTCTCGCGTGCGACGACCGACGCCCGAGGTCGTGAAGAGAATCGAGATGAGGAAGGCGGCGCCGAGCACGAGCACCGAGAGCCACGTGCCGAGCGAGCTGACGAGCGTCGAGGCGGTCGAGAGCGAGCCACTGATCGACGAGGCGAGCTCTGCTTGAGTGCTCACCGTCGCCTCCGGCAGGGCATCCTCGAGGGCCGCCTGCACCGCAGCGACGTCGTCAGCGCTCGTCGCCTGCACGGCGATCGTGGTGATGAGTCCCTCGGCGTCGGCGAGCGACTGCGCGGTGTCGAGCGGCAGCAGCACATCTGCGGCGACGTCGGCCGCGCCGTCACCCGCGGCGACGATGCCGACCACCTCGATGTCGCTGCCGCCGAGCTCGATCGAGTCACCGACCGACACCTCGGCGCTCACCGCGTAGGTCTCGCTCAACACCGCGACGAGTTGCCCAGCATCACTCGCGTCGAGCAGGCGCCCGTCGACGACGGTGACGGTGGAGAGGGCACCGAGCTCGCTCTGGGCGGGGTCGATGCCCAACGCCGTGATCGACTCGACACTGAAGGCACTGCCGCCGTCGCCATCGGCGCCACCCGGCGTCGGCGGGGCTTGACCGGGGCCGCCAGCCTCGAGGTCGGCGATGTCGGGAATCTCACCCGAGAACGACGTGCTCTGCAGGCTGAGACTCGCGGTCGCACCCGACACACCCTCGGTGGCGAGCACGGTGTCGAGTGTCGACCCGTCAAGCGTTGACTGACCGCGCGCGACGGTGACGACGCTCTGGGCGATCTCTCGCCCGCCGTCGTCGGTCGCGGTGCCGTCGTCGGCGCCGAACTCGAACATGGGCCCGCCCTGCGCTCCCTCTTCTGGGGCCACGGGAGTCGCTGAAACGGTGATGTCGGTGCCGACGCCGTAGACGCCCTCGAGCACCTGGGCTTGGGCATCCTTCACGCCCGTCGAGAAAGCAGAGACGATCATGACGAGCGCGATCGCGATGGCGGTGCCGATCGCGATGATGGTGGTCTGGCGGCTGCGTTGGCGCAGCTCTCGCCAGAGGTAGGTGCCGAGCACAGTGGTTCCTTCCGGTCGGTGACGGTGGTCACTCGTGACGGTAGGAACGCTCGCTATCGGTGCGGCTGGGGTCGTCTATCGATGAGCTATGGATGCTGCAGTCAGCGTCGCTCGGTAGTCTTGACTCGCACCACCGACCGATCGCACGACCGCAGCCAAGGAGCCGTCATGACCCTCGTCGAGAAGTTCACCGTGGCACTGTTCAGCGTCTTCACCGCGGCCATCGTGCTGCCAGCGCTCGCCTTCGCTGCGATCTCGATCTTCGCGACCGGTTCGATCGACCTCGGTCACTGATCGAGACCCTCCCCGAGGCTGCTGCGTCAGCGTTCAGACGCTGCGCGCGCAGCGGAAGCCCGGGCCTCCGGCTCCGTCGTAGCCCGTGAACTCCGGCAGCGCCCCGCGGCGAAACGAGCCGCGCGCGTACTCGTTCGTGTAGAACCACGAGCCACCGCGCAGCACGCGGCACTGGCCTGACGCCGAGGGTGACGTGTGGGTGCTTCCGGGGTACGGCAGGAGGGCATCCATGACCCATTCCTCGACGTTGCCCGCGAGGTGGCGCACGCCGTCGGCGCTCTCTCCGCCCGGAAACTGCTCGACCGGCACCGTCGTCACGCCCAGGGCCTTGGCGTTGTCCCAGACGACCGCTCGCGCCTCGTCGAAGCGGTCACCCCACGGAAAGCGGCGACCGTCGGCTCCTCGGGATGCTCGTTCCCACTCCTGCTCGGTCGGCAACCGCAACCCGGCCCACTCGGCGTATGCCGTGGCATCGTGCCACGAGACTCGCTCGACCGGATGCTGCGCTCGACGCGGATCGTCATCGAGTTGCGCTGGCGTCGGAAAGTCGGCCGGCAGCTCGCGACCGGTCTCGCGCGCGAAGTGGAGGTACTGCGCCACCGTCACCGGCGAGCGGTCGATCTCGAAGGCCGGCAGTTCGATCGTGCGCTCGGGCGCTTCGAGGTCGAACTCGTCGCTGCCCATGAGAAAGCTGCCGCCGGGAATGCGCACGAACTCGTGCCCGCGCAGCTCAACGGCGCTCACGCGCGCAGCTCCGGTTGCGGAGCGACCGACGACGCGCACCGGAAGCTCGGCCCGCCGAGTCCCCAGAAATGTTCATCGCTGAGGTCTGGCTCTTCAAAGCAGCGGTAGGTGATGCGGGCGTGGGTCTGCGAGAAGATCCAGCTGCCACCGCGCAGCACACGGTAGCCCTGGGTGTAGCCGATGGAGTCGTAGCCGCTGCCGCTGTAGCCGCGGTAGACGTCGTCGACCCACTCTTCGACGAGTCCCACCATTTGCTCGCAGCCGTAGGGCGATGCACCCTGCGGGCGCGCGGTGACGGGCTCGCTGCGCGTACCGGTCACTGCTCCGGTCTCCCACGTGAGGGCACGGTCGGCATCGAAGTGGTCGCCCCACGGGAAGACGTGGCCCTGCGCGCCGCCGGCGGCTTTCTCCCACTCCGCCTCGGTCGGCAGTCGCTTGCCCGCCCATCGCGCGTAGGCCTCGGCGTTGCGCCACGACACCATGACGGGATGATCGCCGTAGCCTTCGGGCGCTGCGCCGTTGATCCAGTAGCTCGGTGCCGGCGTCTGGGTTTCAGCGACGAAGACTGCGTAGTCGTCGTTCGTCACGGGGTACTTGTCCATCCAGAACTGCGGAACGTAGACGCGTCGACGGGGGGCTTCTCGCTCGAAGTCGTCACAGCCCATCCACGAATAGCCCTCGGGCACGTCGACCATCGGGCTCGCGCCCCTCACGGTGATCTCGGTGGTGGCAGTCGGCACAGTGTCGCTCCTTTGCGTTCCTGAGTGTTTCCAGGGTGTGCGCACAGTCTGCGCCGCTCGTTGCACGCCAGCAAGGGACACGGTGTCGTATTTGCGCTGCTCATGTGAGCCTTCACTGGACACGGTGTCGCGCGGCTCGGGAGACTTTCGTCATGCCGTTCACCGTCGACGACCTGCTGGCGCTCCCCGCACTCGCCCCGGCCGAACCTCAGATGCTCGCGGGCGACGGCGATCGCGTGCTGCGGTGGGTGCACACTTCGGAGATCTTCGATATCGCACCCCTCCTCAAGGGCGGAGAGGCGCTGCTGACCTCGGGGCTCGGCCTCGTCGGCGCGCCTCCGAGCAGAGTGCGGGAGTACGCGCGCTCGCTCATCGCCACCGACATCGGCGCACTGCTGTTCGAGGTGGGTCGCACCTTCTCGGCAGTGCCCGTGGAGCTCGTCGACGAGTTGCTCGGCAGCGGCATCGCTCTCGTGCGACTGCACGGAGTCGTGCCCTTCATCGACATCACTGAGGCGGCTCACCGGCACATTCTCGACGCCGAATCGCGCTCGGTCCGCGCCTCCGATGCCGCCACGACTCGACTCATTGACGTGCTGCTCACGGGCGGCGGTGCCGCTGCCGTGCTGCAGGTCGTGGATGAACTCACCGGCGCTCCGGCCGCCTATCTTGACTCGGATGGTCGAGAGCTCGCGGCCTCGGGGCCCGTGCCCTCGCGGGCGCGCGAACTCGATCGTCCCGTGTTGCTCTACGGCGAACTGCGGGGAACCCTGCGTTCGGCGGCCGCCGTGACGGCGGAGCACAGGGTCATCGTTGACCGGGGCGCGGCCGCCCTGGCTCTCGAACTCGCGCGCAGTGGCCCGGTGATGCCGACAAGACGGTACGCGCACGAAGAGTTTCTCGCACTGCTCGAGCATCGCGATGTCTCGCCCGAAGAGCTCTCGACACGAGCGAACGCCTTGGGATTCACTCTCGCGCACGGCGAGTCGATCATCGCGATCTGCGCGAGCCCGGCACCTGGACACGGTCTCGACGATGTCTACGTGCACCTCTCCGACACCACTCCACGCGTGCTCGGGCCGGCCATCATCGGGCGCTCCCCCGGCATGATCGTCGTCATCGCCCGCAGTCATGCGACCGGCGCCGAAGTGCTGCGCGCTCTCGTCGAGCGAGCCACCGCGGCTCCCACGACGCTCTACCGCAGCGTGACAGTGTCGACGCCTGTGCAGCACTGGGAACGACTGCCCTCCGCCGTGCGCGACGCGCGCGATGCCGTCGCCGTCGCGCCACTCGTCGCGTCAGGAGCACGCCCACTGCTCGCAGAAGACACCGCGCTCATTCGACTGCTGCGCGTGCTCGGCGATGGCGGCGTGCTCGAAGAGTTCGTCGACCAGCAGTTGGCGGCGGTCATCGATCACGATGCGCGAAAAGGCTCGCACCTGCTGCGCACCCTGCTCGAGTACTTCCGCCACGGTCACGAGAAATCGGCGACCGCCGACGCCCTCGGCATTCGCCGGCAAACACTGTACGGCCGTCTCGATCGCATCGCAGCGTTGCTCGGCCGAGACGCCCTCGCTGACCCGGCTCGCGCCGTGACGCTGCATGTGGCGACCATCGGGTGGTCGATCATCACGCGCACCCCGCACGCGACGTCGCCGCGAGCTGCGCTCTAGCCTGCTCGACCGCCGGTCGACAGCAGCTCGACATACGCGCGATAGAACCCCTCGGCGTCGACGTCGTCGATGACGGTGGCGTTGGGAGCGTGACGGCTCTCGCGATGATCCATGAGCGAGTAGCCCCGGGTGAGGTCGCCCCTGGTTTCGACCGCGACGAAGCGTCGCGACGATGCCGTGATGAGGTCAGGACGCACCAGCAGCATCGCGGTGAGCGAGTCAGGATGCGTGCTGCCTTCGATGTTGACCCCCTCGTTGAACTCAAGATTTGGCGCGTCGAGGATCGAGAAGAACTCGGCGAGGGGCGTGCCGATCTCGGCGATGCGCGCGAGCTGCTCTCGCGTCCAGAGTGCTCGCTGCAGCGTCAACGTCCAGGTGACGATCGTCGTAGTGAAGCCGGCTTCGAGAACGATCGCCGCGGCCTCCGGGTCGACGTAGAAGTTGTACTCCGCGGCAGCCGTGATGTTGCCGACCGAGTTGTCGCAGCCACCCATGATCCAGAGTGATCGGGTCTTCGCCGCGAACTCGCGATCGAGTGCCACGGCGGTCGCGATGTTGGTCAGCGGACCGATCGCCACGATGTCGATCTCGCCGGGATTCTCGTCAACGATGCGCACGAGGGCATCAGCGGCCCGTTCATCACTCGGCTGCTGTGCCGGCACCGGCCAATCGTGGTTGCCCTTGCCATCACCGTGGGCACTCGCCTCCACCCACTCCCTCATGAGTGGCACCCGCGCGCCGAGGTGCACGGGCACCTCCCCCGCACGACCGGCCGCCTCGATCGTGATGAGCGCGTTCTGCACCTGCTGATCGAACGCGACATTGCCGGCGACGATCGTCACTGCTTCGAGGTGCGCGTTCTCGTGGCACAGGCCGACGAGCATCGCGAAGCTGTCGTCAGCGGCGGTATCGGTGTCGATGATCATGCGGCGGGTCATGGTGAGGTCTCCTTCTGCAGAGCGAGATCGGCGGCGATCGTGCGGCGAGGCTCGCGTACACGCAGGGCGAAGACCCCGCCGAGCGCAGCGAGAGCAGCACACACGGCGAACACGAGGGGTGCACCAACGAGCGGGATGACCGTTCCGACGATGAGCGGACCGATGATGAAGAACGGCGCGAGCAGCGTGAGCGTCGTACCGAGATAGACGCTCGTGCGCCCGGGAGGAGCGAACTCGATCGACATGCTCGGATCGCACACGAACGTCAGTGAGTTCGCCCCACCGAGCAGCGCGCACGCGAGGGCGAAGCCGAGCAGGTCGGTCGCGACCATCGCGGCGAGCATGCCCAGCATGATGAGGCTCGCACCGAGCACCGCGACGACGCGATAGCCGAAGCGGTTGCCGATGAGCGCGAGACAGAAGCCGATGACGGCTTGCGCGAGCACGAACACCGCCGCCATGACTGCGGCGTCGGACGGTCGGAGCGTCTGCGCAAGCCCCGTCACGACGACGAAGCCCACACCGCCGGTCGCGAGTGCCATGAGCGCGCGCGCGAGCAGGTATCGCCGATAGTCGAGGTGCGCCGCGAGCATCCGCGGCACCTCGCGCAGCAGCGATCGAAACGGCGGGCGAGCCTCGACCACCGGGTAGTCGAGTTCGACGAGCTGCGAGACGAAGACGATCGAGAACAGCGACAATCCGAGTGCGGCCCAGAACGCGATCTGGTTGCCCAGTGGAAAGGGGAAAGCCTCGAGCAGTCGTTCTGCCCCGAGCGCGGCGATGAACCCGAGCACGCCGCCCAAGAGCTGCACGAGCCCGAAGACCCACCCTCGAGCGTGGGTGATGGCCTTCGCGATGAAGTCTCCGTACACGGGCCCGAGCAGTCCGACCGTCGTGGAGTAGGCGGCGAACGCGAGGAAGAAGAGCACCACGACGAGTTCGGTCGTGAGCACGCCCGCCAGGGAAGCGGCGATCGCGATGAGCATGATGGCGACGCGTTCAGCGACGACGATCGTGAGGAACAACGGTTTGCGCCGTCGGCGGCCGAGCACGAGATGCGCGCCGACGAGCTGGGGAAGGTAGCGACCCAGTGCGAACACCGCACCGACAAGGCCGACGAGCAACGCACTGCCGGTGAGCGCCTGGACGAACGCGGGAATGATCGTCGCCTCACTGAGCAACGACATGGCGAGTGCGAAGGTGCCTCCTTCGAGCACCATGAGTGTGGTGTTCCGTCGACGGTGACGCTCCATGCCAGCGACGTACTCGGGAGCGGCGCGCCGAAGCTGCTCGACGTCAGCGGCGACGCTCATGGCAGCACTCCGTCGACGCGAACGGACTCATCGAGGCGATGGCGCGGCTCTCGCACCCGCAGGCTCAGTACCGCGCCGAGCGCCGCGAGCACCGATGCCACGATGAAGACCGGTGTGAAGCCGAGCCAGGGTGCGAAGAAACCGGCGAGCAATGGGCCGACGATGAAGAACGGGCCCAGTGCGGTCGAGGTGAGTCCGATGTACACGCTCGTCGAGCCCGGAGGGGCGAGTTCGATCGACATGTTCTGGTCGCCCACGAAGACGAGCGAGTTCGCCCCGCCGAGCAGGGCCATCGCGATGATGCTCGCGCTGAGCGAGTCGCCGAGCGACGCGACGACGAATCCGGCAGACATCATTGCGCCACCGCCGACCATGACAGCGCGCCAGCCGACGGCGTTGCCGAGCGCCCCGAAGGCGAAGCCGAGCACCGCCTGGGCCAAAATGAACGCGGCCGCGAGAAGCGCGGCGTCTGAGGGCGCGAGCGCGCCTTCTTGCAGGCCTGCCACGACGACGAACCCCATACCGCCGGCCGCCACGGCTTGCGGCAGGCGTCCGAGCAGGAAGCGACGGTAGTCACGGTCTTCGCGCACGATGCCGGGAATGCGCGCGAGCGTGGTGCGAAAGGCCGGTCGCGGATCCGGATGCGGCAACGGCTCCTCTTTGAGCAGGCTCACGAGCACGAGGGAGATGACCGAACCGCCGACGGCCGCCCAGAACAACAATTGGTTGCCGACCGGGAAGGGGTTGTCGCGGATGACACCCTCGGCGATCAGTGCTGCACCGAAGCCGAGCAGACCGCCGATGAGTTGCACTGAGCCGAAGAACAGGCCGCGACCGATCGGCACGGCTTTCGCCACGAAGTCGCCGAACACCGGCCCGACGATGCCCGCAAGGGCCGCATACACCGCAAACGAGAGCAGGAACAGCACGGCGACGAGGGAGTCGTCGAGCACTCCGGCGAGCTGCGCGCTCGCCGCGACCGCGAGAATGCCGACCCTCTGGGCGACAACGATCGCCACAAAGAGGGGTTTGCGCCGTTCACGACCGAGCGCAAGGTGCGCGCCGACCAGTTGGGGCGCATATCGGCCGAGCGCATAGAGCGCGCCGACGAGGCCCACGAGCACCGCGCTCCCCGTCAGCCCCTCGACGAACGCCGGAATGATCGTGGTCTCGCTGAGCATCGACAGCACGAGCGCGAACGCCGCGCCATCGAGAATCATGAGCGTCACATTGCGGCGCTGATGACCTCGCATGCGAGCGACATACTCGGGTGCGACCTCGGCGAGCCGCGCGGCGTCGGCCGTCAGGGCCACGACACGCCAGCGCGATCCTGAGCGATGAGCACTCGCAACGACTCGACGGCCGTGCTCAAGAGCTGCACGCGCTGCGGGTCGCGATCTCCTCCCGTCGCGTCGTTGTGCACGTGCATGATGCCGCCCGCGCGCACTCGATGGATCGCACTGATGCAGAAAATGGTGGCAGCTTCCATCTCTGAGCAGATCGCTCCGCCTGCCACCCACGCCTGCCACCGCTCGGCGAGCATGCCCGGCATGGGCATGCGCTCCGGCTCGACCTCGCCGTAGAACGAGTCTTTCGACTGAGTGACACCGCGCTCGGCCGGGGCGCCCGTGCGCCGCGCTGCCTCGCTGAGGGCATCCACCACTTGGGGATCAGCGATGGCCGGAAACTCCATCGGCAAGTAATGGCTTGACGTGCCTTCGTCACGAATCGCCGCGGTGACGATTGCGAGAGTGCCGGAAGGGGTCGTCGGCTGGATGGCGCCCGAGGTGCCGACGCGAATGAAGGTGTCGGCGCCGAGCTTGATGAGCTCTTCGACGGCGATCGCCGACGACGGGCATCCGATGCCCGTCGAGACGACGCTCACCTTCTCTCCGTCGAGCGTTCCTGTGTAGGTCGTGTACTCGCGGTTGGTCGCGACGTGCACGGCATCGTCGAAGTACTCGGCGATCGGAGCGCAGCGACCGGGATCACCCGGCAGCAGCACGTACCGCCCCACATCGCCGGGGCGCAACTGCAGGTGATACTGCAGCTCGGGGTCGAGTCCGCCGCTCACGCTGCAGCCTCGCGGTCGCGCGCGATGAGCTCGCGCATGCCGGCGATCGCCGCGGGCAGTAGGTTGTCGAGCGAACCGCGGGCTTCCTCTTCGGGCGTCATGGGCGACTGATCGTGGTGGCCCATGATCATCATGATGCCGCCAGCCCGAACCTTGATCGTCGCCGCGACGATGTAGAGAGCGGCCGCTTCCATTTCTGAGCAGATCGCACCGCCCGCCATCCACGCGCTCCATCGCTCCTGCAATCGGCTCGCGACAGGCATGCGGCCCGGCTCGTGCTGCCCGTAGAAGGAGTCCTTCGACTGACTGATGCCGACGTGCACGGTCTTGCCGGTCGAGCGAGCACCAATGGCGAGAGCGCGCGTGACATCAAGATCTGCGACGGCGGGAAACTCGACGGGCAAGTAGTGGAGGGTCGTGCCCTCGTCGCGGATCGCGCCGTGGACGACGCCGAGGTCTCCCGGCTCGATGTGCGGCTGCATTGCGCCCGAGGTCCCGACGCGCACGAAGGTGTCGGCACCCACCCGCGCAAGCTCTTCCATCGCGATCGCGGCGGAAGGGCATCCGATACCCGTCGACGTGACCGAGACTCGCTCACCGTCGAGCGTGCCTGTCCAGGTCTCGTACTCGCGGTTGCGGGCGACGAGCACGGGGTCGTCGAAGTACTGCGCGATGGGTTCGCACCGACCCGGATCACCGGGCAGGAAGACGTAGCGCCCCACCTCGCCAGGCGCGACCTGAATGTGGTGTTGACGGTCGTCGTGTTTCGTGACGGCCATGATGAGAGCCTCCTAGCTCTTTCGGAACGACAGGATGAGGGCGAAGGCGATGATGCCCAAGAACACCGAGGCCGACACGACCCAGACAGCTACCGCAGTGGCCGGCTCGACGACGAGCAGCTCGCTGACGCTCCAGCCGCCGCGCATGATCGAGACCGTGCCGAGCAGGGCCGCCGCCGCGATCGCGATCACCGCCAGCACCCAGTCGCTCGCCTTGCCGCGAACCTGGCGGTACGACGTCTTGTGGCCGGCCGAGCCGAAGCCGCGCGACTCGAGCGAGATCGAGAGTTGCTGCACTCGCTCGATGGCCCCCACGAACACGGGCACGAAGCTCGGGAGCACGGCCTGGAAGCCGTTGCCCTTCATGCCTCGAGACTTCTGCGCACTGAGGATGATGCCGACCTCGCGCTGGAACACCGGAATGAGCTGAAGGGTCATCGCCATCATGAAGTTGAGCGTGTACGGCACCTTGAGCTTCGAGAGCGTCGTAAACAGGTCGCTCGGGTGAGTGGTCATCACGACGACAAGCGCCATGAGCAGGCACGCCACGATGCGGCCGAGCAACACGAGTCCGTAATAGAGACCGTCTTCGTAGAGCGTGATCGGGCCGAGCTGCGCGATCTGGGTCCAGGGTTGTTCCACCGCAGGCGCCATGAGTTGTAGGGCGAGCAGCGACGAACCGATCGGCACGATGATGAACGCGGCCTTGAGCAGCGGCTTGACGACGCCGCCGATGATGCCCAGCAGCAAGGCGAGCAGCGCCATGCCGTAGAGCACGATGATGTTCTGCGTCATGAACGCCACCACGACGTACAGCACGACCCAGATCATCTTGGGCAGAGGGTGCACCCGGTGCAGCACCGAGTCGCCCGGAATGAGCGAAACCGGCAGGGCTCCTTGCATCGACATGAGGGTCCTAGCCTTTCGAGCTGAGTCGGGCGCCGAGATCGGCGGCGAGTTCGGCGGGGGTGAGCGCGATGGGGCCGCCCAGGGGCACGACCGTCTGCAACGCGATCTCGGTGATCTGCGGTGCCTGCAGGTTGGTGCGCGCCATGAGGGGCTTGTCGGCGAAGACCTCGCGAGGTGAGGCGTCGGCGATGATCTGCGCGTCTTTCATGACGATGACGCGCTCGACCACATCGGCCAGCAGAGGCATGTCGTGCGAGACGCAGACCACTGTCGTGCCCTGCTCGGCGAGCTTGCGCATGAGGTGGTTGATGATGGAGGTGGTCTGGTGGTCCTGACCCGTCGACGGCTCATCGAGGATGAGGATCGACGGTTCCATCGTCACGATCGACGCGATGCCGACGAGCTTGCGAATCGGGAAGCTCACTCGGTACGGGTGCTCTTCGATGACGTCCTGCAGCCCGAAAAACTCGACGGCGCGGGCCACTCGTTCAGCGAGCTCCTCCCCCTCGATACCGATGTTCGTCGGTCCGAACTCCAGCTCTGCTTGCACGGTGCGGGCGAAGAGCTGGTGGTTGGGGTTCTGGAAGACGTAGCCGATGTGGGCAGACATCTCCTGCACCGTGCGACCAGTGGTCTCGATGCCGTTGACCACGACCGTGCCACTCGACGGCTGCAGCAGACCGTTGAGCAGCTTGGTGAGCGTCGTCTTGCCCGAGCCGTTCTGACCGATGATGCCGAGCAGTTCGCCGTGATCGACCGTCACGCTGACTCCGTTGAGCGCGACGACCTTGCCGTTCGGATACACGTAGCGCGCATCCGACACGACGATCGCGTGCTGCGAAGCGGCACGGGCGTCCGCCGGCGTGGGCAGAGGGGACTTCTTAGCCACGGCGGGCCTCCAAGAGCGTGTTGACGGCATCGACTGCCGATTCGGTGCGGGTGGGCGTCTCGCCCTTCCAGAGTCCTTGGCGTGCGAGCAGTGTCGAGAGCGCGGCGCTCTCGGGAACCCGCAAGTGCAAAGCGGCGAGTTCGTCGACGCGGCTGAAGATGTCGTGCGGTGTGCCGTTGAGCACGACCTTGCCCTCATTGAGCACGATGACTCGGTCGGCATAGCGGGCCATGACCTCGACTTCGTGCTCGATGACGATGACGGTCATGCCCTTCTCTTTGTTGAGCCGGGCAGCCATGTCGAAGACTTCTTGCTTGCCGATGGGGTCGAGGTTTGAGGTCGGTTCGTCCATGATGAGAATCTGAGGGCTCATTGCGAGCACGGCCGCGATCGCCAACCTCTGCTGCTGGCCCCCGGAAAGGCCGAGCGGCGAACGCTCCTCGAAACCCGCGAGACCGACGAGCGCGAGCGTTTCGGGGATGATGCGAATCATGTCTTCGTAGGGAACGCCGGCATTCTCGAGACCGACGGCGATCTCCTCCGCGGCAGACAACTGGCTCATCTGGAACTCGGGGTTGTCGAAGACCATGCCGACGATCTTCGCCATCTCGCGCACGGCGTACTCGCCGACGTCGAGACCGGCGACGGTCACGGTGCCCTCGAGGTCGCCACCGAGCATCGTGGGCACGACGCCGTTGACGCACAGGCCCAGCGTGGTCGTGCCAGCGCCGTTGAGGCCGAGCACGGCGACGTACTCGCCGGGGAGCACGGAGAAGCTGATCGAGTCGAGTGCCGGGGTCTCGGTTCCCGGATAGGTGTAGGTGACGTTGTCGAACGTGATGATGGGGTCGGTCATGGTTCCTCCGTAGAACCCGGGCGCGCGACGCGAGCCGCGCGCCCGGGTGAGTGGGTCGTGACTAGCTGCCAGCCGTGATGGCGAGGAACACGACGACGATGAGCGCACCGACGACGACACCGGCAACGGCCAGGAGTACGCCCTTCAGTGGTGTCGCTTTCACGATGTCGATGTTCTGTGTCAAAGACTTCGGCAAGGCCTCGATGATGGCGAGAGCCACGAATCCAGCGATGATCTTGTCGGCCAGCGAGGTCAAGATGTTCGAGGAGAACACTGAGCCGACGAGGTTCTGACCGACCGCGAGGAAGGTACCCGTGAGGGCGTCAGCACCGTTGCCCGTCGCACCACCGAAGACGAGCACGATGATCGGTGCGGCGACGACGGTGCAGGCGATGGCGACGATGATGTTGAGGATGAAGAACCGCGGAATCGTGCGGCCGAGGCCCCACGAGCGCACGCCGTAGCCCCAGAGCAGCGCGCCCACGACGTTCACGAGCGCGAACGGCAGGCTCACCGGACCGGTGATGAGTGCCGAACCGGTGTTCGTCAGGATGCCGACGAGGGCGCCCCACCACGGTCCGAGCACGATCGCCGAGATGGCCGTGCCGATCATGTCGAGATACACCGGCAGGCGCAGCGCCGAGGCGATGTAGCCGCCGACGATGTTGAGGGCCACGCTGACGGGAATGAGCGTGACGATCAGGGTCGTCGGCAGGTTGTTGCGGTTGAAGCGGCTGCTCTTCTTCGGAGCAGACGCCACGGGAGCGTTGGTCATGATCCATGCCTTTCGAAAGTGGGGTGAACAACTGGACGGCGACTCTGCCGGCCAGCACTCGAGGTGGCCGTGGCGACGTCGTCGTCGTCGGGCCGGGGTGTGCTCTTGTGGAGCATCCCGAATGCGCACGGAGCGAATCGGGAGACTGAGGAGCGCCTCGGAGGCGCGGTGCGAGGTGCGGTCATGCGCTGAAGGCCTCAGAGAGCACGTCAGCGAAGATGTCGGCATCGGCGCGCAGAGCGACCCGAGCGTTGTGGGCGAGCGGAGACCAGCTGCGATCGTCGACCACCATCGCGCCCACGCTGTGGAGTCCGCCGGTCTCGACGGTCACGGCAGCATCGACCCACTCCGTGATGACGTCGGGTCGCACGAGCGCTGCGATGCACAGCGCGTCGTGCACGGGAGCGGCGTCGAGCGTTCCGTGCTCTGACCCCGGGTAGGTGTCGATGCGCTGCCGCACCATGAGTGATGTCGACACCGCACCGGCAGTGCCGATCGCATCGAAGCGGTCGCAGTGCGCCCGGCTGAGCGGAGCATCGTGCGTCGCATCAAGCGGGCAGACGAGCACGTCGCGAATGCCGGCCGAGAAGACGACGGCTGCCGCTTCAGGATCGACCCAGAAGTTGAACTCCGCGGTCGCACTCACGTTGCCCCAGCCACGAGCACCGCCCATGATGACGAGCCGCGGGATGCGCGCCGCCAGTCGCGGTTCGGCGGTGAGCGCAGCGGCCACGTTCGTGAGCGGGCCGACAGCGACGAGCACCGTCTCTGGTCCTTCGTCGCTGAGATAGTGCTCGATGAGCACCTCGACCGCGTTGCGCCCGCTCGCCGTGCTGCGGGGGTCGGGAAAGTCGAGGCGCATCTTCTGGAACTCTTCGCGACCCTCATTGAGCACGTGGCGAGGAATCGGGAAGTCAGGGCGCACGAGCGGGCGTGGCGCTCCGGCGTGCACCGGAATCGACACACCGATGGCGTCGATGACGCGCAAGGTGTTGTCGGTGGTGTTCTCGAGCGGCACGTTGCCGTTCACCGTCGTGATCGCGAGCAGCTCGAGCTCGGGGTGCAACGCTGCGGCCATGATGGCGACGGCGTCATCGGAGCCGGTGTCGCAGTCGAGGATGAGCTTGGTGGTCATGATGCGTTCTCCTTCTGCGAGGCACGCTCGAGCACAGTCGAGACGCTCACCTCATCGCTGTTGATCCAGACGTCTGAGTACTCGACCGGACGGCCGTCGGTGAGGTGCGTGGTCTGCTCGAGGTGCAGCACCGGCGCGCCTCGTTCGATGCGCAAGTGCTCGGCGACGTCGTCGCTGGCGGCTCGCGCCGCGAAACGGCGCCGCGCGTAGCCGATCGGCAGCCCGTACCGGTGCTCAAGCGCATCGAAGAGCGTCTCGTTCTCGAAGTCGACCTCGTGCAAACCGGGCGCCAAGTCTGCCCGCACGAAGTTCTCGAGCAGCGCGATGGGCGCGCCGTCCGCACTGCGCACACGGCGCAGGCACACGACGGGTTCGCCGGCGAGCACGTGCAGCGCCGCACTCACTGCTGGCGCTGGCACCGACACTTCGCTGCGCAGCACGATTGTCGCGACTCGCAGGCCTTGCAGTGCGAAATCTTCGGCGATGCCGCGCAGCTCGCCTTCGCGAGACGGCGCCACGGGCTGCGCGGCGACGAAGGTGCCTCGGCCGGGCGTCTGCGTGAGGAGTCCTTCGTCGATGAGAGTCGCCAGTGCTCGGCGCAGCGTTCCGCGGCTCACGCTCAGTTCGGCGGCGAGTTCGGGCTCAGGGGGCATGCGGTGACCCACCGCCCACACGCCGTCGGCGATGCCGGCGCGAATAGCGTCGGAGATCTGCGTATGCAGCGCCGTCGGGGCTTCGCGGTCGAGCTCGCTCGCGGACGTGCCGCGTTCGAACATGGCCATTCAGTAGCTCCTCGAGTCAGAGCCGCTCGTGCCGCGTACGATGTCGACGCCCGCGCTTGACCCCACGAGCGAGGCGCCCGCATCGAGCAGTGCACGCACGTGCAGGGCCGAAGCAATGCCACCCGAGGCCTTCACCAGAACTCCGTTCGTGGCTCGCTGGGCGAGATATCGAATGCTCGCGGGGTGCGCGATCTCGACGGCGCCGCTGCTCGCGTTCTTGAGGTAGGCGGCCCCGGCCTCGATCGAGAGCTCGACCGCCGCCTCCCGCTCGGCCTCTGTGAGCAACGGAAGCTCGAGCATGACCTTCACCGGCACACCGGCGGCCGAGACGACGCCAGCAATGTCGTCGCGGAAATCGTCGAACCGGCCGCTCTTGAGCCAACCGATCTGCACCCCGATGTCGAGTTGCTGCGCGCCACGACGCACGAGCTCTGCTGCTTCGGTCGCCTTGCCGAGCGGAGTCGTGACACCCACTGTCGGAAAGTCGAGCGCCGAGGCGACGACGACGCCGGTGCCGGCGAGCTCCGTGGCGACCTCTCGCACCCACGAGCCGGGCACCATCGCCGCGCTGAAGCCCCACTCGACGCACTCTCGCGCGTGAGCCAGCATCGTCGCGAGCGTCAGGTCGGCCTTGATGAGCGTGTGCTGGATGTACGGGGCAAGCTCGCGATCGCTCAGAGTGCCGGTCGCCACGACGGTGTCAGTCATGCTGCATCTCCTGTCAGAGCGGCGCGCTCAGCGCGGCGAGGGAGGCCGGGCACGACGCCGACGCGAGTGACGGCAGCGGCCGCTGCCGCGCACGCCGTGCGCACCGCGCCATCGAGATCACCGGTCTCGAGGTACTCGACGGTGAGCACTCCGACGAAGGTGTCACCGGCGCCCGTCGTGTCGACCGCGTCGACGCGGACGCCCTCGATGACGCGCACACCACGGGCGTCGGCGATGACGGCTCCGTGATCACCGCACGTCACGACCACGGTCGCGCGCGTGCGCTCGTGCAGCGCTTCGGCCAGTTGGGTCTCCGAAGCCTCCGGATCATCGAGCAACTGACGCGCCTCGGGCACGTTCGGCACGAGCAGATCGGCGAGGGTCCAGAGCGACTCCTCGACATTGCCTGCCGGTGCCGGGTTCACGATCACGGGCACGGAGGCCGCGCGGGCAATCTGTGCGGCGCGCACGGCTACAGCGTGAGGCACTTCCAACGAGATGACGAGCGCTTGGGCTGACTCGATGATCGTGGCAGCAGCATCCATGTCGGCCGTCGTGAGTTCTTCGAGAGCGCCGGAAGCAATCGCAATGCGGTTTTCGCCGCTCGTCTCGACAAGAATGACGCCCGCCATCGTGGCGCGCTCCCCCGTGCGCACGGCGCTGGCATCGACGCCTTCGCTCGCCCACAGCTCGCGAGCGTCGCGCGCTGCCGCGTCGTCGCCGACCGCGGTGATGAGTGACGGAGTGGCGCCCCAACGCGCCATCGCGATCGCCTGGTTCGAGCCTTTGCCGCCGTGCTCGTGGCTCAATCGCCCTCCGAGCACGGTCTCACCGGCCTCGGGCGACCGCGGCACGAGCATCGTGATGCCGACGCCGTAGCCACCGAGAACCGCGATCTTCATCGATCACCTTGTCTGTAGACAATCATGGACAAACTGGGTTGTGCAGACTGTATTGAGGTCGCCGCGCATCGTGCAAGCCTCTGCTCACGTGAGCAGAAACGTGCTCAGACTCTGCGCCTCTGCGCAGTGCCGCCCGGAGATCGGGGCACGGGATGCCCTCCGAGCGCTCGCCCCCTACGCTGGTGCCGTGCAGATCACTGGAGACGACGCGCTCACGCTGACCGGAGCGTTCATCGTGATCGGTTCTGTCGGATTCCCGATCGTCATCGCGGCGTGCGCGGCAGGACGCATCAGACCGAATCGCTTCATCGGCTTCAGGAGCGAGCAGATACTCACGTCGCTCGACACTTGGCTCGGCGGCCACCAGGCAGCACTGCTGCCGGTCGCGCTCGCCTCGGTCGCCGCGCTCCTGCTCGGCGTCACCGGACTCCTCGTGCCACTCATGGTGGTGCGCGCGATCGCACTCTTCATCGCGGCGGTCGCGCTGTTCGGCGGTGGACTACTCGCGTTGACACGCGCAAATGAGGCCGCCGAAGCCATCATCGACGGTCGAGACCCGCGAGAGAACTGAGGTCTCGCGCCCGTGAGCGTTCTCTTACCCGTCAGCGTTCACGGGCCAGTCAGCGGCTACGCGCGGGGAGACTCGTCGAGACCGTCGTCGTCCTCGTCGTCCTCGAGCTCGTCGAGCTCGGCGCTGACATCGCGCGGCTTGACGTAGGGGTCGGGGTCTCCTGCGTACTGCGCGGTTGCGGCGAGAGAATCGGTGGCCTCGTCGCGCTCGCGCGCTTCACGCAGCAGCGCCTCGATCGAGGCGGCGTTCTCGGGAATGCCGTCGAGAATGAACTCGAGACTCGGCGTCAGACGAGTGTTGAGGTTGCGGCCGACCTCCGTGCGGAGCATACCCGTGGCTGCCTTGAGCGCGGCAGCGGAGCTTTCGCGCTCTTCATCGCTGCCGTAGACGGTGTAGAAGATGCTCGCGTGCTGCAGGTCACCCGTGCCCTGCACGTCGGTGATCGTGACGAAGCCGAGCCGAGGGTCGCGCAGACCCTTCTCGAGCCGCTGAGCGACCACCTCTTTGATGCGGTCAGCCACCTTGCGAACGCGGGGGTTGCCTGCCATGAGTTGCTCCTGCCTGCTGGTGGTGGTGCGAGGGATGCGGCCCGAGGCTCTCACGAGCTGCTCGGGCCGCATCCACGGTGCGCGCAAGGCGCAAGGGCGCGACTTAGGCGCGCACCTTCTCCTTCATTTCGATCGTCTCGATCTCATCGCCGAGCTGGATGTCGTTGAACTTGCCGAGACCGATACCGCACTCGAAGTCGGTCTTGACCTCGGTGACATCGTCTTTGAAGCGACGCAGCGACTCGATCGCCAGGTTGTCGCCGACCACGACACCATCGCGGATCACGCGAGCCTTCGCGTTGCGCGTGATGGTGCCACTGCGCACGATGACACCGGCGATGTTGCCGAACTTCGACGAGCGGAAGATCTCGCGAATCTCGGCGACACCCGACTGCACCTCTTCGAACTCGGGCTTGAGCATGCCCTTGAGCGAGTTCTCGATCTCCTCGAGAGCCGCGTAGATGACCGAGTAGAAGCGAATGTCGACGCCTTCACGCTGCGCACGCTCGCGAGCCTTCGTGTCGGGTCGCACGTTGAAGCCCACGATGATCGCGTTGTCGATCGTCGCGAGGTTCACGTCGCTCTCCGTCACCGCGCCCACGCCGCGGTGGATGATGCGCAGCTGCACGCTGTCGTCCACCTCGATCTTGAGCAGGGCCTCCTCGAGCGCCTCGACGGCACCCGACACGTCACCCTTGATGATGAGGTTGAGCGACTCGACCTTGCCGTCTTCGAGAGCCTTGGTGAAGTCCTCGAGGCTGATGCGCTTACGCGCCTTCGCCAGCGTCGCGTTGCGCTCGGCGGCTTCACGCTTCTCAGCGATCTGACGAGCGGTGCGGTCGTCGTCGGTGACGATGAAGGTGTCGCCAGCGCGCGGAACGCTCGACAGACCCTGCACCTGCACCGGACGCGAGGGGTACGCCTCGTCGACCTTCTCGCCGTTCTCATCGGTCATTGCGCGCACGCGGCCATAGGCCGTACCGGCGACGATCGCGTCGCCGACGCGCAGGGTACCGGCCTGGATGAGCACGGTCGCGACGGAGCCGCGGCCCTTGTCGAGACGCGCTTCGATCGCGGTACCGCGAGCGGCACGAGCCGGGTTCGCGCGCAGATCAAGACCAGCGTCCGCCGTCAAGAGCACAGCATCCAGCAGTTCGGTGATACCCATCTTCTGCAGCGCCGAGACGTCCATGAACATGGTGTCTCCGCCGTACTCTTCGGCGACGAGCCCGAACTCGGTGAGCTGCTGACGCACCTTCGCCGGGTTCGCGCCCTCTTTATCGACCTTGTTGACGGCCACGACGATCGGCACTCCCGCCGCCTGAGCGTGGTTGAGCGCCTCC
>SXMH01000100.1 GCA_005777405.1 Actinomycetota bacterium
AATCAAACAGGCTTAAGAAGCGCATGAAGATGGTGGGCCGCGTGGAAGTGCCGCAAGAAGCCTTCATCGCTGCGCTGTCAGGCGACGTCGAGACCGCGAAGGACAAGAAGTAGTCCGCCCAGCTCTGACGTACTCGCCGCAGGGCGGGGCGCTCGAGCTTGCGCCCGAGACGGTGCCTGCGGGGTTCCGCGTGTTTCGGCACGAGGGGGTCATCGGCTCGGGGCGCGCGCTGTGGTCGTCGGCTGCGGATGCTGTGCTCGAGTGGGGCATGCAACGGGGCGCGGGCATCCGAATGTCGTCGAAGCGTGTCGTTGTCGACGACGACGTGACCCTCACCATCCCGCTGCTCGGCTTCATTCCTATTCGGGCATACACGCGAGTGCTGTCGATCGTCGACGAACCCGGCCGCCGCGGCTTCGTGTACGGCACGCTGCCGGGGCACCCCGAGCGAGGGGAGGAGGCGTTTCTCGTCACGATCGACGCCGATGGCACGGTGCGTGCCGTCGTGCAAGGATTCTCGCGTCCTGCGCCAGGAATCTGGATTCTCGGCGCACCGATCCTGCGACTCGTGCAGTCGATCTACACGCGCCGATACCTGCGCGTCCTCGACCCGCGCTGAGCAATCACGCTCGCCCCGCGTACGCTGGAAGGTGAAGCGCCTTCCGGCGCCGAGCCGTGACGCCCATTCCACTCACCCCGTCTCATCCCGTCTCACTCCCGAGGATTCCCGTGACCGCCGACCGCGACCGCCACCAGCAACCGGTGACGTATGCCGCCGTCGGTGCGACCCAGGCACCCGACCTGCTGCAGTTTCCTCCGCAGGGCTACCGGCCGCTCGAGTCGCGCGGTCGCATCGGTCACGGCGACGAGCGCTGGCAGTGGGCTGTCGACGCGCTGCTCACGGGTCAGGTCTACCGGGGTGCCGGCATGGGCGTGCGCATCAGTCCGGTCGCCGCGGGGGATGCCGCGCTCACCTACAGCCCCGTGCAGTTCGATGCCCAGGGCGAGCCTGCCGAGCCGGCCGAGGTGGTCGCGCCCGACGAGGTCTTCACCGCCGACGGAGCGCGGCATCTGCGCCCCGGCGACATCATCGTGGTCGGCCTCGAAGTGGGAAGCGACCTGTGGTTGCCGCTGCCGACCCGCGTCGTGCTGCTCGAGCAGCATGAGCAGCGCGTCATGTATGCGGTCGGAACCCTGCCCGGGCATCCGTTCTCGGGGGAGGAGTCGTTCGCGCTCGAGCAGACGGCCGACGGCTCGGTCTGGTTGACGGTGCGCAGCTTCGCTCGCCCCGCCTCGTGGTGGGGGTGGATGCTGCTGCCGGGCCTCCTCGTCGCCCGACGACTCATCGCCCAGCGTTTCTTGCGCGCCCTCACGGGCCCTTTGCCGACCGCGAGCGCAGACCCTCAGCCGGTCTGAACTACGCTGAGCCCGATGTCAGTCGCACCTCCCACCACCAGCGAGCCGCGCCCGACGAGCAGCGGCATCGGTCGCGTGCTCATCGCCGTGTACGGCATTCTCGCGTTGGCGGCGATCGGCCGTTCGGTCTACCAGATCGCCACGAAGTTCGACGAGGCGCCGCTCGCCTACAGCCTCTCGGCACTCGCTGCGGCGGTCTACGTCGTCGCGACGATCGCGCTGGTGGCGCGCGGCGCTGTCTGGTTCCGGGTTGCGACGATCGCGATCGCGTTCGAACTCGTCGGGGTGCTTGTCGTCGGCACGTTGAGTGTGCTCGACCCGCAGCTCTTTCCCGATGACACCGTGTGGTCGCTGTTCGGGCGAGGGTACGTCTTCATTCCACTCGTTCTGCCGGTGCTCGGCTTGCTGTGGCTGCGCCGCATCGCCCGCTCGCGCGCCGCCCTTGCGCACCAGGAGGCTTCTGCATGACCGGAATCGTCGTGCACTCTCTCGACGACCTGCCGAAGGATGCCCTGCCGAGCGCCGTGACCATCGGCAAGTTCGACGGCGTGCACCGCGGGCACCAGGCCGTGATCGAGCAGCTGCTCACCGAGGCCCGCGCCGACGGCGAAAACCTGCGCACGGTCGTCATCACGTTCGACCGTCACCCCGCAGCGTTGTTCGCGCCCGAGACGGCGCCGACGCCGCTGCTGAGCGTCGCGCAGAAGACCGAAGCGCTGCTCGAGCTTGGCGTCGACCTGGTCGTGGTCGTGCCGTTCACGAGCGAGTTCGCCGCGCAGTCGCCCGAGCAGTTCGTCGACCACGTGCTCGTCGAAGGGCTCAGCGCCCGGCGAGTGCTCGTCGGCACAGATTTCCGATACGGCTCGCGCGGCGCGGGCGATGTTCCCGCGCTGCGTCAGGCGGGGGAGAGCTCGGGCTTTGTCGTGTCGCTCGTCGACGACGTGTGCGAGCAGGATGGTTCGCGGGTCTCGAGCACGGGCATCCGCAGTCTGCTCGATGCCGGCCGCCTCGACGAGGCGACCGCCGCACTTGGTCGCGCGCACCGCATCCGCTCGCTCGTTGTGCACGGCTACGCCCGCGGGCGCACGCTGGGGTACCCCACCGCGAACCTCGCGGCGGCGGCTGAGGGTTACATTCCGGCCGACGGCGTGTACGCGTGCTGGTTGCTGGTCGACGGCGAACGCTACGGAGCAGCCGTGTCGATCGGCAACAACCCGACTTTCGGCGACGTGCCAGAGAAGACGGTCGAGGCGCACGCGATCGACGTGCACCTCGACCTCTACGACCGCACAGTCGAGCTCGAGTTCGCGGCCTACGTCAGACCCATGCAGAAGTTTCCGTCAGCAGATGCTCTCGCCCATCAGATGGGGCTCGATGAGCTGCGCATCCGCGAGATTCTGAACCTTCCGCACGCCCCGACTACAAGCCCTGAATAAGGTCTTTCAGCGGCACCTTGGCGCCGTTCTTGAGGTCGTCGATCGTCGAGTCGGGAATGTCTTTGACGAGCGGCAGGTCGAGGTCTTTCGCCCAGCCCCCGACGGTGTCGAGAATCTGGTCGGTGTCGAGCCCTTTGAGCGTGGGCTGAATCTGCTCCCACAGCGGCTGCAGTGCCGCGAGGTCGAGGCCCTTGCCCGAGATGAGTCCGCTCACGACGTCGCCGATGTCGCCGAGGTCGAATCCGTCGTTCTGTGCCATGGGTTTCCTTTCGGGTGACTGTCGAGCCAGTGGATGCTCGCTCGAGGCTCAGCCTAAGCCTCAGGCACCCCGCCGAGCCCGGCGAGAAACAGCACGATCGACGCCGCTGTTGCCCGCAATTCTGGCCCGCGGCCGACCTGCCACTCGCCGTCGACGGCGACGAGCGTGCGCGCCTGCAGCACGCCTCGTCGCGGCGCTGGCGCGCGCACCGCGAGGTCGAGCGCGACGGCCCCGCTCACGAAGGGGTCCACGTCGACGGGCAGGCCCTGGGCGGCGCGGAGTTCGAGCGCGAGCACGAGCACAGCTCCGAGCTCGCGCACGCTCGTGCGCGCCGTCGCGCCGGCGCGAGCGAGACCCTCAGACTGCAGCGCGTCGATGAGCGCTGGGCCGTCGAGCTCGGCGAGTCGCTCGGCGACGGGGTTCGACCGCCCGAGCCGCGCGGCACCGCGCTGCAGCCGCGTCGACTGCAGTCGCTCGAGCAGCACGCGCACTGCCTGCTCGACCGACACGTGCTCGCGCAAGGTGGCCGTGGCGAGCAGCTCGGGGCGAGCATCCAGCGCCGCGGAGAGGCTCAGGAGCAGGCCGCTCGTCGCGCGCGACCAATTGCGACTCACCTCGCGTTCGTCCCGGCGCTCTCGGTTGCTGAGCGGGAGGAAGCGGCTGAGGTCTGACACGTGCCCAGCCTAGGATGGTGCGAGTGACCGACGCCCCTCTGAGCCGCCGGGGTGGCGTGATGCTGGGCATCGCAGGCATCCTGCTCATCGCCGCGACGCTGCGCCTGCCGGTCGGAGCCCTCTCGCCGCTCGCGCCGATCATCGACGGCGACATTGCTCTCTCGGCTACGGCGCTCGGTGTGCTCGGCATGCTTCCGCCGGTCGGGTTCGCCGTCGCGGGCCTGTCGGCGCCGCTCGTGGCGCGACGCTGGGGTCTCGAGCGCACGCTCGTCGTGGCGATCGTGGCGATGCTCGCCGGTCACCTCCTGCGCGCCGCGGCGCCCGATTTCGTGGTGCTCGTGCTGGGCAGTCTGCTGCTGCTACTCGGCGCTGGCTTCGGCAACGTGCTGCTGCCCTCCGCTGTCAAACGCTTCACGCCCCTCTCGATCGGCCCGATGACCGCGGCATACGCGACGATCATGTCGCTCGGTTCGGCAGTGCCGCCGCTGCTCGCCGTTCCGCTCGCCGACGACGTGTCGTGGCGCTTCTCGCTCGCGAGCTGGTCGCTCGTGGTGGTCGTCGCGCTGGTGCCGTGGATCGCTCTCGTCGTGCGCGCCGCCCGAGCGGCGTCGCGTCGCACGGCTGACGATGATGCACGGGATGCCGCGCTCACGCCGCCCGACACCCACCGGTTTGCGCAACTCGCGCGCTCGCGCACGGTCTGGGGCATCACGATTCCGTTCACCGTGTCGAGCATCTCGGCATATGTGACCTTCGCGCTGCTGCCCGTCATGCTGCAAGATCTCACCGGCATGAGTTCGGGTGAAGCGGGATCGCTGCTCGCGCTCTTCGCGATCACGGGTGTGCCCCTCGCGCTCGTCGCGCCCGTGCTCACCACGCGGCTGCGCACGCCCACGCCCGTTCTGCTCGCGTCGATGCTGCTGTTCGGGCTCGGCTATGCCGGACTGCTCGTTGCACCCTCGCTCGCTCCCGTGCTCTGGGTCGCCGCGATCGGCTTCGGGCAAGTGACGTTTCCGATGTGCCTCGCGCTCTTCTCGCAACGCACGCGATCGGCCGAGAACGCGGCGAACGTCAGCGGCTTCGTGCAGACGATCGGCTACGCCGTCGCCGCTGTCAGCCCGCTCATCATCGGTTCGTTGCACGAAGTCACCGGCTCGTGGTCGGCGAGCCTCGTGGTCATGCTCGTCGTCGTGAGCGCGACGATTCCGTCGATGGCGTTGCTCGCACGCGGAACCACCGTCGAGGGGGAACTCGGAGAGCGCCTCGCCTGAGCTCGCTGCGGCTAGCCGACGAGTTCGGCGCGGTGCACGAGTGCGGCCGCCCCGATAAGGGGGCCTTCTCCGCTCAGCCCGCTCGCCACGACGCGCGTCTTCGTGACGAAGCCGAACGAGCTGTGCGCTGACACAGCGGCCTGCACGAGGTCGATGTAGTCGTCGCTGACGTGACTGAAGCCGCCACCGATCGCAACGACGTCGAGGTCGACGAGAGCGCTTGCGCTCGCGATGGCCTGCCCCACCGCGTTCGCCGAACGCTCGACGGCGGCACGAGCCACGCTGTCGCCCTCGCGAGCGGCCACCGCGAGCTGCTCGCCGGTCTCGCCCGTGAAACCGTTCGCGCGGGCCCACGCCACCGACCGCGGGCCAGAGGCGATGCCCTCGAGGCAGCCACGCGCCCCGCACGCGCACGCGTCGACGAATCCCGCGACCGCGACGTGCCCGATGTGGCCGGCATTGCCGGTCGGGCCGGTGATGACGCGGCTGTCGAGGATGAGTCCGCCGCCCACTCCGGTCGAAACGATCATGCCCATGACGTTGCGCTCGCCCTGGGCGGCCCCCATCCAGACCTCGGCGAGCGCAATGCAGATGCCGTCCATGCGAAGAGTGACCGGCAGCCCGTGGTGTCCCTCGCGCTCGAGCGTCGCGGCGACGAGGTCGCCGAGAGGGTAGTCGCGCCACGCCGCAAGGTTGAGCGGCGACACCTTGCCCGTCGTGCCGGCGATGGGGCCAGCACTGCCGATGCCCGCGCCGAGCAGCGTCGCGCCGGCGGGGAGGGCGCGGAGGGCATCCACCACGGCCTCGGTGACAGAGGCAGCGAGTTGATCGCTCGTCGACGCAGCGCCGGTGGGTCGGCGGTGCCGCGAACCCTCGAGCACGATGCCGTGCTCATCAACGAGGGCTGATTCGACTTTCGTGCCGCCGAGGTCGACGGCGAGGGCGAAGCTGGTCACGGCATTCCTTCGAGCGGGGGTGGTGGTGCCCCCAGCGTACTGACCCCGTCGCCGACGCATTGTGCGGCTGTGCTCATATGAGCAAGCCATGCGCATCTGTTGGTGTTGCCGCGACGCCGCGCGTAGCCTGAACACACCGAGCACCCATGTCACCCCGCCCCGTGACACCCCGCCCTTGGGAGGACAGTCGAGCATGGCCCCGAGCGATTCCGCCGCCACCGAACTGCTGGCCGTGCGCGCTGCCGAGCTCTACTACGAAGAGAACAAGACGCAAGACGAGATCGGCGCGATTCTGCGCGTCACGCGGTGGAAGGTCGGCCGGTTGCTCTCGCAGGCTCGAGAGCGCGGCATCATCCGCATCGAGATCGTGCACCCGCGCGCTCGTCGACTCGCACTCGAGCGCGAGCTCAGCGCTCGCTTCGGGCTCAAAGACGCGGTCGTCGTGCCGGCCCCCGTCGACGAAGTCGAGCTGCAGGCGCGCGTGAGCGAGGCCGCCGCCGACTACCTCGTGAGCCACCGTCCGATTCCGCGACTGCTTGGCGTGAGCTGGGGCCGAACTCTGCACCAAGTCGCCGAGGCCTTGCCGGTCGGGTGGTCGACGGGCGTCAATGTCGTGCAGCTCAACGGCGGCGTGAGTCTCAGCAAGCGCCCGGGCACGGCGGCGAGCACGGCCGTCATGATCGCCCAGAAAGCGGGCGGTCAAGCGACGCTGCTGCCGACCCCCGCGATTCTTGAGCGCCTAGAGACCAAGAAAGCCATCGAGGGCGACCGCACCGTGAGCGGAGTCATCCAGATGGCGCGCGGCGCAAGCGCCTATCTGTACAGCGCAGGACCCGCCGACGTCACCTCGGTGCACGTCGACAGCGGTTACCTCACGACCGACGACATCGAGCGGCTCGTCGAGCGCGGCGCTGTGGGCGACGTCATCGGTCGCTACATCACGGCCGACGGCACGATCGCAGACCCCGAACTGGATGCTCGCACTCTCGGTCTCGGACTCGAAGAGCTGCGCAGCGCGGCCACGGCCATTCTCGTTGTCGGCGGTGAATCGAAGCACCCCGTGGCGCACGCGCTCGTCACCCACGGTCTGTGCTCGGTGCTCGTGACCGACGAACACACCGCCCGGGCGTTGCTCGGCACCGACAACTCACGTCTTGGCGCCGATTCGCGCCTCAGTGACACCAACGAAGGAGACCCCGTCTCATGACCCTCACGCACCCGGTGGCCCTCGCGCCGACCGATCGCGCCGTGCGACTGCTCGGCGGAGATCTCACCGAGACCGCTTTGCGCCTTCATCTCGACGGACTCGCGGGCGTCGATGCTGTCGGCCTCGAGCAGCGCGCCGCGGGTCTCTCGACCCGCTCGATCAAGACGAGCTCGAAGGCCTGGGCTCTCGACACCATCATTCGCACGTGCGACCTCACGACGCTGGAGGGCGCCGACACTCCGGGCAAAGTGCGCTCGCTCGTCGCGAAGGCCGTGCGCACCGACGCGAGCGATCTCTCGGCGCCCCGGGTTGCCGCGGTCTGCGTCTACGGCGACATGGTGCCGTACGCGATCGAGGCGCTCGGTGCCCATCACGGTGACCCCGATGAGGGTCTCGTGAGTGTGGCCGCAGTGGCCACCGCGTTCCCTTCGGGCCGCGCGAGCCTCGCCGTGAAGCTCGCCGACACCCGCGACGCGGTGGCGGCCGGCGCCGATGAGATCGACATGGTCATCGACCGCGGTGCCTTCCTCAGCGGGCGCTACGGACTCGTCTTCGACCAGATCGTGGCCGTGAAAGAAGCGTGCGCGCGGCCCGACGGCTCGAGCGCGCACCTCAAGGTTATTCTCGAGACCGGCGAGCTGCAGACCTACGACAACGTGAAGCGAGCATCCTGGCTGGCAATTCTGGCAGGAGCCGACTTCATCAAGACC
>SXMH01000101.1 GCA_005777405.1 Actinomycetota bacterium
AGCATGGAAGCCGCCTTCGTCGACATCGGGCGCGGCCGCAACGCGGTGCTGTACTCGGGCGAAGTCGACTGGGAGGCGGCAGCCGAGGCCGGCGAGAAGAACCAGCCGCGTCGCATCGAGCTTGCGCTCAAGCCGGGCGACAAGGTGCTCGTGCAAGTCACGAAAGACCCCATCGGTCACAAGGGTGCTCGCCTCACGAGCCAGGTGAGCCTTCCCGGCCGCTACCTCGTCTACGTGCCCAACGGTTCGATGAGCGGCATCAGCCGCAAGCTGCCCGATACCGAGCGCGCGCGCCTCAAGAAGATTCTCAAAGAGGTGCTGCCCGAGAACGTCGGCGTCATCGTGCGCACCGCCGCTGAAGGCGCGACCGAAGAGCAGCTGACGCTCGACGTGCAGCGCCTCACCTCGCAGTGGGCGCACATCAGCGAGCAGGTGCAGAAGGCGCAGGCTCCGACGCTCTTGCACAGCGAGCCCGACCTGCTCATCAAGATCATCCGCGACGTCTTCAATGAAGACTTCCGCTCGCTCGTCATCCACGGCGCAGACGCGTACGAGACGATCACGACCTACTTGCGCAGTGTGGCTCCCGACTTGCTCGACCGCGTCGTGCAGCACGCGGGCGATGTCGACCCCTTCGACGAGCACTTCGTCTTCGAGCACGCCCAGCTGAATGCGGCCGTCCTTCGAGCGCACGACCATGACACGGTCGACGCTCTCGCGGCGGGCGAGAAACTCGGCCTCGGTGACAACCGGGCGACGACGACCGGCATCGCGGCCGTCGCGGCGACGCTGCTTCTTGGCCTCGAGGCGGGTCGAACCCTTGATGCGCTGCGGCTCGGTGATCGGCTCGGGGGCGCGGCGCTGGCGAGGCTGACGCGGCTCGCTCTCGCGCTGGCTCTCGCGAGGAGCGTCGGCACCGTCGTGATCAGTGGATGCTCCGCTTCGGCCGCGACCGCGCGAACGGCGCCGGCTCGTCGTCGAACCCTGCTCGTCGCTGTCGTCGTCATCACGCGGACCGCGCGAGCCAGCGCCAGAGCGCGGCGGCAGCGGCGGCAGTGCCGACACGGGCGGCGCGAAGAAGAGCAACGAGGTCGTCGACTCGGGCTTGAGCACGGGGAAGGCAGGCTTCGACTCGGGCTCGGGCTCCGGCTCCGTCTCCGTCTCCGTCTCCGTCGTCGGCTCGGGCTGCGGCTCCGGCTTGGACTGCGGCTCCGGCTCGGGCGACGGTTCGGGTTCGGTGTCGACCGCCTGCTCGACGGCTGCAGGCTGCTCGGGCTCGACAGCCTCGGGCTGCTCGGCGGGAGCATCCGTCGCCGTTGACGTCACAGGGGCGCCCTCGAAACCAGGCTCACTCTGCGCGGCGTGATCGCTCGCCTTCTTGGGCGCGAGCGACCCGAAGAGCCGCGAACGCTTCTTCGGTGCTTTCGAACTGGTGCTGTCGTCTGAACTGGGGTTGTCGTTGTCGATCACCATCGCTGGTGTACTCCTTGACCGCGCGGGCCGCGCCCGGGCGGTAACTCTCAGCGCGTCGGGCGCTCGCGCCCCCCGCGGAATTCTTCGGTTGTCTCGGTCGGCGCCCCTGGTATCGGGTCGGCGCGGACCGCACGCACTGTCACTGCGTTCGCACTCTCACTGCGATTCAGGGAGGACTGGCTACCTCCGCGGTCGCGGCGCACGGGCCGCGACACTGGTCCGGTCAAGTGCCCGGAAAGCTTGTCTCGAGGTCATCGCGAGCGCGGCTGGCGACGACTGCCCCTCAGTATCGCACGGACTCGCGGCGGTCGGGACGTTTGGCCCGTGTGCGCGCCAAGGTCGTCACGGCATAATCGGCGCGTGACTGAGCAGCAGAGCGCCCCCGTCGAACCCGTTCTCGCACCGAAGGGGCCGCGCCCGTGGGGGCTCGCGATCATGCTCATCGTCACCGGCATCGGCGGCTGGTACGGGGCGATGTCGCTCATCACCGAACGGGTGAAATCGCTCATCGACCCGCAGTACACGCTGAACTGCGACGTCAACCCGCTCGTCTCGTGCAGCAGTGTGATGGAGACCTGGCAGGCGTCTCTGCTGGGCTTCCCCAACCCGCTGCTCGGCGTCGCCGGCTTCGTCGCGCCGATCGCCGTCGGCGTGGCGCTGCTCGCGGGTGCCCGCTTCGCGCGGTGGTTCTGGTGGGCGCTGCTGGCGGGTGTGACGGGAGCTTTCGCGTTCATCCTCTGGCTGTTCGACCAGGCGGTCTACCAGATCGGCGTGCTGTGCCCCTGGTGCATGTTCGTGTGGTTCTTCACGATCATCCTGTTTTGGAGCCTGCTCACCTGGTGCCTCAAGGCCGGTGTGCTCGTCGACTCAGAGCGGGCCCAGCGCTTCGGCGCTGCGGCGCTCCCCTTTGTGTGGGTGCCCATCGTCGTGACGATCGTCGGCATCGCGACAGCGATCTTCGTGCAGTTTCCGACCCTGCTGGGCCTGCTGCTGGGATGACCGCCTCTAGCTGAACCAGAGCGCGAGCTCGCGCGCCGCCGACTCGGGCGAGTCGGAACCGTGCACGAGGTTCTGCTGCACTGCCGCACCCCAGTCACGCCCGAGGTCGCCGCGAATCGTTCCGGGCGCAGCAGTGGTCGGGTCGGTCGTGCCGGCGAGGGCGCGAAAGCCCTCGATGACACGGTTGCCCGCGAGCCGCACTGCGACGACGGGACCCGACTCCATGAACTCGACAAGCGGCTCGTAGAAGGGCTTGCCCTCGTGCTCCGCGTAGTGCTGCGCGAGCAGCTCACGGTCGGCGTGCACGAGCCGTAGGTCAACGAGCTGGTAGCCCTTCGCCTCGATGCGGCGCAGAATCTCGCCGGTGAGGTTGCGCGCCACCCCGTCGGGCTTGACGAGAACGAGGGTTTCTTCGACGGTCGTGGTCATGAGCGCTCCTGATCGGTAGAGGTATCGGTAGAAGTCGAAAGGTCGGGGTGGGCGGCACGATAGGCGGCCTTGGCGGCGTCGAGTTGGCGGCCGCGCACGAAGCAGAAGATCCAGAACCCCACGAAGATGGCGGCAGAGACCGCCGCGAGCACCTCGATGAAGCCCGTGGCGAGCAGCAGCACCTGCAACCCGTGCCCGAGCCAGACACCCCAGGAATAGCGCACGACGCGCATCGTCACGAGGGTGAGCACGAACAGCGCCGCGCCACCGGCGATCACCTGCCACGACGGCAGCACGCCGAGCCCATTGATCGCGAGCGTGCCGAAGATGATGACGAAGGCTTCCATGCCGAGGGTGACATTGAGCAGCGACTCCGTCGCGCTGCGTTCACGCTTCGGTCGACGAGACCTCGGCTCGGCGGGTTCCTGCTGGGGGTCGGGCGCGGGGAGTGTGTCGCTCACGACTCAGCATCCTGCCCGTCGACGATGAGCAGCACCTGACCGACGAGCGTCACCGAGCCGGTGACGAGCACTGCCCCGTCCACTCCGGCGTCGTCGCGTGCCTCGGCGAGCGCCGCAGCGAGGTCGGGTTCGACGCGCACGCGGTCGGGGCCGGCGACCGAGATCACGGTTTCTGCGAGCTCGTCGGCGGGAATGGCTCTCTCTGAGCTCGACTGCGTCACGATGAAGCGATCGACGACGGGATCGAGCGCCTCGACGATGCCCACGGCGTCTTTATCGTCGAGCACACCGAGCACCGCAGTGATCGAGGGGAACGCGAACGAGCCGAGCAGTGCGCGTGCGAGCGCTTGAGCGCCGTGCGGATTGTGCGCGGCGTCAACGAGCACGCTCGGCTCTGTTGCTACGAGCTGGAGCCGACCAGGGCTCGTCGCGGTCGCAAGGCCCTCGGCGATGACGTCATCGGCGAGAGGCTGGGTGCCGTCGCCGAGGAACGACTCGACGGCGGCGATCGCGACGGCGGCGTTCTGTGCCTGGTGCTCGCCGTAGAGCGGCAGGAAGAGCTCGCGATACTCCCCCGCTCGACCGCGCACATCGATGAGCTGACCGCCGACCGCGAGGCGGGCATCCAGCAGGGCGAACCCGACACCCTCGCACACGACCTCCGCTTCATCGAGTTCGGCCGCGCGCTGCAGCTCGTCCATCGCTTCGGTCACTTGCAGTGCCGTGACGACGCGAGCGGCGGGCTTGATGATGCCGGCCTTCGTGCGGGCGATTTCGGCGATCGTGCGGCCGAGCCTCTCGACGTGATCGAGACCGATGGGGGTGAAGACCGCGACGTCGCCGTCAGCGACATTGGTCGAATCCCACTCGCCGCCCATGCCGACTTCGATGACGGCCACGTCGAC
>SXMH01000102.1 GCA_005777405.1 Actinomycetota bacterium
GTCGACTTGCCGACCACGAGGTGGCCAGGACCGATGTGCGGCAGCAGCGACTGCACCGCGGCCTCAACGAAACGCAGGTCGGCGGCGTTGCTGCCGGGCTTCTGCGGCGTGCCTACCGCGATGAAGTGCACTCGAGCGGCATCGGCCTCAGCGAAGTCCGTGGTGAAGCGCAACCGGCCGTGGCCGTTGCCGAGAAGCTCGTCGAGACCGGGTTCGAAGAAGGGAGACCGCCCCGCCGCGAGATTCGCGATCTTGGCCTCGTCGACGTCGATTCCGACGACGTCGTGGCCCAACTCGGCCATGCACGCGGCGTGCACGGCACCCAGATATCCGCAACCGATGACTGAAATACGCACCGGACGAGCCTACTGCGGCAAAGGCCCTGCGTGCGCCTCGCCACCCTGCCGACCGCGTGACGCCGTTCGCCCTCAGCCGCGCGGACGCCGCAGCACGACATCCCCGGTCTCGGGCGGCCGGCGCACGGTCGCGATCGAGCTCGTGCTCGCCTCCATGAGATCGGCGAGCGCCTCTTGCACGAGGTCGGCGCGCGCCACATCGCGCAACACGATCGGGCGGTCGAGCCCGGCACCGACAAGCACATCGCCCGAGCGGAACATGCTCTGCAAGCCTGACCGCCGCACACTGACGTCGGAACTGCGGCTCAGCAGCACCTCTTGACGAGTGCGCACGAGCAGACCGCTGCGCAGCACGAGTCGTCGGGTGGTGATGAGGTACTGGGTGCTGAGCCAGCGCAGCAGCGGGAGCATCCACAGCAAGAACACGGCAATGAGCGCGCCCGCCGCGAGCGCGAGCCGCTGCCACAACTCGTCGAGCGCGAAGAGGCCGTAGGTCGAGGCGCCGCAGATCGCGATCAGGGCGAGTGAGGGCAGGGTGAGGCGGCGCGCGTGGGGTCGCACGCGCGCGATGAGCCGTTCTGGCTGACGTTCCTCGCCCGTCATGCCCTATTCATATCGCAGATGCGTCACGTCGCCCGCCGCCACGGCGACGAGTCGCTCGGCACCGTCTCGGGGCTGTACGAGCAGCCTGCCGTCGTCGTCGAGGCCGACCGCTGTGCCCAGCAGGGCGGGCTGGCCCGGCAGGTCGACTCGCACCGCGCGTCCCTGCGTCTGCAGAACAGCGCTGATCTCGGCGCGTAGCGCAGAGGGATCAGTGGATGCTCGCCACTGCTCGATGAGCGGCACGAGTTGCTCGAGCACCGCGGCGAGCGCCGCGTCGGGCGTGCGCTGCGTCACCGGCACACCTTCCACCCCGAGAGACGTGGCTGTCGGGACCGGCAACGATTCGACGGTCTGGCCGAGGTTGAGCCCCACACCGATGACCACGCCGTGAGCGGTCAACTCGGCGAGGATTCCGCAGAGCTTGCGCGCACTGTCGACGTGATCGACGAGCACGTCATTGGGCCACTTGAGTGCCGCGGTCGAGACGCCGAGAGAGCGCGCGGCTCGCACCACGGCGAGGCCGGTCACGAGCGGCAGCCAGCCCAGCCGCCGCGGGTCGGGTGCGGGGCCGGCACCGTGGGCGACGAAGATCGACATGGCAAGCGCCTCACCGGGTTTGGCCGACCAGACTCGATCGAGCCGACCTCGACCCGCGTGTTGGTCAGTCGTGGCGAGCACTGTCAAGTCGTCGAGTTTGGCAGCGCGCGCCACCAGCTCGCTGTTCGTCGACGCGCTGCGATCGCGCCACTCGATCGATGACATGAGAGAGCGGCTCAGCGGCAAGTCCATGCCGTCAGCGTAGAGAACCGGTGAGGCTGCGCGCGCCCCGCAGCACCCGCCGCCCGGCGATCAGTGCCACGCGCGCGGGCGTACCCACCACCACAGCCAGGACCCCGAGCGCCGACGGGTCATGCTCGCCGAACGCACGACGGCGGTCCCACGCCTCGCGCAACCGGCCGCCTCGCGTCGACCGCACCGGACGGCGCGCCGGCAGCCCCGACTGCTCTCGCAGCGCGACGAGCTCGCGGATGACGGCGGGCGCGTCGACGTCGCGCGACTCGTGCAGGTAGTTGTCGCGCGTCCACGGTGTCGCGGCCACGCGAAAGCGGCCCGCGACGAGCTCGCTCGTGTCGCCGAGTACCCCGCTGCCTCGGAACACCGTGTTGATATGAGCCTCGTCAACCCCATAGTCGTCGATGGCCAGCACCGGAATACCGCGCGCGACGGCTTCGATGAGCGCCGTCGAACTGACCGAGACCACGGCCCCCGCGGTGTCGAGTGCTGAGGTCATCGAGCCCGCTCGAACGACGAGGTTGGCGGGAGCATCCATCATGGGCGCGAGGGAGTCGAGCGCCCAGCGCTCGACGTGCGTTTGCCGCTCGCCCGACACGGCGCGCACCTTGAGAACGAAGCGACGCTGTGGGTGTGCGCGGGCTGCCGCGACAAAGCTCGACACGAGGTGCTCGCGCTCGTGACGCGTGCGCGGCACGAGCGCCTGCGCTGCGAGCACGACGTCGTCGCCTGCACTCGGTCGGCGTTCGAGAAAGGGCAGGTTCGCGAGCACAGGGCGCACCGGCCACCCGTAGCGTTCGGCGAGCTCGAGTGCGCTGCGGCGCTCACGATGGGAGTGCACGATGATCGCGTCAGCCTGCGCGCGGTAGATGAGCGCCTTGCGCGTGATCGGGAAGGCGATGCCCGGAATGCCCGAGAGCAGCACCGGCCTCGACTCGCGCGCCGCGAGCCGGCGCAAGAGGTAGGCCGCTGTCTCACCCCGCGCCGCCACGAGCACGGCGTCGGCGTCGCGCAGGCTCGCCAGGGCCTTTTCGACGCCCAGCACCGCGACGTCAGCGACGTCGAACGACGTGCCCGCGAGCGCGTGCCGGCGTTGCTGCTCGCTCGGCATAACCGGATTCTCGACGACGACGACCCGACGGTCGGCGTCGGGAGCCAACCGATCAATCGTGGCTGCCGCCCACTTGAGGTACGAATCGGAGTCGGCGAGAGCCGCAATGATCACGCGGGTACTCGCCGCAGCTTTGCCATCGGTGCAAGCTCACCGGGGAAGACCCGCTTGACGCCATCACCGAACGCCTGCTCGATGATGCGGATGTCGCGCACGAGTTGGCGCAGGCCGCGAGGCTCGAGCGAGGCGGCATGGTCGCTGCCCCACATGGTGCGGTCGAGGGTGATGTGGCGTTCGATCACGCGGGCGCCGAGCGCCACTGCCGCAAGGCTGATCTGCAAGCCTCGCTCGTGGCCCGAGTACCCCACCGGAACCTGCGGGTACGCCTCGGCGAGTGTCGTCATGGCGCGCAGGTTCACCTCTTCGGGCGGCAGTGGGTAGGTCGACGTGGCATGCATGAGCACGAGTCGGTCAGTGCCGAGCACCTCGATCGCCCGATCGATCTGCTCGCGCGTCGACATGCCCGTCGACAGGATGACCGTGCGTCCCGACGCTGCAAGCCGCTCGAGCAGCTCGATGTCGGTCAGCGATGCCGACGCCACCTTGTGCGCCACGACGTTGAGATGGTCGAGAAAGTCAACGCTCGGAACATCCCAGGGCGACGCGAACCAGTCGATGCCACGCAGCGTGGCGTGATCGCCGATCTCGATGTACTGATCGCGATCGAACTCGACCCGGTAGCGGTACTCGAGGTACGTCATCATTCCCCAGGGCGTCTCGCGAAGCTGATCGCGCATGTGCACGGGCGTCGAGATCTCGGGCGTGCGCTTCTGAAACTTCACCGCGTCGGCTCCCGCTTCGGCGGCCACATCGATGAGCTGCTTGGCAAGCTCGACGTCACCGTTGTGGTTGAGCCCGATCTCGGCGATCACGTAGCAGGGAGCATCGGGGGCGATGGTGCGGGCACCGATCGTGCGAGCAGCGTTCATGGCGAGAACCCTTCGTCTGGAGTGGAGATCGACGACGACGCCGTCGGCGGAATGTCGAGTCGGGCCGCGGCCTCGAGGTCGGCAGCGTGGGCGTGCTCGTGGGCTTCAGCGAGCGCGCGGGCCACCTCAAGCTCCACCTCGGTGTCGATATCGACGGCCCAGCGCTCGTCGACGAGGTGCGGCTCGACGCGGCCGAAGAAGCGATGCTGGGCAGCGAGGAACCCCGCCGCGCGCATGACATAGAACGCACCTGTCTCGGCGACCTGGGGCGGAAGATCTTGCCGTCGAGGCCGCACTGCCGCGTCGTGGTTGATACCGCGCCAGCCCTCACCGCGTGCTCCCGGACCCCAGAGAAAGACCGGGGTCGACACCGCCGAGAACACCGCGTCTGCCTCGCCACCGCGCACTCGGCGCACGGCGAGGTCGAGGTCGGCGGGGTCGATGAAGGGTGAGGTCGCTTGCAGAAAGACGAGCACCTCGGGCGTGACGTCGATCGTCGCGAGCGCGTGCAGCAGCGCCGACTCGGAGCTCGCGGTCGCGGTCGCGAGCGCGGCGGGCCGGTCGACGACGAACGCCCCGGCTCGGCGCGCCACCTCGGCGATGGTCGCGTCATCAGTGCTCACGATGACGCGATCGATGGTGGATGCTCTCCGCGCGCTCGCCACCGCCCGAGCCACGAGCGGCTGACCACCGACCTCGCGCACGTTCTTGCCCGTGACGCCCACCGAGCCCCCGCGCGCGGGAATGACGGCGATGACGCTCACGCGAGCACCTTCTTCATCGGATCGAGCTGCACCGTCGAACCGGTGCCACGCAGCACGAGCTCGAGCGTCTCGATCGCGGTCGACGGTCGCGACACGATGTCGAGCGGCCGCTGCGTTGCGGCGAGGGCGAGTTCGATCGGCACCGGCACGTCGAGCACGTGCACTCGAGGAATGCGACGCAGCGTGCGGAGCATCCACTCGGGTTCACGGCGGTGGGGGGCATATGCCACGAGGCGGGTGCGAGCGATCTCGGCCACCCAGTCGAGGTGACTGGCCGCCGTCGCGGCACCATCGACCACCGCGGCGGTGCCGAGCACGACCACCGCTCCCGCAGGCACGGCTGCCGCGGCGTGACCCATGGTGCGCGTGACATCGCAGCGGTGCGAGCGCACGCGAGCACCGATGCTGCGAAGCTGCTCGACCGCGGGATCGTCGGGCGTGAGGTAGGTGGTCACCTCGAGACGGTGATCGTGAGCGAGGTCGCGCAGCACGCGGCTCGCTCGATCGGCGAGTGAGCGACGGAATCGCACGAGAGGCGAGTGGCCGAGCCCGGCGCCCGGTCGCAGCAACGGGCGCCCCGAGGCGAGCAACTCAGCGAGGTGGCGGGTGATCGCTCCGTCATCAACGAGCGTGAGCGAGCGCGGCACAGCGCGCGCGAGACGTGCCTGCACCTGCCCCGAGAAAGGATCGCCGAGCATCCAGTCGCCGCCGTCAACGAAGCGAGCGGCCGGCATCACCCGGCGTTCGAGAGCGATGTCGACAGCGACCGGCGCTCGGCGGCTCTCGTTGGCCTCGCCCCGCTCGAGCAGACGATGTAGTGTCGCGGCGGTCGACTCCAGCTGGGCATCGCCCGCGCGCGGGTGCACCACGATGGGCGACGAGGCGAACCCCGCGGGCTGGCGTGCGACCGCGTCGATACCTGCACCCTCGAGACCAGCGTGCTCGAGCACGCCGAGCAGCTGCAGCGGCGACTCGACCCAGGCCTGCATTGTTCCGACCATGCGCACCCCCTCTCGACCGGTGCCGGTCACGCTACGGTCGCCGAGCCAGCGGTCGGTGGCCGGCGCGTGAACGTCGCGGCAACGCGAGACCACAGATTGCCGACGTGCTCGACAGGCAGAGGGCCCGATCTTGTGGGCCTTCCACAACCATCCCCGCTGGGAGGTGGTCGATAGGCTGAGGCCGTGACTGACCACGACACTGCCGGCGCCAGCGCGACCACTCCCTCGGCGCCCGACTTCTCGACGACGGCGGGCAAGATCGCCGACCTCAAGGTGCGCTATCACGAGGCTGTGACCGCCGCGGGGGAAGCCGCGATCGAGAAGCAGCACGCGAAAGGCAAGCTCACCGCGCGCGAGCGCATCGAAGCGTTGCTCGACCACGGCAGTTTCGTCGAGCTCGACGAGTTCGTGCGCCACCGCACGCACGCTTTCGGCATGGACGCGAAGCGCCCCTACGGCGACGCTGTCGTCACGGGCACGGGCACGATTCACGGCCGGCAGGTCGCGGTCTACAGCCAAGACTTCACGATCTTCGGCGGATCCCTCGGCGAAGTTGCGGGCGAGAAGATCATCAAGGTCATGGAGCTCGCGATCAAGACCGGCGTGCCGATCATCGGCATTCTCGACTCGGGCGGCGCGCGCATTCAAGA
>SXMH01000103.1 GCA_005777405.1 Actinomycetota bacterium
AGGTTCAAATCCTGTTACCCCGACACACGAAATGGGACCGCCGTCGGCGGTCCCATTTCTCATTCGCGGCGTGTTCTGGCGCAGCGCGAGCGCTCGGCCAGGGTCAGCTGAAGTCGGGGTCGGGCCCGAGCTCGACTCGAGCATCCAGCCCCACCGGCGCTTTCCAGCCGGTCGCAAGGCTGTCGCCTGACTCGTCGAGGTAGCACGCGCCGCACAGCGACTCGTACGTGACATCGACGCCATCGATGGCAACCTGATCGCCGTCGAAGACGAAAACGCCGTCGATCGAGCGGGCGTTGAAGATGGCCTTGCGACCGCAGCGGCAGATGGTCTTGAGCTCTTCGAGAGCGTGCGAGACCTCGAGCAGGCGCCGGCTGCCGGGGAAGGCGGCGGTCTGAAAGTCAGTGCGAATGCCGTACGCCAGCACGGGGATGTCTTCGCGAATCGCGATGCGCAGCAGATCGTCGACTTGCTCGGTCGAGAGAAACTGCGACTCGTCGACGAGCAGGCACGCGACGTCGCGGCCGGTAGTGCGCAGCACGCCCGCACGGTGCGCTTGGAATCGAGAGTAGATGTCGTCGTCAGGAGCGATCGTGAAGTCGACACCTCGCGTCACTCCGAGCCGAGACACGATGGTCTGGTCGCCCTTGGTGTCGATGCGCGGCTTGGCGAGCACGACGTTCTGCCCGCGCTCTTCATAGTTGAACGCAGCCTGCAGCAGTGCTGTCGACTTGCCGCTGTTCATCGCGCCGTACCGGAAATAGAGCTTTGCCATTACTGCAGGTGTCCGTCCTCTGCCGCCCGACGGATGAGGTCGGCCTTCGTGCTCGCGGGCCGACCCGCGCGAGCGTACTTCTCGCGCACGCGGCGCAAATAGGTCTTCGCCGTCTCGTACTGCACGTTCATCTGCGCGGCGACCTCGTTCATGCTGAAGCCGCTCGCGTAGAGCGCGAGCGCTTCGCGCTCGCTCGTCGAGAGCTTCGGACGTGCGGGGTGCTGCGCGCCTTTCGGCAGCGGCCGCCACTCGCGCACGGGCTCTCCCGACGACTCCATGCCCATGACGCGACGCGCGGTCTCCATCACTTCGCCGAGCGACATCGCCTTCGAGAGAAACGCTGAGGCGCCTGCATCGAAGGCGCGATCGCGAGCCTCGATCGTGTCGAGGCTCGTCAAGACGATCACTTTCGCGCCGGCGGCTCGACACGTGCGAACCCTGGCCTCGATCGACACAGGCTCTTGCAATTGAAAGTCGAGCAGCACGAGGTCGGTCGGAAACTGGTCGCTCTGCACGAGCTCGAACCACGTCGGAGCGGTGAGCACGAGATCGAAGTCGGGGGCGTGGCTGGCGATCCACGTCGACAAGCTGTCGAGCAGCAGTTCGTGATCGTCCAGGATCGCAAGCCTGACGCTGCCGCGGGGCCGGACGTCAGTATCCATACTCAAACTCTAGAGCGACGGCGCCCCGCAACTCGTGCACGACGACCCGATCTGCCACCGAACGCACGAGTTCGATGACACCGCCGAGACGCCGACGAGCCGAGCTGTCACTCAGAGGTGACGCCACGGTGCACTGCACGTGCACTCGCCCGGCGTCTGTCAATTCGATGTGCAGCACCACACTCGTCGCGCCGAGGTTCTCGACCGACTCGGCCACGATCGCGCGCAGCAGCGCCCGCTGCAGCCGAGAGCACTGCGCTGCGGCGTTGTCGACATCGCTTCCCTGCAGGTCGACTCGACGCTGCGAGTGCCTCTCGGCCACCTGCTGCAGCATCGAGTCGAGCCAGGTCGCGTCGGCCTCGGCAACCAGCAGCGTGCGCACCGAGGCGGCGAGCGCAGCGGCATTGCGGGCATCGAGCTCGTCCACCTGACCGGAACGTGCGACACGATCGAGCAGCGGGATGACCTCCCGGTTCAGTTGCGCCAACCTGCGCTGCTGCACCGAGAGCGCGAGCGCGCCACGTTCGACTTGCGCTCGGCCCTCGGCGAGCATCCATGCGCGCTGCTGCCAGGAGGCGACGGCCGACGTCAGCGATTGCGCGTAGGCGGCCGCAGCGATGCCGAGCGCCGCGATCGGCGCAGCGGCGACGACGCCCGACACGAGGGCTGGCACACCAGCGACGCTCCAGCCACCTTGCATGACGCCGAGCACGAGCGCGACGGCGACGTGCACGCCCGTCCACCGAGCGATCTCGACGCCCGGGCGGTAGGGGGCGAGGGCGAGCAGCAGCAGGCCCACCACGATCGGCGCCCAATCGTCGCGCAAGCGATCGTTCGAGCCGAACGTGGCCGTCGCGGAGACCGCGGGAATGGTCAGCAGAATCGACTGGTAGCCGAGTGCGGCACGGGCGCTCCACGGCGGACGCACCCCGATCGCCCGCACGACGAGCATCGTGACGGCACCCGCCGTCGCGAGCAGCGCCCCCGCGAGTGCGAGCGGGCGCACGACCTCGTGCAACGAGATGATGCTCACGGTCGAGGCGATGACAAGCACGAGCAGCGCGATGCCGACCGTCACGGGCCGGGCCGCAGCCACCGAGAGCGGATCGAGTCGCTCGAGCGTCACGTCAGCTTGTCGCGTCACGCGCCACCTCCTCGGTGAGCACGGTCGAGACATCGACGGGCACGCGCAGCAACACCGAGGTTCCGTTGCCGGGGCTCGACCACACCATGGCGCTGCCGCCCACTGATTCAAGCCTGGCCATGAGGCTGTGACGAATGCCGAGTCGCTGCTCGTCGAGTCGATCGGGGTCGAAGCCGCGGCCCTCATCGACGACGAGCACCGAGACGCCCCCACCCTCTGCTCCGAGCACGACCTCGACACCGCGCGCGCCAGAGTGCCGTCGGGCGTTCTCGACGCACTGCACCGTGGCACGCACGAGCTCGTCGAAGCTGTCGGTCGAGAGATCACCGAGCGGTGCGCGCCCGTTGACCGACACGATCAACTCGGGCTCCGCTGCATCGTGGATGCTCGCCGCCAGTCGGGCGAGCCGGGCAGCGTGCGAGCCCTCGCCCTGATCTGTCGGCGCATCGAACCACCCCTGCCCTGCGAGTTGTTCGATCTCGGCGAGCACGCGCGTGCGCTCGGTGTCGTCGAGAGCGCGCTCACCCACGGCGAGCGCCGAGAGGGTGCTCAGCACCGAGTCGTGCAGCAGGGCAACGCCGCGCTGCTCGAAGCCGCGCCTCACATCGGCGATGAGCTCGTCTTGCACAGCCCGGTTGAGCACCACTTGCGTGCGACGAGCGGTACGCGCATCCAGCATGAGAATCGCGGTGAGCCCGCACACGATGAGCACGGCGGCGAGCCCCCACACGCTCGGTGCCCAGCGCGCTCCGAGCACGGTGAATGTGGCCAGCACGGTGGCTTCGGCTATGACGTAGCCCGCGATGGCCCACCAGAAGGAGGCGAGCAGCGATGGTCCGGGCACCACGAGAACCATCGCCATCATGGCGAGCACGACCGGATACGAGTCGTTGGCGACCGGAGTGCTGAGTTGGGGCGCGCTCACGAGCGTCAGCCAGAGAACACTGCCCGCGCCCACGACCAGGTAGGCAGCGATGAAAACGGGCTGAGGAGAACGATCGACGACAGCGAGCAGAGCGATCATGAACGCGAAAACGATCGCGAGCGGCCAGAGCAGCAGGTCGGGCGTCGCAAGTTGCACGGTCACCGCGATGATCGCGTCGCCAATGAGCAACACCGCCGCGATCGCGTGACCCGCGACGCTCAACGCACGGCTCGTCACCCCTTGCGCGAGGTGCGCCGGAATACCCATCGGCACGACGACACTCCTCCCCCTGCGCCATCGGGTCGGCGCGTGGCATCCGAACTCGAGTCGAGCGCCTGTCGCATTATTGCCGGTGCGCGCTCGCGAGGCCACCTCTAGGCTCGCTTCATGCCGATCGTCGACCTCAATAGCGACCTGGGTGAGTCGTTCGGCGAGTGGACGATCGGCGACGACGGCGCCATGCTGCCGCTCGTCACGAGCGCGAATCTCGCCTGCGGGTTTCACGGTGGCGACCCGGCGACGATGCTCGCTGCGGCGACGCTCGCCGTGCGGCACGGGGTCGTCATCGGCGCTCACCCCTCCTATCGAGACCTCGTCGGATTCGGTCGTCGAGACATGGAAGTGACAGCCGAGCAGCTGCACGCTGATCTGCTCTACCAAGTCGGCGCCTTGCAGCTGATCGCCCACCAGGCGGGCGGCTCAGTCGACTACATCAAGCTGCACGGCGCTCTCTACAACCGCGCGGCCTCGGATCCGACTGTCGCCGACGTGGTGGCTGAAACCGCTCGGGCGCTCGAGCTGCCGCTACTCGGACTCCCCGAGTCTGAACTCGACCACGCGAGCCGCCGCGCCGGCGTGCACTTCGTGCGAGAAGCGTTCGCCGATCGTGGCTACCTCGCCGACGGCACGCTCGCGCCGCGCTCGCTCGACGGCGCACTGCTCACCGACCCCGAGGTCATCGCTGCTCGCGTCGTCGATCTCGTCACGACGGGTGATGTGCAGGCGATCGACGGTTCGACGGTCACCCTCCACGCCGACTCCATCTGCGTGCACGGCGATACCCCAGGGGCAGTGGCGATCGCGCGCGCCGTGCGCTCCGCTCTGCAGAACGCCGGCGTGCAGCTGAAGGCATTCGCTCCGACGCTGACACGCGGCGCGATCGACTCGTGAGGATACTGCCGAACGGTGACCGAGCCCTGCTGGTCGAGTTCGCGTCACTCGACCTCGTGCTCGGAGCCCACGCCGCCTGGAGCGCAGCCCCCGCACCGGGCATCGTCGAGCTCGTGCCAGCGGCGCGCACGGTGCTCGTGCGCATCGACCCCGTGGTGACCGGACTCGCCGCCATCGAGCACTGGCTCGCCGAGCATCCAGCATCGCCTCTCGCGCTCGCTGACGGAGACGTGGTCTCGGTGCCGGTCACCTACGACGGCGACGATGTGGCGGCTGTTGCCGATGCGTGGGGATGCTCGATCGACGCCGTCATCGAGCGCCACCTCGCCACGGAGTGGCTGTGCGGATTCATCGGCTTCGCTCCCGGCTTCGGCTACCTCGTGCCCGCGCCGGGCCAGTCCGCACTGCCGCAGGTGCCACGCCGCGAGACCTCTCGACCCAGGGTGCCCGCGGGTTCGGTGGCGCTCGCTGCCGGCTACTGCGGCGTGTATCCGCGCGAGTCACCCGGTGGTTGGCAACTCATCGGCCGCACGAGCCTCGAACTCTGGCGCGACGACACGGAGCAACCCGCGCTCATCACTCCGGGCACGCGGGTGCGCTTCGAACGGGTGCCAGCATGAGCCACGCGGTCGTCGACGTCGTCGACCCCGGGGCGCTCACCCTCGTGCAAGACCTCGGTCGGCCGGCACTCTCGAGCCTCGGCGTGAGCGGATCGGGCGCCTTCGACCGCGCGGCCCACCGGCTCGCGCAGCGTCTCGTCGGCAACGACGAAGGCGCGGCCGGGCTCGAAGTGCTGCTCGGCGGTCTGCGCCTGCGGGTTGCCGCCGGCACGTGGATCGCTCTCACTGGGGCGTGGGTCGACGCTCGACTCGACTCCGCTTCAGCGAGCGTTGCTGTTCCACCGCACTCGGCCGTGCTCGTGGATGCTGATGCCGAGCTCGTGCTGGGTCCCGTCACCCACGGCGCGCGCTGCACAGTTGCCCTGCGCGGCGGCATCGACGCGCCCCTGACCCTCGGCTCACGCTCGCGCGACACCCTCGCCGCACTCGGCCCTGCACCCCTCGCCGCGGGCGACGTGCTGCCGCTCGGGCCCGAGCCCGCGTCGCCCGTACCGGTCGCCGACCTCGTGCCTGTCGACCCTCCGCCTCGCGGCCTGGTCGAGCTCGAGGTGCGGCCCGGCCCGCGCGCCGACTGGTTCACCTCCGACGCCCTCGATCTGCTCGTCACCGCAGAGTGGAAAGCCTCAGCGCGCAGCGACCGCACCGGCGTGCGACTCGAACTCGGCAGCGCAGTAGACGGAGGCAGCGGCGGCCTCGCGCGGGTGCCAGCACGCGAGGGCGCCGAGCTCGAGAGCGAAGGGATGCTGCGGGGCAGCATCCAGGTCTCCCCCGACGGCGCACCGACCGTGCTCGGACCCGACCATCCCGTCACGGGCGGATACCCCGTCATCGCCGTGGTCGTTGACGCCTCGCTCGACCGCCTCGCGCAGCTGCTGCCCGGCCAGCCGGTGCGCCTGCGTCGCGCGACCGGCCGGGCCTGAGCTGTTCACAGGGTGAGCGCGCGACCCGACCAGCGGCGGCGCAGCCAGCGGTCATGACTCGCGACGACAACGGCACCGGGGTGCGATTGAAGCGCATCCTCGAGCTCGGTGGCGAGCCGCAGAGAGAGGTGGTTCGTCGGCTCGTCGAGCAGCAGCACGTGCGGTGGGCGCCCCAGCACGAGCGCGAGCTCGAGCCTGCGCTGCTGCCCGACCGAGAGCGTGCCGACGGGTCGGTCGAGATCGCGGTCGCCGATGAGGCCGAGGCTCGCGAGCGGCACCGCCGCCGCCCTGCCGGCTCCGAGCGCCCGTGCGTAGAGATCGCGCGGCGTGCGGTGCAGCTCGACGAGCTGTGAGTCTTGCGCCAGCACAGCCACGCGCAGGCGCGGTCGAGCGATGCGCCGACCGGCATCGACCGGGATGCTCGCCGCGAGCACGGCGAGCAGCGTCGACTTGCCCGCTCCGTTCGGGCCCGTGATGAGCATCCGGTCGCCGGCCGAGAGCTCCAGTGAGACCGGCGCAAGCCTGCCGCGCACTTCGGCGCGCTCGAGTGAGAGCAGCGGCTCGCCGTTGCCGCCCTCATGACCGACCAGCGCGGCGTGCCCACTCGGCAGCCCAGCGAAGCGCAACGGTTCGGGCGGCGGCGCGACCTGCGCGGCCTCGAGCTCGGCGAGCCGACGCTCGGAGTCGCGCACGCGCTTCGCCACCTCTGCTTCGACGCGCGAGCCCTTGAACTTTGCGATGAACTTGTCGTTGTCGCGCGGCGGTCGGCCGCCGGTGTCGAGCGCGCGAGCCGTCACCGCGACCGACTCACGCAGTCGGCGCAGTTCGCGCTGCTCGGCCACGAACCGTCGATTCCACAGCTCGCGCTCGCGGTCGCGCTCGGCGAGGTAGGCGGTGAACCCGCCGCCGTAGCGCACGGCCTGCCCTCCCCCGTTCTCGCCCGTCGCCGCCCGACGGCTGGGGTCGAGGTCGACGAGCTCGGTCGCGACCTCATCGAGAAAGGCCCGGTCGTGGCTGGCGAACAGCACGGGTCCGTGCCACGAGAGCAGGTGCTCGCGCAGGGCAGCCACGGCGCGGTCGTCGAGGTGATTGGTGGGCTCGTCGAGCACGAGAGCGTCGGGGCGGCTTACGAGCAGCGCCGCGAGGGCGAGGCGGCTGCGCTGACCTCCGGAGATCTCACCCAGCGGCGTCTGCAGCGGGATGCTCGCCACGCCAAAGGCGTCGAGCAGGGCATCCCGTCGCGCCTCTCTGCTCCACAGATCGACGCGCTCGGCGTCGTCGAGAGCGGCCGCGTACTCGGCTTCACTCTCGGGCGTCGAGTCGGCGAGCGCCGTCGCGGCGACGTCGAGGCGGCGTTCGATCACGAGCAATGGCGCATCGGCGGCCTCGAGGATGCTCGCCACGGGCATCCCGCGCTCGAAGGGCACCTCTTGCGGCAGCCAGCCGAGCCGCGCTGGGCGCTCGATGTCGCCGGCATCGGGCTCGTCGACCCCCGCGAGCAGGCGCAGCAGGGTCGACTTGCCCGCGCCGTTCTCGCCGCTGAGCCCGCCGGGTGCGCCGGGTGGCACGAGCAGGTCGACTTCAGAGAGCACGGCGCGGCCATCGAGAAGGCGCGTGACGCCCCGCGCTCGCAAGGGTGCGCGGTCGGCAGAGGACAGAGTTGTGGACAGCGTGGAAGACAAGGGTGACCGCCGTTGTTCGCAGGATTCCCGCCGGGCTCAGCCTCGGTCGCGGGACGATCGACTGCGTTACAACTCCATGCCACCAGGGTAGCGGGGCATCACCGCTCGCGCACCTGCCACCGTCGCTCGGTCGACCGAACGACGGAGACGGGGCTGTTCCACACCCCAACCTCAGCAGTATTGGGTGTGGAACCTTGCTGTCTCCGTCGTTCGGTCGACGAGGCGGGGTTAGGGGGTGTGGCGCTCGGCGGTCTCGACGACGTTCGCGAGCAGCAGGGCGCGAGTCATGGGGCCGACACCGCCGGGGTTCGGCGAGATCCACGACGCGACGGTTGCGACGTCGTCGGCCACGTCGCCCGCGACGCGCGAGACGCCGGTGTCGGGGTCGACGATGCGTGAGACTCCCACGTCGAGCACGATCGCGCCGGGCTTGACGTCGGCGGCGCTCACGATGCCGGGCACGCCCGCCGCCGCGACGATGACGTCGGCCTGCCGCAAGTGGGCGGCCAGATCGCGAGTACCCGTGTGCGTCAGTGTGACAGTCGCGTTGTACTCGCGACGCGTCAGCAGCGAGCCGATCGCGCGCCCGACCGTGACACCGCGACCGATGACGACGACGTCTTTGCCCGCCCACGACAGCCCGTGGCGCTCGACGAGTTCGATGACGCCGCGCGGCGTGCACGGCAGGGGCGTGTCGATCGGGCGGTCGACGCGCAGCACGAGGCGCCCCAGGTTGGTGGGGTGCAGCCCGTCGGCATCTTTGTCGGGATGCACGCGCTCGAGAATCGCGTCGGTGTCGAGGTGCTTCGGCAACGGCAGCTGCACGATGAAGCCGGTGACAGCCGGGTCGGCATTGAGCTCGTCGATGACGGCGTCGAGCTCGGCTTGCGTCGTCGTGTCGGGCAGATCACGTCGAATCGACGCGATGCCCACTTCGGCGCAGTCTTTGTGCTTGCCGGCCACGTACCACTGCGATCCGGGGTCGTCGCCGACGAGCACGGTCGCGAGACCTGGCACGATGCCGCGCTCGCGCAGAGCATCCACTCGATCGCGCAGTTCAGCCTTGATGGCGGCGGCGGTCGCCGTGCCATCGAGCTTCTGTGCCGAGTGACGCTGCGCCACGTTTGAGGCGCTCACGCTCATAGCCCCGGGTAAAGGGGGAAAGCGTCGGCGAGCGCCGTCACGCGCGAGCGCAGGCCCGCGATGTCGGGCTTCGGCATGAGCGAGTGCGCGATGATGTCGGCCACTTCGGTGAACTCTTCGTCGCCGAATCCGCGCGTCGCGAGCGCCGGCGTGCCGATGCGCACACCGCTCGTGACCATCGGGGGGCGCGGGTCGAAGGGCACCGAGTTGCGGTTGACCGTGATGCCCACCTCGTGCAGCACGTCTTCGGCCTGCTGGCCGTCGATCTCGCTCGTGCGCAGGTCGACGAGGGCGAGGTGCACCTCGGTGCCACCCGTCAGCACGTCGATGCCGGCGGCGCGCGCATCGTCGGAGGTGAGGCGATCGGCGAGGATGCTCGCACCGCGCAGCGTGCGCTGCTGACGCTCGACGAACTCGGGTTCGGCGGCGAGCTTGAAGGCCACGGCCTTCGCGGCGATGACGTGCATGAGCGGCCCGCCCTGCTGGCCCGGGAAGACTGCCGAGTTGAGCTTCTTGAACAGCTCTTCGTTGTTGCTGAGGATGACGCCCGAGCGCGGGCCCGCGAGGGTCTTGTGCACGGTCGAGCTCACGACGTCGGCGTAGGGCAGCGGGTTGGGGTGAAGGCCTGCAGCGACGAGTCCGGCGAAGTGCGCCATGTCGACCCACAGCTTCGCGCCGACCTCGTCGGCGATGGCGCG
>SXMH01000104.1 GCA_005777405.1 Actinomycetota bacterium
GTGGAGCAGGACGAGCTTCGGCGTGTCGAGATCGCCGACCTCGGGCAGATCGTTGAACAGGTCGGCGAGCATCCACATAAGGAAGGTCGAGAAGAGGGCGGGCTGGTCGTGCACGCCCGGAACCTCGAGCAAGCTCACGACACCGCGGCCGTCTGGCGTCGTGCGCAAGAACTCGGCGGTATCGAACTCGGGCTCGCCGAAGAAGACGTCGGCGCCCTGCCCTTCGAAGGCCGTGAGCTCGCGCAGAATGACACCGGCCGTCGCCTTGCTCACGCCGCCGAGATTCTTGAGCTCGCCCTTGCCCTCGTCGCTCACGAGAAACTGCACGACCGCCTTGAGATCGTCGATGCCGACGAGGGGCAGACCTTGTTGGTCGGCATAGAGGAAGATCAGCGCGAGACACGACTCTTGCGTCTGATTGAGGCCCAGCACCTTCGCGAGCATGAGCGGGCCGAACGCCGAGATCGTCGCGCGCACCGGCACGCCATGACCCGTGCCTCCGAGGCAATAGAACTCGGTCGGGTGCGCCGTCGGCTGCCACTGCTGGCCGATGCCCGCCGTGCGGGCGAGCAGCTTGTCGCTGCTGGCGCCGGCGACCGCGATGCCGCTGAGGTCGCCTTTGATGTCGGCAGCGAAGACGGGCACGCCGGCCGTGCTGAGCTGCTCCGCGAGCACCTGCAGCGTCTTGGTCTTGCCGGTGCCGGTGGCGCCGGCCACGAGGCCGTGGCGGATGAGCATGCCGATCGGAATGCGCACCGGCACATCGGCGAGCGCCTCGCCGTTCACGAGGGCGCCCATCTCGAGCACGGCGCCTTCCATCGTGTAGCCGGAGCGAATCACGTCGACCTGCGCGGCATCGAGAGGACCATCGCTCGGGATGCTCGCCGCGGGCTGCACGACAGTCTCGTGCTCAGCAGGCTCAGGGCTCGGCCGCTCGGCGGCCACCGCGGCCCGTTCCGCCGCAGCGAGCGCGGCCTGCGCCTGTTCGAGTGCCTGCTTTGCGGCCGCGACGGCCTCGCTCGCATCAGTCATGGCGTCAGCCTAACCGCGCGCATTCAGCCGTGGGAGTTCGCGAGCAGGGCTCCCGCACGCCGAAGGTACGGCAGTGGATCGGCGATCGCCGCTGCCGTCGAACTCGCGAGGTCGGCGAGCGCCTGCGCACCCGCGAATCCCGCGGTCGGGGCTTCGATCGAACCCGCGATGAGCGCGCAGGGCACGCCCGCAGCCGCGGCCAGGCGCGCAACCTCCACCGGGGCTTTTCCCCCTGCTGACTGATCGTCGAAACGCCCCTCCCCCGTGATGACGAGGTCGGCTCCCTCGATCGCCGCGGGCAGGCCAATGGTCTCGGCGATGGCGCGCGCACCGGAGGTGAGCGTCGCACCCCAGGCGAGCATCCCGAATCCGGTGCCGCCCGCCGCGCCGGCGCCGGGAACGACCGCGAGCCCCTCCCCGGCCGAGCCGAGCGAGGCGACGAGCGACTCGAGGGCTCGCTCCGCGGCGGGCGCTCGTGACTCGTCGATACCCTTCTGCCGTCCAAACACCGCGACGGCGCCAGTGAAGCCGAGCAGGAGATTATCGACGTCGCTGAGCACGAGTGCCCCACCGGAGGGCACGGCGGCCAGCCCACGGAGGTCGGTCGTCTCCAGCCGCAGCAGCCCGGCGTTACCGAGCGGCACCGGCGCTCCGTCGGCATCGAGCAGGGCGGCACCCAGCGCCCGCAGCGCACCCGCTCCGCCGTCGGTCGAGCTGCTGCCGCCGATCGCGAGCAGCAGTCGTTCTGCGCCTGCCGCGAGCGCCTCGGCGATGACTTGGCCGAACCCGAGCGTGTGCGCGGTGAGCGGGGCAGGCGCATCGAGCAGCAAGAGTCCCGAGGCTTCAGCGAGCTCGACGAGCGCGGTGCGCGGCGCACCGTTCGCCGACGGCACCAGCAACCAGCGCGCCTCGACATCACGCGCATCGGCCGAGCTCGCGGGCCCTGTCACCCACGCGCGTCGCACGATAGCCTCCGGTAGCGCCGCCGCGACCGCGTCGACCGTTCCCTCGCCACCATCGGCCATCGGCGCGAGTACGAGGTCGTCATCGGACCGGATGCTGCGCCACCCTTCCGCGATCGCGCGACTCGCCTCGGCTGCGGTGGCCGAGCCTTTCAGCGAGTCGGGCGCGATGACGATGCGCACTCGAGCGACCTTTCTCGGTCCACTTGGCACGCTCAGCCCGCCTGCACGCGGTGTAGGCGCGCATAGCGGCCATCAGCGTGGAGCAGCGCCTCGTGCGAGCCGACCTCGACGATGCGCCCCGCCTCGAGCACCACGATGCGATCAGCCGACCTGATGGTTGAAAGACGGTGCGCGACCACGAGCGTTGTCCGCGAGGCCATGAGCTTGCCCATTGCTTCCGCGATTGCGGCCTCCGATTCGCTATCGAGGGCGCTCGTCGCTTCATCGAGCAGCAGAATGCGCGGATCTCGAATGAGTGCTCGCGCGATCGACAATCTCTGTCGTTGGCCCCGGAGAGCCGAGCACCGCGCTCTCCCACGATCGTCGCAAGCCCATCGGGCAGAGAGCGCACGAGTTCGAGCGCATTTGCGTCGTCGAGGGCGCGCTCGAGACGGGCGCCATCGACGTCACCGAGCCCATAAGCGATGTTGTCGAGTACCGTCCCCTCGAACAGCACCGACTCTTGCGGAACGACTGACACGTGTCGACGCACCGTGCGAACGTCCAGTTCTGCCATATCGACGCCATCGAGCAACACGCGACCTTCGTCGGGCCGGACGAAGCCCAGAATGAGATTGAGCATCGTCGACTTCCCCGAACCGGAAGACCCGACAAACGCGATGGTTTCGCCAGCGCCAATGCGCAAGTCGATGTGGTCGAGGGCGGGTTTCGACGCATCCGGATAGCGGAAGGTCACCGACTCGAGAGCGAGTTCGCCGCTGACCATCGACACTGAGCGACGGCCTTCGTTGAGCTCGAGGTCGGGCTCCTGCATCACCTCGGCGATCGACCTGACCGACTCGGCGCCGCGTGCCGCGACGGGCAACAGCATGAGCAATCCCGTCGCGCTCGAGGTCAGAAGGGCGAAGTACGAGCTCAACAGCACGACCTCTCCGGCCGTGATCGCGAGCACACCACTCAGCGAGAACCACGCAGCGAGCACCAAGCACGCAACGCCCAGCAACTGCAGCGTCACCCAGGAGAGCGAAGAGAAGCGACCGTTCAGAAGGTCGAGCGCGAGTCCGGCGGTACGCACCCCCTCTGCACCGACCGCGACACGTTCACGTGCGACCGACTCGAGGCCGTGTGCCCGCGTAATCGGCATGAGAGTCGCCATCTCGCCCACGCGTGCCGAGAAGTGCTCGACCTCACGTCGAAAGCGCTCGTTGCGCACTTCGCTGCGACGCTGCAGTAGAGCGCGCAGCAGGACCGCGAGCGGAATCGCCATGGCGTAGACCGGCAAGAACTGCGGCACGGTGATCGCCGTCATGGTCACGGCGCCGATGAGCACCATGACCGACGACAGCAACGGATGCGCCACCTGTTGCAGCATGACCTCGACATTCTCGACATCACGAACGACCTTGGTCTGCACGATGGCGGAGTTCGCGCGGGCGTGGAAGCCGATCGACAGTTCTTGCAATCGAGTCGCGAGTGCGTTGCGCAGGTCGGCTCCGATCGAGCGCACGGCGCCCATGAAAAGCCGGGTGTACGCGACGTGGCCCGGATAGTTCTGCACGAGAGCGACCGTCGCGACGATCGCCCACCAGGCCAGTGCCGACGCCGGGCCACCATCGACGACGATGTCGATGATCGCCGCCGTGATGACCGGCATGAGCCAGAGCGGTGAATCTTTCAGGGCGAAGCACGCTATAGCGGCGAGTAGTCGGCCGCGATGCGCGCCGAGCAGCCGCAGCACCGACCGTGCCGGTCGACGACCGTCGACTGCGGCGTGCACGGCCGCGAGGTCATGTGCGTGATGAGCCCGAGCCACCGCACGAGTCTACGGTCGTCTGTCGGCAGAGGTCAGTGGTGAAGATGCCAACCTGACCCTGCCGTCAGAGGCCCCAGCTGCGCACCACCGCGTTGCGGAACACCCCGCGCGGGTCCCACTGCTGCCGCAGCTCGACGAACTCGCGCCAGCGCGGGTACCGCCCGGCGAGCTGGTCGGCGTTGGTCGTGAAGACCTTGCCCCAGTGCGGTCGCGCCCCGAACTCGCCGAGTGCATCCTCGAGTGCCGGCAACGCCGCGCGCACCTCGGCCTCGAGCGGCTTCCACGTGCAGTGGATGCCGATGGCATCGTGACCGTAGGCACCACTGAGCCACAGATCATCAGCGCGAATGCTGCGGATCTCGCTCACGAACAGCAGATCGGCGATGCCCGGCCCGATGCGCCGCATCGTCTCGAGCGCGTCGACGGCGCGCGCGCGCGGCACGAAGAACTCGCTCTGCAACTCCTCGCCGTGCGAGGGCGTGAACTCGGCTCGAAAGTGCGGCAGCCGCTCGAACCACTGACCGACCGCGCCCGACTGGTCGGTGCACGACTCGCCAGACTCCCCCTCGAGTGGATGCTGTCCTGGCGCCGCGCGCACGGCTCCGGGCAGTGGCGGCGGCGGTTCGGCAGCCGCGCCCACGGCATCGTGCGGCACGCGCGACTTGCGCCACACCTGGTCGATGCGCCGAGCATCCCGCCAGTTCGTGAACAGGCTCACGCTCGTGGCCGAGCCCATCACGGCGTCGAGATCATCGAGGGCTGTCTGCCAGCCGAGACCGCGATCGACGACTTGCGTCATCGCATAGGCAGGCTCCACTTCGAGCTCGACGCGAGTGACGACCCCCAGCATGCCCAGCGAGACGACGGCGCCGTCGAAACCCTCGTCTCCTCGGGCGATGCGCACGAGCTCTCCGTCAGCGCGCACGATCTCGAGACCGACGACAGCACTGGCGAGCGAACCAGCGGCGTCTCCCGAGCCGTGCGTGCCGGTCGCCACCGCTCCTGCCACGGAGATGTGCGGCAGCGAGGCCATCGCTCCCAGCGCCCAGCCCTGCGCGTCAAGGGCGCGTGCGAGCTCGGCGTAGCGCCAGCCAGCCGGCACCGAAGCCACGCGTCGTTCAGCGTCGACATGCAGCTCGCCCGGCAGCGCGGCGACCGACACCATGAGGTCGTCACTGTCGGCGATGCGCGTGAAGCTATGGCGCGATCCGACCGCCCGAACAGCACGCGCGCTCGACACGAGTCCCGCGAGTTCGTCGATGCTCGTGGGTTCGGCGAAGCGAGGCGCGGCGAATTCGACGTTGCCCGCCCAGTTGCGTGCGGCGGATGGAGTGGTCATCGCTCGATGGTACGCGCCGCGCCGGAACCCCCCGGCGCGGCGCGAGATCGGGTCGCGTGCCGTCAGCTGGCGGGCGTGCGCTCCTGCATGCCCCAGGCCTGGCCGTAGCCGCCCTCGCTCTCCGGTGCTGCCATGAGGTCGAGGAAGAGCTTGGCGTCGAAGGCTTCGGGGCCGAGCACTCCGGCTCCGCTCCAGGCGCCCGTCGCGAGCAGCTCGAGGGCGACGACGGGGTTGAGGGCGGTCTGCCAGACGACGCACTGCGCCTCGTACTCGGCCATCGTCCACTCGTTGTCACTCACGTGATAGAGGTAGACGTCGCGCGGCGATCCGTCGACTCCCGTGCCCGTCACCCAGAGGCCGGCGCAGGTCTTGCCGGTCATTCGAGGGCCCAGGGTGGCAGGATCGGGCAGACCAGCGGCGACGACATCGCGCGGTGCAACCTCGACGGGGCCGTTCTTCGACCGAACGCGAATGGGCTCGGTCTTGTCGAGACCCAGCTGGTTGAGCGTCTTGAGAATGCCGATGAACTCATCGCCCAACCCGTATTTGAAGGTCACACGCTTGGCGTCGACCCAGCGCGGCATGAGCAGCACTTCTTCGTGCTCGACGTTGACGCACTCCACCGGGCCGATGCCCTCCGGAAAGTCGAACACCTCGGGCTCGCTGAACGGCGGCGTCGTGTACCAGCCCTTGTCTTTCTCCCAGATCACCGGAGGGTTGAGGCACTCTTCGATCGTGGTCCAGATGCTGAACGACGGGGCGAAGATCTCGTTGCCCTCGTCGTCGCGCACGACAAGATTGGCGCCGTCCCGCGTGCCGAGCTCGTCGATCTCGCTGAAGAGGTGATCGGCGGCGTACCGGGCGAAGACATCACTGAGGCCCGGCTCGACACCCATGCCGACGAGAGCGAGGCGACCGGCAGACTGCCACTCGTCGGCCACGGCGAACTGCTCGTCGCCGAGCTTGACGCCGGTCTCGCTGTAGGGACGCTCGGGGTGGGGCTTCGAGAGGCTCATGGCCATGTCCATGTAGTCAGCGCCCGCGGCCTTCGCACCCTCGAAGATGGGCATGACGAACTTCGGCTCTACGGCGTTCATGACGTGCGTGGCGCCGTGCTCGCGCGCGACCTTCTCAACGACGCTCGCGTCGGAGGCGTCGATCTGCGCGGCAACGAACCGGCCGTTCTGCGCGCCATGCTTCGCCTCGATCCACGCGATCGTGCGCTCGGCACGGGCGATGTCGTAGTCGCTCACGATGATCTGCTCGAAGAACGAGCGGCGGGCGGCGATCTTGGCGATGGCGTCTCCGACGCCACCGGCGCCGACGAGGAGAATCTTCATGGCCTCATGTTATCCAGATGGACAACTCAGGCGCTAGACCCAGTCGTACGAGATCGCGGCGCTCGAGGTTCGCGCTCGAGACGTCGGGCGAACGGAAGCCAGACGAGCACTGCGACCCCCGCCCCGAGCACCGCGCCGGCAATGGTGTCGGTGAGCCAGTGCACCCCCAGGTACGTGCGGCTGAGGGCCATGGCGACGATGTAGGCCAGAGCGAGCATCCACACCCACCAGCGGTCACGACTCAACGCGAAGAGGAGCGCCAACACGATCGCGAGAGTCGCGGCGTTGGCGACGTGGCCCGAGGGAAACGACCCGACATCGGAGGTCACGAGCATGTCTTCGGGGCGCGCTCGACCGATGAAGCCCTTGAGCAGTTGCACGAGACCAGCGCTCAGCACGCTCGCGAGGGCGAACACGAGGGCACCCCACGGCCGCCGCGCGACGAGCAACACCACGATGATCGCGATCGGCACCACGACGATGCCGACGATGCCGCCGCCGAGCCAGTCCATGAAGAGGGCAGGAACATCCCACCACGGCCCACGCTCGTCGAGCAGCTCTTCGAGCCACTCGTCGTCAATGCCCACGGGCGAATCGCGTTGCACGATCAGGAGGCCGAGCAGGGTGACGAGCGAGACCGCTGTCACGATGGCCGTGACCACCCAGCGCCGACGCACCCCTCAGCGCTCCAAAGCGGGCACGGTGCGCGGGCGCACGACGAACCACAGCGAGAGCACGGCGGCGAGCGCGGTCACCGCCATCACCGCGCCCATCGGCACGGCGTTGTCGACCCCCAATAGCCCCACGATCGGAGAGAGTACCCCGGCAAGCCCGAAGTTCAAGGCACCGAGCAGCGATGCGGCGGTGCCGGCCTCTTTGCCGTGCTGCGCGAGTGCGAGCGCTTGCACCATCGGGAAGCCGAAACCGCAGGCCGTGATGAAGAACCACAGCGGCACGACCGTGCCCCAGAATCCGGCGCCAAGCAGCTCGAGAACCACGATGGTCACCGACGCGAGCAGCAGCACCGCCGTGGAGACGGCGAGAATCCACTGCGGCGGAATGCGTTTGGCAAGGCGCGAGCTCACTTGCACGCCCGTGACGATGCCGAGCGAGTTGACGGCGAAGAGCAGACCGTAGCCCTGCGGGTCGAGGCCGTAGACGCCCTGGAAGAGGAAGGGAGACGCAGAAAGGTAGGCGAAAAGCCCCGAGAAGCTGAAGCCACCGATGAGGGCCACCCCGATGAAGACGCGGTCGCCGAACAGGGAGCGATAGCGCTGACCGATCGTCGAGTGGCCGGGGTCGAGTCGGCGGGCCGGCGGCAGTGTCTCGACGATGAAGAACGCGGCAGCGAGCACGACCGCGAAGCCGTAGATCGCGAGCACGACGAAGAGGCCGCGCCACGGCATGACGAGCAGCAACTGCGAGCCGATGACCGGAGCCGCGATCGGCGCGAGGCCGTTCACGAGGGCGAGCCGCGAGAGCATCCGCACGAGCGGGTAGCCGCCGAAGAGGTCGCGTACGGTCGCCATCGCGACCACGCCGCCCGCCGCGGCACCGACACCTTGCAGCACGCGCGCGGCCATGAGCAGCGCGATGTCGGGGGCGAGCGCCACCCCGAGGCTCGCGATGACGTGGAGTGCCGTCGCGAGAATGAGCGGCAACCGTCGACCGACGCGGTCGCTCCATGGCCCGACGACGAGCTGGCCGAGCGCGAAGCCGATCATCGTGGCGGTGAGCGTGAGTTGAATCGCCGCCGTCGACACATCGAGGTCGGCTTCGATCTGCGGGAAGGCCGGCAGGTAGAGATCGATCGTGAACGGTCCGAGCGCTGTGAGCGCGCCGAGCACGACGACGTAGACCGCACGCTGACCTCGGCTGAGCGAGTCGCCGGGGTGCACGACAGTCGTCACGCGAACAGCCTCCGCAGGGCAAGAAGGGAAAGTGTGGCCGAGCGGCCGGGCGTCCAGCTTAGGCGCGGCGGGCATCCACTGTCGAATCGATTCGAGATGGATGCTCGCACTCCCCCGCGCGTACGCGAACGGCCCCGGGCGACAAAGTCGCTCGGGGCCGTTCGCGGCCGAAGCCGGCGCTACCGCGAGGTGCTCGTGCCAGCGCGGCGCTTGTTGTAGACGTCGAACGCCACGGCGAGCAGCAGCACGAGTCCCTTGACGGCCTGCTGCCACTCGATGCCGATGCCCATGATCGACATGCCGTTGTTGAGCACGCCGATGATGAGGCCACCGATGATCGCTCCGCCGATGGTGCCGATGCCACCCTGCACCGCGGCGCCACCGATGAAGGCTGCCGAGATCGCTTCGAGCTCGAAGCCGTCACCGGCCTTGGGGCCTGCGAGGTTGAGGCGTGCGGTGAAGACGAGGCCGGCGAGAGCAGCGAGCAGTCCCATGTTGACGAACAGCCAGAAGTCGACCGAGCGCGTCTTGACACCCGAGAGCTCGGCCGCGCGGCGGTTGCCACCGACGGCGTAGATGTGTCGACCGAAGACGGTGCGGTTGGCGACGATGCCGTAGGCCATGACGAGCACCGCGAGCACGATGAGCGTGACCGGAATGCCCTTGAAGGTCGACAGCGCGTAGAAGAAGGCACCGATGCCGACCGCGACGAACGCCATCTTCGCCCAGAACCACAGGGTGGGGTCGACCTCTTGGCCGTACTTGAGGCGACCGTTGCGGCTGCGCACCTGCTGCACGATGATGCCGATGATCGCGATGGCACCGATCGCGAGCGTCACGAGGTCGATCTCGATCGATCCGAAGGTGGTCGGAAAGTTGACGAAGCCGTTGCCGAGGGCACGGTACTCCTCGGGGAACGAGCCGATGTTGGCGTTACCCAGGGTAATGAGTGCGAGGCCGCGGAAGATGAGCATGCCCGCGAGCGTCACGATGAACGCGGGTATGCCCACGTACGCGATCCAGAACCCTTGCCATGCGCCCACGAGCAGGCCCACCACGAGGGCCCCGAGGATCGCGCCCCACCAGGGCATGCCGAGATCGCGCAGGAAGACGCCGGAGATCGCGCCGATGAACGCGGCGATCGAGCCGACCGAGAGGTCGATGTGCCAGGCGACGATGACGAGCACCATGCCGATCGCGAGAATGAGGATGTAGCCGTTCTGTACGACGAGGTTCGAGATGTTCTGCGGCCGCAGCAAGATGCCGTTCGTCGTGATCGAGAACAGCACGACCACGGCGATAAGCGCGAGGAAGATGCCGTTCTTGCCGAGGTCGCTCACGATGTGCGAGATCGTCGACGGCAGGTGGAATCCGCCCTTCTGGGCTGCGGGGGCCTGAGTCTTGGTGTCGGACATTAGCGCTGCTTCTCCAGGGTCATGAGCTTGAGGAGGGATTCGGGGGTGGCCTCGGCCACGGGCATCTGGCCCGTGATCCGGCCCTCAGAGAGGGCGTAGATGCGATCGCAGATGCCCAGCAATTCGGGCAGCTCAGAAGAGATGACGATGATCGCCTTCCCCTCGCTCGCGAGTCGGTTGATGATCGTGTAAATCTCGTACTTCGCACCGACGTCGA
>SXMH01000105.1 GCA_005777405.1 Actinomycetota bacterium
GAAGGTCTACGACCCGCGCTCGTGGGGCAAGATCGCGGAGTCGGCAATGGCGAAGCGAGTCGTCGAAGCCACTCAGCAGCTCGGATCAGCTGGCCACTCTGGCCGCTGATCGACCACAGCCGCGCCTTCAGGAGGCCCGGAGTGCAGAGCGCGTCGCGCTCAGCGCTTCGGGCCTCCTGGCGTTCCTGCGTGCGGCGGTCGCACAGGGGTCGCCCCTGACCCGAGTGCTGACGCCCCTTCGCCGCCGACCTCGAACGAGACCGCTGTGACCGCACCGGTGCGCCAGCGGAGATTCTGCACCGTCGACTCGAGCCCGACGTAGTAGGGCGCCAAGAAGCTCTCGCGCTTGCCCTCCGGCAGGCTCGAGAGAATGCGGAGCGCGACCGCGACTGTGCCCGAGTCGGTCTCGCGCAACTCCACTCGCGCCGAGCCCGGGGCAAGAGCGTCATCGGTGATGAGCGCGTCGAGCAGTGCGCGCAGCGCCGTTCGCTGCGCGAGGTCGAGTCGATCAGCGAGTCGGTGCGGGTCGACCACGTGCACCGCTCTCGCCACGAGTGGGCGCTGCAACCACGTGCGATCGATGTCGTCGGTGAGTTCGCGCCGCAACTTTGCAGCGAGCTCGGCCGCCATGCGCGCATCATGCTCGCTCACCACTCCGGCGGTGACAACCCGCTGCAGCAGTCGTCGCCCCTCCCTCACGCGCTCTGTGGTCAACGCATCGACGGCCGCGGTGACCGCTGCGACACCTTCGTCGCTCACCGGTGCGAATGGCCGCTCGCTCCAGCGCTCGAGCCCCCGCGTGAGCGAGGCAATGATGGCGATTCCTCCGAGAGATCCGATGAGAATCGGCATGACGGCACTTGCGATCATCGTGAACGGCGGCCAGCGCGCATCTTCTGGCACCACGAGAAACACGGTGGCGATCGCGGCCACGACCGATTGCGCGAGGCCGAGCAGCGCCATGCGTGTCATGGAGATATACGGCGAGAGTGACATGAGAAACAGTCCCCCCGCCAGCGGCGCCCACCAGAGCTCGATGTCGAACGGTGGACCGAGATAGCCAACGGCCGACAGTACGAGTGCCCCCGAGGGGGCGAGTGAAAGCAGCACGAGCGTCGTGCCAGAGAGCCCGCGCCGATGCGGACGCGTCATCACGTGCACAGCGACGATGCCGAGTGTTGCGATGACGAGGGCCGCGAGCTGCACGAGCGGGCGTGGCTCCGACTGCCCAGCGGGGCCGATCACCAAGAGGCCGTGAAGCAGCACCAGCCCGGCGGCCGCGAGCGGCAGGTACGGCACGGTGAACCAGTGCAGCGGATCGGTCTCCCATGGCGCGCGACGCCAGTGCGGCAGCTTCATGCCAGCGCTCCGATCGGGGCCGTCAACATGACCGTCGTGCCTTCGCTGCTCGACCACACGCGCACGCTGCCTCCCACGTCGACCATGCGCTGCTCGATCGAGAAGCGCATGCCGAGCCGATCAGCAGCGACGTCGTCGAGCGAGAAGCCGATGCCGTCATCGACAATGAGCACTGACAGCCGGTCGTCGCGCACACCGGCAACAAGCTCGGCGCGATCGGTGCCAGCATGGCGCACAACGTTGTCGAGGGCAGCCCGCACCGATGCGATGATCGCGCTGCGCACCTCGGCTGACGGGTCGTGCTCGGCGCCGAGCACCTCGACTCCGCTGACGTCGACGCGCACTCCGCTCCATTGATATTCCTGAGCGAGGTCGAGCAGTGCCGCTGCCAGCCGAGTCGATCCGGTTGCGAGGTGCACAAGGGGTTCCTCTGCCCGCTGATCGGCAACCGTGGCGTGCGCCAACCGGGCGTCGTGCTGCGACAAGATCTCTCGGGTGCGCGCAGACAAGGGCCCCGAGCTTCGAGCAATGAGGGAGAGGTCGGCGAGAAGGGTGTCATGCACGACGCTCGCCGCTCGGCGCTCGAGTCGCGCGCGCACCGCGTCGAGTCGAACTTCTTCGCCAGACACGTGCATGGGCTCGAAGTGGCGGTCGACTCGGCGTTGTGCACCCAGCAGCGTGAGGTACGCGGCAATGGAGACGGACGCGACGATCGCGGGGCCGAAACCGAAAGGTGCAGATGTACCCGCGAGCAGGAGTCCGAGCGCGAGTGAGCCGTGCGCCACGACGACCGCGAGCAGCGTCCAGACCACGCCGCTCAGAGCGGTGGCGCCCACAGCTCCGACAAGGCACAACGCCGCCGCGATGCGGTTGAGCAGATAGGGCCCGGGCTCGTCGAGCGTGGGCACAGCATCCAGGCCCAGCACCGCCACCGCCACCTGGCAGACCGCACCGCCGATGAGGTAGAGCGCGGCCGTGCCGACTCCTGGTCGCCAGAGCAGCAGCATCGCGAGCACGAGCATGCCAAGGAAGGGCGTGATGACGATGGGAATCTGCTCAGCTGCTCCGCGATCGACGAGCACGTCGACGACCATGAGTGCGGCGAGCGGAATGCCCGCGCAGGCGAGCACGCGCTGCGTCGTGGCGATCGCCCGCACGGTTACGCGCGCGGCAACCTCACGGGGCAGAGCTACGTCGCTCACACAGCCTCACTATCGACGGCGAAGGTCACGAGAAGAGTTTCGCCGTTATGCCACTCGATGTGGCGAACGACAGACTTGACGGAGAGATAGTACGGCGCGAGCACGGCGGTGCGGCGACCTTCTGGCAGTTGCAACCCGACCGTGAGCGCAACTGCCACCGCATCGTCCACGGCCGGCTCGAGATCGAGCCGTGCAGCGAAGACCCCTGCCTCGGGATCGTCGAACAGGCCATCGATGAGCGCCACGATCGCCCCGCGCTGATCGACCGTGATCGTGTCGGCGAGTCGAAATGGATCCGCGAGGTAGACGGGCCGGCCGGCGAGATGCTCGGCGAGCCAGCTCTGGTCACCGTGGCGCACGAGAGCGGAGCGCACGTCGGCGGCGAGCCTGCCCGCCATGCGGCGTTCGCGCGGTGAGACGGTCGTCGCGGTGAGCATGCGCTCGAGAAACGGTACGACGGCGCCAGAGAAACGACCAGAGGTGATGCGGTCGACGACGTCGATGACGGGCTCGACGGCGTCGGCAGCCGGAGTGGACGCGAGTCGTCCTCCGCGCCACTGCTCGACGGCGCCGACGAGAGTGCGCGTCAGGGTTGCTCCCCCGATGACGGCGAAGAGTGGTGAAGAGGTCGCGATCACGACATCGGCCACCTCGACCGTGCCGCGAACGTCGAACGACACGACCGCGGCGGCGAGCGCCGTGGTCGCAGCGACGAGGAGCGCGCCCGGCACGAAGGTGCGACCCTCGATGAACGGGCTCGACGCCATGACGACGAGTGCCGCGCAGACGGGAGCCCACCACACGTCGAAGCCGAAAGGCGCCCCGATCGCGAGCGGCAACACCACGCCGAGCGCGGAGTCGAGCGCGGGCACGATCGGCGGGCGGTCGACGAGTGCGGCGGCCGACATCACCACGGCGAGAGCGGCGAGGGTGTGCACCGCGGCACCGCGGCCTCGCCCGAAGCGCGCATGACGCGGGTGCGCACCCGCGTGCACGAGCCACGCGGCACCGGTCATGATCATGATCGCGATCAGCTGCAGAACGGGCCGCGGTCCGGCTTGCGTGCCCAGAAGCATCGCGCCGAGCCCGAAAGCGATCACGGCGAGCGCTACCCATGCTGTGACGATGTTCGATGTCAGCCAGCTCAGGGTGTCGACATCGACGGCAGATCGGCGCCACCACGAGTTCACGAGGCACCCTCCTGGGCACCACTCGCGAGCGGCACGCTCACCATGACCGTGGTGCCGGTGGGCGCCGACCAGACCCGTGCGACTCCGCCCACACGCTGCACTCTCGCGAGAATCGACTGCCGTACGCCCAATCGATCGTCGGAAACGCTCTCGAGCTCGAAACCCGGACCGCTATCGACGATCATCACCGTGACGGCCTCGGCCGTGCGACCGATCGCGAGATCGGCACGAGCGCCGGCAGTATGCGCACGCACATTGTCGAGGGCAGCCGTGGTCGCACCGAGCAGCGCCGCGATCGCGAGCTCGTCAACGGGCGCGTCGCCGAGCACCTCGATACCGCTCACGTCGACGCGCATCCCCCGCCACCGAAAGGAATCCACTGTTTCGAGAAGCCGGGCGGCGAGCGAGCCTTCCTGCGGTGCCGCACTCACCACGCCCACCGACGAAGCCGTCGAGACCCGCAAGGCGTCGAGGTCGGCCCGCACGGCCAGCCGCAGACGTTCATCGAGCACACCGTCTGATCGCGCGATGAGCGTGAGCGACGCGAGTGCCGTGTCATGCACGAGCGCCGAAGCTGCCCGCTCTCGATCTCGCGCCGCCGCTTGCTGTGCCGTGCGATCGGCAGCGGCGGGCAGCGCCGGTATCTTCGCGGAACCCCTCATCATGCCGATGCCTATGGCGGCGTACGCGGCTGTCATGATGACAGCATCGGTCGGCCGGTCAGACGAGATCACGACGGGATGCCCCGCCACAAGCTGCCCGACGACGACAGCCACGGTGCCTGCCAGCAGTGCGACTCCCACCCAGAGCATGCCGTTGACCGCCGTCCAGCGCACCGCTCCGATGAAGAGCAACGACCATGCGAGCGCTTCGAGGAGGTACTGGTCGACGATCACCCCGCTCGAGTCGAGAGCGAGCAGAGCGATCACCCACCCTGTCCCCGCGGTCAGGCCGGCGGTCACAGCGAGCATCGCGGCGACGGTGCTCGGTCGCACGACGAGCAGCACACCGGCCGCGAGCACGATCGACCAGCAGGCGAGAAGCAGAGGTAGCGCATCCCAACGCTCGGCACGACCGACCGCGTCGATGAGCAGCGCGAGGGTGAGCAGCAGCGAGGCGATGCCGATCAAGCGTTGAGCGCTGCCCAAGCCGCGCACGAGAGCTTCGGCCGTGAGAGAGCGTGGCGGCGGTAGCGGCCGTGGGACGGCCGGAGAACTGCCGACCGCCGCGCTCATGACAAGCTCAGGCGCGAGTGCGCCCACCGAGGGCGCGTTCGTCGACGTTGCCGTCGCGGTCGCGACGCAGCTCTTTTGGCAGCGAGAACTGCAGGTCTTCTTCAGCGGTCTTCACGATGTCGACGGCGTCGAATCCCGCGTCGCGCAAGTCGGCGAGCACTTGCTCGACGAGCACTTCAGGAACACTTGCGCCGCTCGTGACACCCACCGTGCTCACGCCATCGAGCCATTCCTGCTTGATCTCGCTCGCGTAGTCGACGCGGTAGGCCGAGCGGGCGCCGTATTCGAGAGCGACCTCCACGAGCCGCACGCTGTTCGAGCTGTTCGACGAGCCCACCACAATGACGAGGTCTGCTTCAGGTGCGACCTTCTTGATGGCCACCTGACGATTCTGCGTGGCGTAGCAGATGTCATCGCTCGGCGGGTCTTGCAAGTGCGGGAAACGAGCGCGAAGTCGACGCACGGTCTCCATCGTCTCGTCGACGCTCAAGGTCGTCTGCGACAACCAGATGAGGTGATCGGTCTCAGGCACGTCGATCGTGTCGGCGGCGTCAGGATCGTTGACGAGAATCGTCTGCTCGGGAGCGTGACCCATCGTGCCCTCGACCTCTTCGTGGCCGGCGTGCCCGATGAGCAAGATCGTGTACTCCTGCTTCGCGAAGCGCGTCGCTTCACGATGCACTTTCGTCACGAGAGGGCACGTGGCGTCGATCGCCAGCAAATCGCGGTCAGCAGCGCCTTGCACGACGGCCGGGCTGACACCATGTGCCGAGAAGACGATGTGCGAGCCCTCGGGCACTTCGTCGACCTCGTCGACGAAGATCGC
>SXMH01000106.1 GCA_005777405.1 Actinomycetota bacterium
TCCACTCGGCAGGCACTCAGTGAACGCGACGCCGGCGTTCATACACTGTGCAGGTGCGGCTCGGGCCGCGTCGATCTCGCGAAGGAGCATCCATGTCTCAGGTCACTCTCTCCCCCGGCGACACCGCCCCCGCCTTCACGCTGCACGACAAAGACGGCAACTCCGTCTCGCTGGCAGACTTCGCCGGCCAGAAGGTCGTGCTCTACTTCTACCCCGCGGCGAGCACGCCCGGTTGCACGACGCAGGCCTGCGACTTTCGCGACAACCTCGCTTCGCTGAAAGGCGCTGGTTACACCGTGCTCGGCGTGTCGAAAGACGACGCGGATGCTCTCCAAACGTTTGCCGAGAACGAGCACCTGCCCTTCCCGCTGCTGAGCGACGCCGACCTCGCCGTGCACCACGCTTATGGCGCCTTCGGCGAGAAGTCGATGTACGGCAAGAAGGTGCAGGGCACGATTCGCTCGACCTTCGTCATCGACGAGAAGGGCACGATCGAGCACGCGCTCTACAACGTCAAGGCCACCGGCCACGTGACGATGCTGCGCAAGAAGCTGGGCCTCGCGGCATAGTCGCACGGTGCCCGCCTCGCGCCTACGCACTGCCCCAGATTTGCCGCACAAGCTGCGACTTGCCCGACTAGAGCGCCCTTTTGCGGCAGATCTGCCACAAATGGGTTAGTCGCGGTGGGCTAGCCAGCGGGTCACGGGCGTGGAGAGCACCAAGACCAGGCCCAAGACCGCCGTGCCGATGACCCACCAGCCGATGTCGGGGCGCGGGATGAAACCCTGGATGCTCCCCACTCCGATCGCGAGCTGCAAGAACTCGTAGACGAGCACCGAGCCGCGCGTCCAGGCACGACCGCGGTGCACCCCGCGCGTCATCGCGACAAGCCACACGGCAGCGAGCAGCACGAGCACCGTGAGCGCGATGGCGGTCGGCGGAAAGTCTGCTTCGGCGAGCAGCAGCTCGACCACGAGCCACACCGTCAGCCCCACGATGAGGGCCGCCTGAGCCGCGAGCAGCACCGTGAGAAGGATGACTAACGGTGACTTCTGGGTGTCTTCCAAGCGAACCATCCCATACGAACCTATTGATTTGCGCACCAGCCTATGCGACCCTAGTTACCGGTTGATGTGACGCCTACAGTGCGGTGGGCGAACCTCCCTGGATTCTCTCCCCCGTACAACTTGGCCGGTGGAACCCCGGTCTTGTAGCGCGTCTGTCAGCCCGTTTCATACGGCGTGCTACCTCGGCAACACGAATAGGAGCACTGCCTCATGGATTGGCGCGATAAAGCAGCCTGCCTCACCGCTGACCCGGAACTCTTCTTCCCGGTCGGCAACACCGGCCCCGCGGTCGACCAGATCGAGAAGGCCAAGACGGTCTGCGGCCGTTGCTCGGTCACCGAGACCTGCCTGCAGTACGCCCTCGAGACGAACCAAGACTCGGGCGTCTGGGGCGGCCTCAGCGAAGATGAGCGCCGCGCCCTCAAGCGCCGCGCCGCTCGCGCCCGCCGCGCCTCCTAAGCGCACACTGACTCCGGCCTACCCAGCCGGACTGCGGCACATTCCGCACCCGCACCATCGCACCACAGCACCGCTCCCGCCCCGTCGCTCGACGCCACCCGAAGGCCCCGAGCACGGGGCGGAGCCGTGTGCGGGCACCCTCGCGGTGTGCCCCGACCCATGGATGCTGCGCTCAGGCCCGCGAACGCCGCAAGTACATGAGCGGCACCTCGATGGTCACCTCGGTGCCCTCGCCTTCGAGGGTGTGCCAGTCGATCGTTCCGCCGAGCTCGCCCTGAATGAGAGTGCGCACGATTTGCGTGCCGAGCCCCGTGCCGACCTTGCCCTCGGGCATGCCGCCGCCGTTGTCTCGCACCTTCACGGCGAGCGTCTCGTCGGTGCGGCTCGCGGCGATCTCGATCTCGCCATCGGCGCGACCCTCGAGGCCGTGCTCCACAGCGTTGGTCACGAGTTCCGTGAGCGCGAGCGCGAGCGGCGTGGCGTATTCACTCGGCAGCGTGCCGAACTCTCCGGTCGCTTTGGGCCGCACGACGGTCGAGTGGCTCGACGCGACTTCGGCGATGAGCAGCAGCACTCTGGCGAACACGTCGTCGAAGTCGACGTTCTGGTTGAGGCCCTCGCTGAGGGTGTCATGCACGACGGCGATCGCGGCCACGCGGCGCATGGCCTGATTGAGGGCATCCCGCGTCGATTCGCTGTGGGCCCGACGGGCCTGGATGCGCAGTAGCGAGGCGACCGTCTGCAGGTTGTTCTTCACCCGGTGGTGAATCTCGCGAATGGTCGCGTCTTTCGTGATGAGCTCGCGCTCTTGGTGCCGCACTTCGGTGACGTCGCGCACGAGCATGATGGCGCCGATGCGCAAGCCGTCGCGAAAGAGCGGAATCGTGCGCAGCGTGACGGTGACCCCGCGCGACTCGATGTCGGTGCGCCACGGCGCGCGGCCGGTGACGACGAGCGGCAGTGATTCGTCGACCTGCAGCGATCGGCCGGCGAGCAGACCAGTGACGACGGTCGCGAACGATTCGCCCTCGAGCTCACCGGCGAAGCCCATGCGGTTGACGGCGCTCAAGCCGTTGGGGCTCGCGAAGGTGACGACGCCGTCGACGTCGAGCCGCAGCAGTCCGTCGTTGGCGCGCGGAGCACCACGGCGCGGACCACTCGGGGCGCCGAGGTCAGGAAAGTCGGCGGCCGCGATCATGTGAAAGAGGTCGTTGGCGCACTCGTTGAAGGTGAGCTCTTGCCGGCTGGGCATGCGCGCTTCGCTGAGGTTGGTGTGCCGGGTGATGATGGCGATCGGATGCTCGCTCAACCCTTTGCCGAACTGCCCAGCGCGGCGGCGCACCGGCACGGCTCGCACTCGCGTGGGCGTCTCTTCGTACCAGTCGGGCGCCGAGGAGTCGACGATCTGCGCCGAGTCGTAGGCCTGCTGCACGAGAGCCCGCCACTCGGGGCGAATGCTCTGCCCTACGAAGTCGCGATAGAAGAGCGTGGCCGAACTCGAGGGGCGCGCGTGCCCGACAGCGATGAAGTCGCCCTGCGTGGTCGGCACCCACAGCACGATGTCGGCGAAGGCGAGGTCGGCGATGAGCTGACCGTCGGCGAGCAGCAGGTGCAGCCACTCGATGTCGGTCTCATCGGCGCGCGAGTGCTCGTGAACGAGATCGGAGAGCGTCGACACGTGCCCAGGCTAGTCGCTTGCGCTGGGCACCCTCGACGGGTCCGACGAGGCGGTCGGCGAGCATCCGTATTCCTGCGGCGAGAGCCGAACGGGGTGCCACCTCGATGACCGGTCGCGCCGACAGCAGCGCGGCATCGGCCGCAGCGGGGTCATCGTCGACGAGCACCGCATCGAGCACGCTGCCGTAGCGCTCGAGCGTCTGCCGCACCTGCCCGTGCGGATCAAGCCCCAGCACGGATGCTCGCACGCGGTTCACCGCCACCTCGACTCGCTCGGGCTCAACCACCTCGAGCAGATCGGGCTGCGAGCGCAACAGCCGCGCGAGTCCAACCGGGTCAGCGGCGCCGACGGCGACGACTCGATCGGCGGCACGCAGCGCGGCGAGCGTCGCAGCGTTGCGGCGAGGCGCGTGCAGGTCGCTGACGAGCTCTTCGTCGGCCTCGAGGCTGAAGCCCGCGTCGACGACCACGACATCGCGCCACGAACGGCAGAGCTCGAGCACGGCGGTCACTCTGCTCGCCGAGAGCTCGGGCCAGCGGTGCGGGCGGCCGATGCCCGTGAGCACGCTGAGGTCACCAGCACCTCGCGCACGCTGTGCGACGCGGTCGAGCTCATCGGTCGTGAGCGCGTTCGACCCCGCGAGCCGGCACGCGGCCGCGAACCCCGGCGCTTCGTCGAGCAGACCGAGTGCAGGAGCCACGGTGCCGCCGTAGGTGTCGGCGTCGACGAGGCACACTCGTCGACCACGTGCCGCGAGTTCGGCGGCGAGCCCGATCGCGAGAGTGGTGCGGCCCGGCGCTCCCGCGGGGCCCCACACGACGATCACGCGAGCCGCAGGCTTCGTCGCGGGCATCGTCGCAGCAGGCTCGGGCTGGGAAGCAAGAGCGGCGGCCGGCGGGACGGCAGCGGGCGCAGCGGGGGCAGCGGGCGCGAGCGCAGCATCCACTCGCTCGATGCCCCGGGTCGCGGGTGCAGGCGGCAGAGCACCAGGCGGTGCCAGCACTGCGCGCAGATCGAGGGCTCCTCCACCCTCGATTCGCACGGTGTCGTGCAGGTCGAGCCGGGCGGCTGCCGCGCTGATCGGGCGATCGTCGAGCACGAGGGCGCTGCGCACACCGAGCAGATCGCACGCTCCGACGACCGAGACCGTAGCCACATCGGGGTGGTCGGCGATGAGCAGCACATCCGGCACGTCGCTCGCAAGGTGCTGCAGCACAGTGCCTTCGTCGTTCGCGTGCCACGCCACGCGGTGACCAGCGCGCACGATGGCGAGTTCTACGGCCTCCGTGTCGATCGAAGGCAAGGCAAAGGCGAAGAGCACCTCAGCCTCCGACCGCGAGCGAGACCGGCACGGCCGACAGCGCGTCACCGTTGGCGAGGGCGTGCAAGATACGAGCAACCTCGTGACGCGGCACGAGCAGCTCGACCCGCGCAGCCTCGGCACCCGACACGATGCCCTCGGCCTGCACCTCGCGCACGAGCTGCGCACCCGAGGCGATGACGGCCGGCGCCCCGAATCGACCGGCCTCGAGCGCGGGGGCCGACCACAAGTCGAGCACATCACCCGGCCGCACGGTCGCGCCGATCGGCGTCGAGAGGGCGACCACGAGCGTCGTCGCCCGCGGCGAGCGCTCATCGCCGACAGCCGCGAGTGGCACGAGTTCACCTCGACCGATCGTTCGGGTGACGACCAGCCCTTCGGCGGGCATCGCATCGGCCTGCAGGTAACTCGACGCTTCGAGTCCGAGCGCTACGCGACGAGGTTCGAGGTCGTCGATCGTCACGAGCTCACCCGCGGTGAGAAGCCGCGGCGCCATCAGCACCTGCTCGCCCTCGTCGGCGGCAGACACGATGCCGACGACTGCTGCGACCGAACCGGCGACGAGCAGCAGTCCGATGAGCAGGCGTGGATCCCACGATCGTCGCGTTCGGGGTGCGGATGCTGCTGCCATGTCTCCTCCTGGTCGCTGGCTCGTCCAGCACGGTCGTGTGAGTGTCGGGGCCGTGCGCTCGATCCTGACGAGTCGCCCCGCGAACGAGCGAGAGTTATCCCCAAGCACTCTTCGCGACCCTTCGCCGGTCGATAATCGACTCATGACGCAGAGCTCCGACTCCGGCCTCGGCCGCTTCCTCAGCCTCGGCGACGTGGCTGAGGTGCTGAGCCTCTCGGCCACCGAGGTGCTCGCGCTCGTGCGGTCAGGCGAGCTTCCGGCCATCAGGCTCGGCTCACTCGGTCAGTGGCGAGTCGAACGCGAGGTGCTCGAGTCGTTCATCGCCGACAAGTACGAAGAGAGCCGCCGCATGGCGCTCTGGCACGAGGCGCAGTACGCCGATGTGGCCGAGCTCTTCGGCGAGCGCCGTTCTCAGAGGCGCACGAGCAGCAGCTGATCGAAGGGCACCACTCGCACGCTCTGCACCTCGGCGGCTCGACGCGGACGGTCGCGCTCGTGCACCGCGATGTCGAGGTGGTCGCGCCCGACACGGTCGATCGTGCCGTCGATAGTCGCCGCACTCGTGTGAACCGTGACCGGCACGCGTCGACGACAGAGGTCACGCAGCAGAAAGGCGATGCTGAGGCGCGCTGCGAGTTCTGACGGCTCTCGAGCCGAGGCGAGCGAGCGCTCTGCCTGCCCGGGTGACAGGTGCAGAGCATCCACCGCCCAGAACGGCACGATCGCTTGCTCCTTCAGTGCACCCTCGCCCTCGAGGTCGCCCGCCATCCAATCGCGACCCACCGTGACCAGTCGCAGAGAACGCACGCTGTGCAGGCGATCGCGATACGAGATGCGGCTGTCGTCGCCGCCGGCGGCGCGCAGGGTTGCGAGTCGCTCACGCAGCGGGAGCCTGCCGAGCCGCAATCGTTCTTCTTCACGCTCGAGATCGGCCTCCTCGGCCGCGAGTTCGTGCTCGAGCTGCCCGGCGAGGTCATCGAAGAGGTGGTCCCAGCGCATGCGATGACGGTAGCGATGGCCGCCGACGGTCGCGAGGTGGTTATCCACATCTTCGAGGAATCCTCTTGAGCGTTGAGGAATTGTCTGCTTGAGTGTCTGTGCACCCCGGGGGTGCACCACTCGGTCTACCGTCGGGGGGCGACGCGACCACGAGCATTCGTTCTGTGCGACTCCGCTGGCGGGGCGCGCACGGGGGAAAGGAACCCATCGTGACCGCAGCCGCGCATCGTCTTGCCGACGCTCCCGCCCATGACGCCTCCGCGAGCGGAGTGGCACCGCGACGGGCGCTGGCGCCTCCCCCGGGCCGCACAGCGAGCGCCCGCATCGCCCACGAAGAGTTCTTCGACTACCAGCCGACGCCTCGCGCCGAACTCCCTGATCCGCAACCCCTCATCGAGAACCTCACGCGCAGCGTGATCGAGATTCTGGCGGGCGCGCGCGAGCTCGAGCAGGTCGCTCGGTGGGTGACCGACGAGGTCTACCGCACGCTGAGTGCTCGAGCGTCGATCAGCGCCCGAGCCCGAGCCGCGCGGGGCGCCCCCGCAGCACGACCGGCATTCTCTGTCGGAGAGCCGCGCATCACCGAGCCTCGCGACGGCGTGGTCGAAGCCGTCGTCATCGTGACAAGCCGTGCTCGCGCTCGCGCCGTGGCGATCAGGCTCGAGGGCCTCGATCGACGCTGGCGCGCCAGCGCGATCACCGTCCTCTAAGCGCGCACCCGCGGTCGCCTTCGCATCATCGCGCACTCATCACCGGCCACGCCCACCGAGCTTCACGCCAGTCCGAACACCTCTGGCCGCGACCGCCTATAGTTGAGACATTGTCTCGCTGTAACGCAAGGGTGCGCTCCGATCCAATGAGATCGGCGCGGTCGAGAGGAAGCCAATGAGGGCGCGCGCGGGCGGCATGACTCCCATCGATCCCGCACGGCACACCCTGTACCTCGCGCTCGCCGTCACCATGCTCGTGCAGTTCGCCCAGCACGCCACGCGACCGATGGCCTCGTACCGCGCGCTCGGTCTCGACGCGTCGGTCGAGCAACTCGGCTACCTCGCCCTGTCGTTCGGCATCCTCTCCATCGCCGTCGCGATTCCCATCGGTCGCCTCGTCGACCGGCGCGGCGCTCGATCAACCACTGTCGGGGGCATCGCGCTCATGGGCGGCGCGGCCGCTGCGCACAGTGCGGTGGCCGATCTCGTGGGGCTCATCGCGGCGCACACGGCTCTCGGCTTGGGCCTCATCTTCGCGGTCGTCGGGCTGCAGGCGATCGTCGGGCACGCCGGACCGGAGGAGGGCGCGGATGCTCGCTTCGGCCTCTTCGGAGCCACCGTGTCGCTCGGCCAAGTGCTGGGCCCCCTCGTCGCGGGTGCACTCGCCGAGGGCCTCACGGCAGCGGGACTCGCGACCCCCGACGACCCCTACGGCACAAGCCCGACGTTCCTGCTCTCCGGGGCACTCTGCGTCGTCGGTGCTCTCGCCTCGTTCTGGCTGCCCCGATCACCGGGGGGCTCACGCGACAGACGACCCGCGGCTCCGCTCGTCGCAGGTGCGCGTCCAGCCGGGCTCGGCTCGGTACTGCGGGCGCCGCACATGGGCAAAGCGTTATGGGCGAGCCTCGTGGTTCTCACCGCGACAGACGTGCTGACGGTCTACCTGCCGGGCATCGGTGCCGAGCGCGGGTGGTCGGTGGCGTTCGTGAGCATCCTGCTCGCCGTGCGCGCAGCGCTCTCGTTTCTCGTGCGCGTCGGCACCGCCCCGCTCGTGCGGTGGTTCGGCAGGCGCACCCTGCTCGTGGGGGCGTGCGGCATCGGGTCTGCTGCCCTGCTCCTCATGACACCAGAGCTGCCCGCCTGGGTCGCCATCGTGCTCATGGCGATCACCGGTCTCGTGCTCGGCATCGGTCAGCCGCTCACGATGGCATGGGTCTCACGATCGGCGCCGGATGACCTGCGCGCCACCGCTCTCGCGGTGCGGCTCACCGCGAATCGCGTTGGGCAGTCGCTCATTCCGGTGGCGGTCGGGGCCGTCGCAGCACTCGCTGGCTCTGGCGCGATCTTCATCGTGCTCTCGGTGCTGCTCGTGAGCACCTCGATGACCGTGTCGCGCTCGAACCTGCGCTGATTCGCAGCGTCGAGCATCAACTGCTGGTTCGACGGCACGAGCCGCGCGTCACCCGGTCTGCGCGGGGGCGACCCGACCACGCCTGTCGGCGGTGTAGCCGAGCCGACGCGAGATCTCGCGCGCTGCGGTCATTGCGAGCCGGCCGTGTTCAGCGATGCGGTCGTCGCGAAACCGCGATGACGGCCACGTCAGCAACACTGAACCGACACAGCGACCGTCGGCGCCAAAAACAGGGGCCGCGATGCCGCGACCGCCCTCGACACGCTCGCCATCACTCACGGTGAAGCCGCGCAGTCTGTCGGCGTGAATCTGTTCCTCGAGTTCGTCGCGACCGCTCACCGTCGTGCGCGTGAACGGGGTGAAGTCGACCCGCGCGACGTAGTCGGCGACCTCGTTGCTCGTCATGCCGAGCAGCACGGCGCGTCCGGCTGCGCCAACGTGCAGCGGAGACGTTGTTCCGGCTTCGATGAGGTATCGAATAGGGCGGTGGCAGTCGATTCGCTCGCCGAAGCGCACGAAGTCTCCCTCGCGGGCGATGAGGTAGCACGTCTCATCGACTTCATCGACAACCTCACGCAAAACCGGTTCGGCAACCGTCCACATGAGGTTGCGTGAATGAAGCTGCTCACCCAGCGTTGCGAGTCGCGAACCGATGACATACAACCCCGTGTCGTTGTCCAGGCGAAGTACGCCAAGGTCGCGCAATTGCGTCAGCAGTCGGCTCACCGCGCTGCGGTCGTAGCCGGTATCGCGAGCCACCTGGCGCACCGAGATGCCACGTTCTGCGGCGGCGACGAGCTCGAGCAACGTGATGATTTTGGCCGAGAGGTGACGGCCCGCGTCTGATTCACCAGGGTTGTGCAGTCTGCAACCTCCCAGCTTGACCAGTGGGAATCCTCCTGATTGACTCCCCGGCAAGACATTGTCTCATAATTGCCGAGGCCTGGATAGGGCCCCGCGACGGAAGGACGGCCGTGAACAACGAGCCACTCGCACCCTGGCACCGCTTCGGCTACGTGATTCCCCACCGACACACCGACATGGATGGCTACTTGTTTGCCCGGGTCGCACCCGAAGGCATGATGATGGTGTCCACCCAACTTGACCTGCGCGAGTACAGCCTGGCCGCAGTCGAAGAACAACTGCCGACCCTGCGCGAAGCTGTCGAGATTCTCGCCCGCCGCTCCGTGCACTCTCTCTCCGTGTCCGGGGTGCCACTTGCGGCGTCGCTGGGCATCGAACGCACTCGCGCCTTGCTTGATGACCTCTCCGAGATCGCCGGCATGCCGTGCTCGACCGACCTCGAGAATCACATTCGAGCACTCCACGCTCTCGGCGCCCGCCGCATTGTGCTGGGCACACGCTGGCCCGAGGCTCTCACCGCCGCCATCGTCGACTATCTCGCGGTCGAGGGCATTACCGTTGTCGCGCAGAGATTCGCAGGGCGAGATCTGCAGCGAAACAAGAGCGCTGACCCGCTTGCTGACCACCGACTGGCCATCGAGATGGGGCGCGAACTCATTGCCGAAGCTCCGGATGCCGACGCCATCCTCCTCCCAGGAGGGCTGTGGTTTGCCATCCATGCCGCACGGCAACTCGAACAGGAAACCGGCGTGCCTGTTCTCACCAACATCACGTCGACGGTGTGGTCGTCACTGCGATTCGCCGAGACTGAGACGGTCGTACCTCTCGATGCGACGTGGACGCGATTGTTCGCGGTTCCGACCGCGAACTGAGACACAACGTCTCACGAAACCCTCTAGGCCGCAGTTGCGGGCTCTCCTCCCGTCTCTCACTACAGGACGGCACCTCACCGACGAGGGCCGCCTCTGACGAGGAGGATCCGTGTCAACGACGACCCCGGAGCGCACCGTGCGGACGTTCCTCGAGCAGGCCGTCCACGAGGTACCCGACGAGCCGTTCCTGATCTGGAACGACACGGCGATCACTTACCGCACCTTCGATGCCGAGGTCAATCGTGCTGCTCGCATCTGGCTCGACCTCGGCATCAGCCGCGGTGACCGGGTTGCGATGATGGCGGGCAACTCCCCGGAGTTTCTCTACAGCTGGCTCGGCTTGGCGAAGATCGGCGCCACCCTCGTCGCGATCAACACGGGGTTCAAGGCGGCGGAGGTCGCGTACATCCTGCAGCACTCAGGGGCACGTATCGCGCTGGTGGATCCGGAATTCGCTGACATCGTGCGCACCGCCCGCGCCGAGACCCCGACGCTGGAGTCGATCTACTCGATCGGCCCTACCACCGATCTTCAAGACTTCGAGGCTTTCCGACGGGCCGCTGACCCCAGCGCACCCGACGGCCAACCGCACGAGGATGACATCGTCAGCTTCATCTACACGTCGGGCACGACGGGCAAGCCGAAGGCTGTCATGCACTCGCAGCGCAACTTCGTGCTCACCGGCCAGTCGTATCCGGCCTGGATGGGGATGGAGCGCGGCGACCGCATCTATGCCTGCCTCCCGCTGTTTCACATCAACTCACAGGCCTATTCGACCATGGGCGCCATCGGCGCTCGCGGGGCGATCGTTCTGGTACCCCGATTCTCGGCCAGTCGATTCTGGAGCGACATCAAGCGCCATCGCGTGGCCGTGTTCAATTTCATCGGAGCCATGACGCTCATCCTCTCCAAGAAGGAGCCGGAGCCAGGCGACACCGATCACGTCGTCAAGGTCGCCTACGGCGTGCCCGCCCTGCCTGGCGACTTGCGTGACGAGCTCGAAGCCCGGTACGGCATGCGCATCGTCAGCGGCTTCGGCATGAGCGAAACAACATTCGGTCTGCTCGAGCCGTTCGACGAGCGTCGGCGTGCAGGTGCCATGGGATTCCCCCGCCACCACCCCGACCCGTCGGTGCCGCGCACCGAAGCGCGCATCGTCGACGAGCAGGGCAATCCCGTGCCCGATGGAACGCCGGGCGAGCTCATTCTCCGCGGCCCAGCGACGATGCTCGGCTACTTCAACGATGACGAGAAATCTCGCGA
>SXMH01000107.1 GCA_005777405.1 Actinomycetota bacterium
AAGATCCACGCTTGTTCTTCCCATCCGCGTGCGAAAAGGGGGCAGGCGGCCTCAGTCTCTCGATCTCAAGATTTCTCGATATCGAGATAAACCGCCGCGCCTAGACTACCGCCGCCACGCGGGCCGCGTGACCGTCAGTCGGCATCGTCACGGCGAATGATGAGCGCTGTGACGTCATCGGCGCTGAAGCCTCGCGCGCGAGCCTTGATCGCGTCGACGATCTCCCAGGGGTCTTGCGCCAAGAGCGCGAGAGCCACGAGGTTGTCGAGCGACCGCAGCGTGCCGTCGTAGAGGTCGAGTACGCCATCGCTCACGATGACGAGCGTGTCGCCCGGCTCGAGCTGCACCGTCTGCTGCACCCACTCGGTCTCGATGTCGACGCCGAGCGGTGGAGTCTTCGACGTGAGTCGCTCTGATCCGCCGCCGGCACGCGCCACGACGCTCAAGCCGTGCCCGGCATCCACGAACGTCATGACACCCGAGTCCATGTCGAGGCGACCATGGAAAGCGGTCACGAAGACGCCCGCGTTATCGAGATCGACCGAGAGGGCAGCCGAGGCCGCTTCGACGGCACCGGAGACATCGGCGAAGCGCGCGGCCGAGCGCAGCACGGCGCGCACCGTCGCCGCGATGATCGACGCCGCGATGCCCTTGCCCATGGCATCGGCGAGCGTGAAGGCTGCGCCCTCGCCGACCGGATACCAGTCGTAGAAGTCGCCGCCGACAGCGCGCGCGGGAATGCAGACTCCCGCGATCGTCCAGCCCGGCATGCTCAAGAGCTGCTGCGGCAGCAGGCCCTGTTGCACCTCGGATGCCTTGCTGAGCTCTTGACTCACGGTCAGCTCTTGCTGCACCCACGCCGCGAGATCGCGCAGCATCTCGCTCTCGCGCACCGAGAACGTGCGCGGGTAGGGGTCGTAGACACAGAACGCACCGATGCGCTCGCCCCCCGGCGCGTAGAGCGGGTAGCCCGCGTAGAAGTCGATGATGCCGTCTTCGACCTTGTCGGCGTAGCGCTCGTCTGCGCGCATATCACCCACAATGAGGGGCTCGCCCGTCGCCGCCACGATCGAGCACATCGACTTCGAGCGGTCGAGCTCAGGACTCGAGGGCCCCACGATCGACTTCGACCACTGACGATCGTGGTCGACGAGGTTGATGGCCGCACTCTCGACGCCGAAGAGCTGTACCGCGAGCCGCGTGACCCGGTCGAATCGCTCTTCAGGGGGCGTGTCGAGTATGCCCATGTCGTCGAGAGCTCGCTGTCGAGCCATCTCGTCGATCACGCCCGCGATCGAGATCGACGGCATGGCGCGCGAGGCGCGGGGCTCGGTCGTGCGGCGCGCGCGCACGAGCGTCCAGTGATTGGTTCCTTCGATTCGGCGGTGCTCGATGGAGTCGGTGAGCGACTGCATGAGCGGCACACCTCGACCGCGTTCCGATTCTCCGTCGGGCATCTCGCGACGCTGCAGATCGACCTCGCCGACCGAGCCCGAGTCGGTGGCCGTGGCTTCGATGCGATCGTCGTAGACCACGACCGACAACGAGAAGGTGATGGGCTCACCCTCGTTCGCGTGCTCGATGACGTTCGCCGCGAGCTCGACGATCGCCAGCTCTGCCGCCATGCGGTCCTCGTCGTCGAGCCCTGGGGTTTGCGCCCAGATCGTCGCCAACAGATCTTGCACCGTGTCGACCGAGTCCGGCGGGCTGCTGAGGCGCAGCGATCGCGCGATGACTTCGGGCACGTCAGGCAGAAGGGTAGGCGTCGGCGACGGTGTCGAAGCTCTGCAGCACCGTGTTCATGTTGGTGAGTTCGAGCACGAGCTGCGCTTGCTCGGCCGGTTGCACGAGCCGGAGGTCTCCCCCGGCTTGCCTCGTCGACTTGAGACCGGCGATGAGCGCACCGAGGCCAGACGAGTCGAGAAAGACGACGCGAGAGAGATCGATCGCGATGCGCGGATGGTTGTCGCCGATCTGGCCCTGGATGACCTCCCGCAACGCACTCGCCGTCACCATGTTGAGCCGGCCAGCGACCGTCACTTCAGCGATACCGCCCGGGTGATGCACGACAGACACGTCCATGGTTTCTCCTTCGAAGCTCGTGCCCCCATTATCGGGCCGTCAGTCTGCGATGAGTTCGATCGGACTGATCTTGATGAGAAGGCGTTTGCGTCCGACCTGATCGAACTGCACCTCGGCGATGCTCTTGGGCCCCATCCCGGTGACCGCGCTCACGGTGCCGTCACCGAAGTCGACGTGGCGGATGCGGTCGCCGACCGCGAGAGTGAGGTCGCCGTTGTCGCGCACGGTCGCCGTCACCCGGTTCGCCCACTCGGTCTTCGGCTTGCCGGGCGGCAGCGACGAGCCGTAGCTGAAGCGTTCGCGCTGCTCGCGCCCCGTCGAGCCGCTGCCGAGCATCCGCCCGCCAGTGCTGCGCGAGCCCATGCCGGGCGAGTCGCGCCAGTCGATGAGGTCAGAGGGAATCTCTTGCAGATAGCGGCTCGGCGCTGCCACTTGCGTGTCGCCGAAGGTCGACCGGGTCATCGCCAGACTGAGGTGCAGCTTCTTGCGGGCGCGCGTGATGCCCACGTAGAAGAGTCGACGCTCTTCAGCAGGACCGCCCGGCTCAGCGGCGCTCATTTGGTGCGGCAACAGGTTCTCTTCGACACCCGTGATGAAGACGGCGTCGTACTCGAGACCCTTCGCCGTGTGCAGCGTCATGAGCGAGACGGTGCCGCTCGAGTCATCGAGGTCATCCGCTGCGGCGACGAGCGCGACTTCGGTGAGAAAGTCGAGCAAACGGCCCTCGGGGTTGTTCTTCTGAAACTCGCGCGTCACGGCCACGAGCTCTTCGACGTTCTCGGCGCGCACTTCGTCTTGGGGGTCTCGGCTGGCGCGCAGCTGCTCGAGGTACCCGGTGCGTTCCAGAATCGCGGTGAGGATATCGGGCACGAGCGCCGTCTCGACCTGGTCGCCCTGCTCGTCGAGCAGCGCAGCGAGCTCGACCATGGCGGTGGTCACTTTCGGGCCGAGGCCGAGTGCGGCAGCATCGCGCAGCGCATCGCGCATCGTGCCTCCGAGCTCGTCAGCGTGGCGGGCCAGCGCCGTCTCGGTGGCCGGACCGATACCGCGCTTCGGGGTGTTGAGCACGCGCCGCAGGGCGAGGGCGTCGGCAGGGTTGGCGACTTGGATGAGGTAGGCCATCGCGTCTTTGATCTCGGCGCGCTCGTAGAACTTGGTGCCGCCGAGAACGCGATAGGGAATCGCCGAGCGAATGAAGATCTCTTCGAGCGCTCGCGTCTGGGCGTTCGTGCGGTAGAACACAGCCATCTCGCTGTACGCCATGCCCGACTCGTGCAGAGTCTGCACTTCGTCGGCCACGAATTGCGCCTCGTCGTGCTGGCTGTAGCCCGTAAACCCGACGATCTTGTCGCCCGAACCGACGGCAGTGAAGAGGTTCTTCGCAATGCGATCGAAGTTGTTGGCGATGACCGCGTTCGCCGCATCGAGAATCGTCTGCGTCGACCGGTAGTTCTGCTCGAGCAGCACGACCTCGGCGCCCGTGAAGTCGCGCTCGAACTCGACGATGTTGCGAATGTCGGCACCGCGGAAGGCATAGATCGACTGGTCGGAATCGCCGACCACGGTGAGCGCGGCAGGCGGGATGCCCCCGCTCGCGTCGAGCTCGACGCGAGTCTCGGCAGGCACATGGTGGGGCTCGACGGCGCGCGTGAGCTCGCGCACGAGCGCGTACTGCGCGTGGTTCGTGTCTTGGTACTCGTCGATGAGAATGTGCCGGAAGCGCCGCTGGTAGAGCGCCGCGACCTGCGGGAACGCGCGGAAGAGGTACACCGTCTGAGCGATGAGGTCATCGAAATCGAACGCATTGGCTCGACGCAGCTCGGCGGTGTACCGACGGAAGAGTTCGAGAAACATGACCTCGGTAGGGTCATTCGCGTTCATCTGCCGACTGAAGCCTTCGGCGTCGATGAGCTCGTTCTTGAGGCGCGAGATCTTGCCGGCCACACCGCTCACCGTGAACCCGAGAGTGTCAGCCTGCATCTCTTTCACGAGGCGCTTGACGAGCGCCCGCGCGTCGGCGGAGTCGTAGATCGTGAAGCCCTGGGTGAAGCCGAACTGCTCGGCCTCTCGACGCAGAATGCGCACGCAGGCCGAGTGGAATGTCGAGATCCACATGCCGGCGGCGGCCTCGCGCCCGACGAGCTGCTCGACGCGCTCGCGCATCTCACCCGCCGCTTTGTTCGTGAAGGTGATGGCGAGAATCTGGCTCGGCCACAATTCGCGGTCGCGGATGAGTCGCGCCACACGCCGGGTCAGCACCGCCGTCTTGCCGGAACCGGCACCCGCCACGATGAGCAGAGCAGAAGAGCGGCTCAGCACCGCCGTGCGCTGCTGCGGGTTGAGCCCGCGCAGCAGCGGATCAGGCTCGGTCTGCTCGTGCACTGCTGGGGACTCGACCGGGCTGCTCATGACCGCCCCAGTCTAGGTCGCGCCACCGACCTCCGACCCAGAACCGTGAGCCTCAGTCGAGCGCCGCTCGCGCGTCGAGGGCGAGGTCGGGGTGATCGGCGAAGACCCCGTCGAGACCCGTACGCATGAGCACGGTGAACCATCGCAACCAGTCGCCGTGTGCGGCACCGGCCGAGCCGAGGCGATAGCTCGACGGCAAGAAGCGGTTCTCGGGGCGCAGCGTCCAGGTGTACACCGCGAGGCCGCGCGCGTGGGCGCGGTCGACCAAGTCGGAGGTCGCCATTCCGTCGCCGAGCGGCGTCCACGCCGAGCCGGGTCGACCGGCGCCTTTCGGTTCGGGTCGCGCCAGCAGGGCGGTATCGACGCTCACCCCGTGGATGCCCGCCGCGCGCAATCGGTCGAGCCCAGCATCCGTGAGATGAGCGCTGTACGACAGCGCGGCAGCACCGTATTTCGCCACGAGGTCGGCGGGGCTGCCCGCCCTCTCGACGAGATAGACGTAGTCGGCGGGCAACCCGCGCGCCTGCAGTTCGCCCAGCACCGTCTGCTCGAACGACTCGACGACGAGTCGGCCAGGGCTGGCCGCCTCCCAGGGAGCGAGCTCGGCGGCGAGCAGTTCGTCGAGCGGCAATCCGATCGAGGCGAAGTACGAGGCGTGCTTCACTTCGGCCACGAGCTTGACGGGTTCACCGGTGCCCGGTGCGGGCGGAGCCTCATCGAGCAGTTGCAAGAGATCGCGCAGGCGCACCAACGGAAAGCGGTCGTCGAATCGCGCCGAGGCGCCGCGCACCTGCGGCAGTCGCTCTCGAGCCCGCAAAGTGCTGAGTTCGGCCCACGTGAAGTCTTCGGTGAACCAGCCCGTCAGCCGTTGACCGTCGATTTCACGCGTAGTGCGGCGAGCGGCGAACTCAGGGCGATCGGCGACGTCGGTCGTACCGGAGATCTCGTTCTCATGCCGCAGCACGAGCTCGCCATCGCGCGTCGCGACGATGTCGGGCTCGATCGCTTCGGCACCGAGCTGCACTGCGAGCGCGTACGCCGCGAGCGTGTGCTCGGGGCGGTGGCCACTCGCACCGCGGTGAGCCACGATGAGCGGACGGGGCGCGGCAGTGGTCACCTCGACCACGCTACGCGATAGCCTGCGGGCATGACCGCTGTGCCGCCCGAGGATGCTCCCGCCCTCGTGGTGCCGCCGTCACCGCCGCACCCCGTTGCGCTCGAGACCGACCCGCAACCCGTTCGACGACGTCCGCGACGCCCGATCAACGCCCTGGCCGTCGCCGCGATCACTCTCGCCGCACTCCTGAGCCCAGCCGCAGCGCTCTTCGGCCATCTCGCCGCCGGTCAGATTGGCCGGTCGCGGGGCCGCGAGCGCGGCATCGTCATCGCCTGGGTCGCCGTCGGTCTCGGCTACCTCTGGCTCATCGCGGGCGTGGTGCTGGTCATCGCGGTGTGGCAGGTTCTGCAGTCGTGAGCGGTTGGGTCGAGCCCACCGCCGCCTTGCCCCTGCGCTGGGGCACGTGGAGCGAACGCCGCTGGGCCGGGCTCATCCTCATCGTGGGCGGGCTTGTGCACTTGCAGTCGGCGAGCACGACCAACCTGCTGCCGCTCATCATCGGCACGGCTGCGCACACTGTCGGGTGGCTCATCATGCCCGCGCAGGGGTGGCGTCGGCTCGTGCCGCTGCTGCCGAGCGGGCTCGTCGTCTGGCTCGTGCTCACCGGGCCGCAATCAATGTGGACGCTCACCATTCCCTTCCTGTGCTGGTTGATCGTGCGGCACCGGCCGTGGCGCAGCCTGCTGTCGCTCGGACCAGTGCTGCTCAACGGAGTGGCGGCAGCGGCGTTCTTCCGGTCGTACGACGACATGCCGCTCGCGCTCGCCATCTCGGCGGCGGTGCTCATCGGGTCAAGCTGGTGGGCATGGGCGCTCGCGCGGCCTCCGCGAGCATCCGCCTCGACAGCGGCCGCGTCCACAGCCGCGACATAGGCAAGAACGAGGTATTCCGAGGCCGGAATCCCTAGAATCGGTTCATGGCTACCTCTAACCCGGCTTTCTCGAACTCTCCCGCGTTCACGCAGAACGCCACCAAGGCTGTGCAGTGGACGCAGGAGCCCTCGTCGCAGCAGCTCGACGAGCTCTATGGACGCTCGGCAGCGACCCCCGACCAGATGGGTCGCATGACCTATGAGAACGTCATCCAGAAGACGTTCGGAGCGTTCGCGGTGCTGCTGGTCTTCGCCGCGGTCGGCTGGTTCGTTCCCGGCCTCTGGATCATCGGCGGCATTGCGGGCTTCGTACTCGCTCTCGTCAACATCTTCAAGAAAGAGCCCTCGCCGGCGCTCATCCTTGCCTACTCGGCAGCGCAGGGCCTCTTCGTGGGTGGCATTTCGGCCTTCTACCAGTCAATGTGGGACGGCATCGTCGTGCAGGCCGTCATCGGCACACTCGCCGTCGTCGGCGTGACGCTCGCACTCTTCGCGAGCGGCAAGATTCGCGCCTCCAAGCGAGCGACGAAGATCTTCCTCATCGCGATGGTCGGCTACGCGGTGTTCTCGCTCGTGAACTTCGGCCTCATGCTCTTCGGTGTCACCGAGTCGATGTTCGGGCTTCGAGACGTGCCGTTCCTCGGCCTGCCGCTCGGTTTCTGGCTGGGCATTCTCGTCGTCATCATGGCCGCGTACTCGCTCGTGCTCGACTTCGACATGGTGCAGACCGGTGTGCGTCGCGGCGCCCCCGCCAAGTACGGCTGGACCGCCGCCTTCGGCATCATGGTCACCGTCATCTGGCTGTACCTCGAGATTCTGCGGATGCTCGCGATTCTCCGCGGCAACAACTAGTCGCGCAGCACAGTGACAAAGAGGGCCGCCCATCGGGCGGCCCTCTTTGTCACTCCCATTCGATCGTGCCGGGGGGCTTCGACGTGACGTCGAGTACGACGCGGTTGACCTCGGCCACTTCGTTCGTGATGCGGTTCGAGATGCGCGCGAGCACGTCGTAGGGCAGGCGGGTCCAGTCGGCCGTCAGCGCGTCTTCTGACGACACCGGACGCAGCACGA
>SXMH01000008.1 GCA_005777405.1 Actinomycetota bacterium
CGCATTGGCCGTACGGGTCGTGCTGGTCGCAGCGGCGCCGCGATCAGCTTCGTCACCCCGCGCGAGCGACGATTGCTCGATGCGATTGAGAAGGCGACGCGCCAACCGCTCACGCAGATGCAACTGCCGACGGTCGACGACGTCAACGCCACTCGACTGGCCCGCTTCGACGACGCGATCACCGAGGCGCTCGGCCAGCAGGAGCTCATGAGCGCCTTCCGCGACATCATCGGCCACTACGTCGAGCACCACGACGTGCCCGAAGCCGATGTCGCCGCGGCGCTCGCGGTCGTCGCTCAAGGCGGAGCATCGCTCTTGCTCACCGAAGACGACTTGCGCCCCGTGCGGCCCCCGCGCGAGGAACGGGATGCTCGGCCCTCGCGCGACGGCGACCGAGGTGAACGCCCGGAGCGCCGCAGCCGCACCGGCAACGGACGACTCGCGCCCTATCGCATCGAGGTCGGTCGTCGGCACCGCGTCGAGCCTCGTCAGATCGTCGGCGCCCTCGCGAACGAGGGCGGCCTGAGCCGAGAAGACTTTGGGGCGATCGACATCAAGCTCGACTTCTCGATCGTCGAGCTGCCGGCCGAGCTCTCGCGCGAGACACTCGACAAGCTCGCCGCGACGCGCATCAGCGGCAAGCTCATCGAATTGCAGCTCGACCGCGGGCCGCGCAAGCGTGCCGACCGCGGCGCAGCCGCTGGCCGCGATGACCGCCCGGCGCGCAAACCTCGACACTGACGTTCTCGACATTTTTCTCGCGCGATGTCGATCTGGTCTCGACCCGCTCGACGTAGGAGTGAGAGAGTCGCAGTCAGCGACTCGCACGAGAGGATCATCACCATGCCCAAGTACATGCTCATCATGCGTTCACGCCAAGAGGCAGTCGACGCGAGTGCCGACATGGACTTCACCGAGATCATCAATGCCATGGGGGCGTACAACGAGTCGCTCATGGAGGCCGGCGTCATGGTCGGCGGCGAGGGACTCAGCGACGCCTCCGAGGGCTTCGTGGTCGACTTCGACAGCGACGACAAGGTCGTCACCGATGGCCCCTACGGAGAGGTGCACGAGCTCTTCAACGGCTTCTGGATGATTCAGGTGGCTGACAAGGACGAAGCGATCGAGTGGGCTCGTCGCTGCCCGCTCGGGCCGGGTTCGAAGCTCGAAGTGCGTCGCGTCACTGACGAGAGCGACTTCGCCGACTTCGCTGACAACGAGTACATCCAGAAAGAAGAGGGCTGGCGCGAGGAGCTCGCGCGCAAGGCCGAGCAGGCCTGATGTCGAGCGGCGCTGCCGCCCACGACGAAGTCTCGCGGCGGCTCGCGACGATCTGGCGCATCGAAGGAGCCCGGGTCGTCGCGAGCGTCGCGGCCATGACGCGCGATGTCGCACTCGCGGAGGACGTCGCTCAAGAGGCCTGCCTCGAAGCACTCTCCAGTTGGCAGCGCGAGGGCGTGCCACAGAACCCCGGCGCCTGGCTCACCGCTGTGGCCAAGCGCCGAGCGATCGACGCCTGGCGACGCCGCCAGGCCCTCGACTCTCGATACGCAGCTCTCGCGACCGACCTGCGCGAGGGGGTGGACGACGACATCGATGTGATCGGCGATGCCGTGCTGCGATTGCTCTTCGTCGCGTGTCACCCCGTGCTCCCGGTCGAATCGCAGTGCGCGCTCGCACTCAAGCTCGTGGGCGGCCTGTCGAGCGAGCAGCTCGCCCGGTTGTTCCTCGTGCCGGTCGCGACGATGCAGCAGAGGGTCGTGCGAGCGAAGCGCGCGCTCTCGGCCGCCGCCGTGCCCTTCGAGGTGCCGGAAGCCCACGAGTGGCGCGATCGCCTCGCGGGAGTGCTGCGAGTTGTCTACCTCATCTTCACCGAGGGCTACGTGGCCACGAGCGGTGACCGCTGGCTGCAGCGCGAGCTCGCTGATGAGGCAGTTCGGCTCGGACGCAGGCTCTCGGTCATGCTGCCGCGCGAGCCCGAGGTGCACGGCCTGCTGGCACTCATGGAGCTGCAGTCGTCTCGCTTTGCCGCGAGAGTGGGCGCGAGCGGAGCGCCGGTGCTGCTCGACGATCAGGATCGTCGACGGTGGGACCGCGCGGCAATCTCGAGGGGTCGCGCCGCGCTCGCGAGAGTGGATGCCCTGGGCCGCGGTCGAGGCGCGTACGCACTGCAAGCGGCCATCGCCGAACAGCACGCGATCGCCTCGAGCGTCGAGGCCACCGACTGGGCGAGCATCGTCGTGCTGTACGAGGTGCTCGGCCGTGTCGCTCCGAGTCCGGTCGTGGAACTCAACCGAGCCGTCGCGGTCTCGATGGCGGAGGGTCCCGCGACGGCGCTGCGACTCGTCGACGCACTCGAGGCGACCGGTGCGCTCGCGACCTCGCACTTGCTGCCGAGCGTGCGCGGCGAGCTGCTCGCGCGGCTCGGCCGGTCGGCGGAGGCTCTACGCGAGTTCGACCGCGCGCTCGCTTTCGTGGCGAATGATGCGCAGCGGTCGGTGCTCGAGCAGAAGGTGCGCGCTCTCGCGCCGAGTACGACACCATCGTGACCCTCGACTGATATGTAGTATTCCTGCTACATTCGTGAGCACGCCCATGAAGAAGGGACTCACGATGCATGACGCTCATCGAACCGACGCCCCTGTCATCGACGTCAGCGGCCTCTCAATGGCCTACGGGTCTCGCGTGGTGCTGCGCGAGATCGACCTGCAGGTCGCTCGCGGCGAGGTCATCGCGTTGCTCGGCCCCAATGGAGCCGGCAAGACCACGACGATCGAGATTCTCGAGGGGCTCCGCAAGCCCACCGCGGGCACCGTTCGCGTGCTGGGCGTCGACCCCCTCCACGCCGACCTCCACCACCGCGCCCGGGTCGGCGTCGTGCTGCAGTCGTGGCGCGATCACGCCCGGTGGCGGGTTCGCGAGTTTTTGCACCACTTGTTCGTGCTGCACGCGCCCTTTCTCGACGACGATCCCTCGTGGACGGTGGATGCTCTGCTCGAGCGCGTCGGACTCGCCGAGCACCACCGCGCCCGCATCGGCTCGCTGTCGGGCGGCCAGCGTCGTCGTCTCGACGTCGCCGTGGGGCTCGTGGGTCGACCGGAACTGCTCTTCCTCGACGAGCCGACCGTCGGCTTCGACCCGCACGCGCGGCGAGAGTTCCACGAGCTCATGCACGAACTGGCCGACAGTCGGGCGACGACGATTCTGCTGACGACGCACGACCTCACCGAGGCGGAGCGCCTCGCCGATCGCATCCTCATTCTCGATGGGGGCCGCATCTCTGCCGACGGCAGCGCCGACGAGCTCGCGCGCGAAGTCGCGGGGGCGACCGAGGTGCGATGGCGCATCGGTCGTGATCGTTTCGTGCACGCGAGCGACGATGCGACGGCTTTCGTGCGCGAGCTGCTCGCGCGCGAACCCGAGGCCACCGAACTCGAGGTGCGACGTTCCACCCTCGAAGACACGTATCTCGCCATGGTCGCGCGCTCGGAGTCGACCGCGACGGAAGGAGCCTCGCAATGAACCGCACTCCCCTGCTTGGTCTCAGCACGACAGCGCTCCGGGTCGGCGCGACACGCGGCCTCGTCGACTTCCGCAACAGCCTGCAAAAAGCCGGAGACGTGACCTACTACATCATCGGCGCAGCAGGATTCACGGCGGGCATGGTCTTCTTGAGAGATCAGCCGGTGCCCGAGCTCGGCATCTCGACGGCGTCCATCGTCTTTCCCAACGCGCTCGCGATCATGATGCTGTTCGTGGCGACGTATGGCTTGGCGACCCTCGTAACCACCGAGCGCGAAGATGGCACGGTCTTGAGGTTGTCGATACTGCCTGGGGGCGTCACGGCCTACGCCTGGGGGCAGACCGTGCGCACCTTCCTCGAGTTGGTGTTCACCTTCGCGCTCTTCACAGTGCTCGCGGTGTTTCTCGTGCCCAATCTCACGACTGAAGGTGTCGGCGGCGTCGCGGCAGCGGTCGGCTTCCTGCTGCTCGGAGTGCTCGCGACCCTGCCGCTCGGGTTCGTTATTGGGTGTGTCTTCTCGAATCCACGATCGGTCGGCGGCTGGGGCTTTCTCGTCATCGGTGCGCTCGTGGCGGCATCAGGGGTCATTGTTCCGCTCGGTGACTCGCCGCTGTGGGTGCAGATCATCGGCCAGCTCTTGCCGCTGTACTGGCTTGGGCTCGGTCTGCGCAGCGCTCTCCTTCCCGAAGCGTTTGCGGCTGCAGAGATCGGCGAGAGCTGGCGCACTCTCGAGTCGATCGGCGTGCTCGGCATCTGGGCCGTCGCGGGCATCGTGCTCGCTCCCATGCTGTTGCAGCGCGTCGTTCGGCGGGAGTCGTTCGCCCAACTCGCTCAGCGACGCGAGAAAGCGCTGCAGCGTGTCTGAGGAATCACGAGGTCGGCCCGCCGTGGAGGTCGTGCACAATCGCATTGCCACACTCCGGGTCGACCGTGGCATCTCACGACGCGACTTCGCCGAGGCGATCGGGGTGCACTATCAGACGGTCGGGTACCTCGAGCGGGGTGAGTACAGCCCGAGCTTGCACCTCGCTCTCCGCATCGCGCAGTTTTTCGAGGTGCCGCTCGAGTTCGTCTTCGCTCTCGAACCGTTTCCGCGACTCGGCACCGAGGCGCCGTCGAGCTAGCCGCCTAGGCGGCGCCCTCGAGCACGCCCTCGATCTGCCCCGCGGCGGCCGTGATGCCCTCGACCATGCCCATGCCCACGACGAGGTCGAAGTCGGGCAACGAGGTGTAGTGGAACGCCACGGTCATCCGCGTTCGCGCGTCGTCGAGAGCGTCGAAGCGCACCTCGCACTCCCCCACGGGCAACTGCGGGTTCTCGGTGCCGTCGTCATGACTGAACCCCTCGTCGAACCGCACGCGATGCGGTTCGTCGAGCTCGGTGAACCGCATCCAGGCTGCTGAGATCTCTCCCTCCGGACCCGTCATGTGGTACTCGGCGCGCCCACCCACGGTGAAGTCGTGCGACGTCACGGTTGCCGGCCAGCCGGGAGGGCCCCACCACTGTTCCAGCTGGCGGGGGTCGCTCCACAGCCGCCAGACCCGCTCGCGCGAAGCGGCGAACTCGCACACCATCGTGAGGGTCAACGCCTCCCGATCAACGTTCGTCGACATGACGGTCATCATTCACTCCTCTCGGGCTCGCTCGTCGCAAGCACCCGCTCCATCTGCGCGGCACGGTGCCGCCAGAGCGATTCCAGCTCGTCGAGCAGATCTCGCGCGTGCGCAATGGTGCGCGCTTCAGCGTGCACGATCTGCTCGCGACCCGATCGCTGCTTACGCACGAGGGATGCTCGCTCGAGCACCGCGACGTGCTTCTGCACCGCGGCGAAACTCATGGCGTACTCGGCAGCAAGACTCGACACCGACTGCTCGCGCCGCAGCACGCGCGCGATGATGTCGCGTCGCGTCGCATCGGCGAGTGCGCCGAAGATCGCATCGACCTCGGCGTCACTCAGCTCTGCATAACGTACAACCATAGAGTTGTACGTTAGAGCATCCACGCCCCGGCGTCAATCGCTGCCGACCGCCCCACCGAGTCCATGGCGATGAGCGAGCACGACGAGTTGCACGCGATCGCGCACGCCGAGCTTGGCGAGCACATTGCTGATGTGCGTCTTCACCGTCGACTCGCTGAGAAAGAGCCGCGCCGCGATCTCGGCGTTGCTGAGCCCTTCTGCCGCGCAGTCGAAGACCCGCCGTTCGCGCTCGGTCAGGCTCGCCAGCTCGGTGGGAGGTGGAGGCGCCGTGCGACCGGTCTCGCCCAGAAGCGCCGACAGGTCTCCCGCCGCGGCGACCGCCGTGCCAGCGTGCACGGCACGGATGGCCGACACGAGAAACTCTGGGCTCGCGTCTTTGAGCAGAAACCCCGCCGCACCGACATCGACCGCCGCGCGAGCGCGCTCGTCGAGACCGAAGGTGGTGAGAACGATGATGCGCAGTGGAGAGGTGCGCCGTGCCGCGCGCTCCGGGCTCAAGAGTCGGCGAGTCGCCTCAGCGCCGTCGACGTCAGGCATGCGAATGTCCATGAGCACCACATCGGCCTCGACCGCGTCGAGCAGCGCCACGGCCTCGGCACCCGAACCGGCCTCTCCCACGAGCTGCAGATCAGGCTGCGCGGCGACCACAGCGGCGACGCCGTGGCGGAAGAGCGGTTGATCGTCGACGAGCACGACCCGAATACGCGTCGTCATGCGCTCCTCGTCCCCTGGGAGGGCACGCGCGCGATCGCGCGAAAGATCGCGCCATCGCGCCGGCATTCGAGCGATCCACCGACCGACGCCAGCCGAGATCTCGCGCCCTCGATGCCTGTTCCTTCGCGGTCGGGTGGATGCTCGCTCTCCACCCCTGCGCTCACCGTGTTCTCGATCGTGACCACTGTGCCCTGCACGGCCGACGCTACCGTCACGAGCAAAGGCGCAGTGCCGTCGCCATGACGGAGCGCGTTCGTGAGCAGCTCTTGCACGGCCCGGTAGAGCGCGACAGAGGCGTCTCCTTGCGGCAAAGCGGTCGAGTTCGCGCGCTCGACCACCATGCCCGCTCGAGAACGGGCGACATCGTCGAGCAGCTGATCGAGGTCGAGCCTCGCTGCGTCAGCGCCGTTCGTCGCAGGGGCGGTCTCCGCCGAGCCCGCCGTCGACTCGAGCACGTGCCTCACCTCGCCGAGCGACCGGCGGGCTGTCTGCGCAATCGTCGCGACAGCGCCGCGCACGGCGTCGAGACCTTCGGGGTCGCTCACGTCGCGAAACCGCACCGACTCAGCCTGCGCGATGATGACCGCGAGTGAGTGACCGACAATGTCGTGCACATCGCGCGCGAGCAGTGTGCGAGCAGCCTGCAGCTCCGCGATCTCGCTCGCCCGCTGGGCCTCGGCCTGCGAGGCTCGTGCCCGCTCGCGGCCCTCCCGACTCAACCGCATGGTGCGAGCGAGCAGCCCGATGAGCCACGGCACCGCAAGCGTCAACCCCACGAGCACGGCGAGCACGACATAGGGCACGAAAGTGGGCAGCAGCGACGTCGACGAGAAGACCTGCACGAGCCACGAGTTGATGGCGAGCAGGTATCCAAACGCGAGCACGGTTCCCACCGCGACCGACGCACCACTCCACCGCACGACGCGAGTCGAGCCGTAGTGCGCGGCACTCGCGAGCACCACGAGCACGCCCAACTGGGTGAGACTCGCGTCCAGAACGGCCAGCAGGTGCACGAGCGTGCTCGCCCACGCGAGGCCGAGAGCCCACGCCGGGTGCAAGCGACGCACCGCCACAGCTGCGGCCATGACGAGTGCGGCCACGATGAAGAACGGCGTTGCGAGCGGGCCGGCAGCAGCATCCGCGTTGGCATCCGCCTGGGCGAGATTGCTGAAGAGCACCGAGACCGTGAAGAGCAGTAGTCCTCCGAGCCCGTCGGCGACGAGCACCCCGGTGCGCGAACGCACGAGGGCGGGGTGCAGGCTCATGACTCCATCCTGGTCGGTCTGCGCAGGGGCGGCATCCTTCCGAAGCGTGCCGCACTGGTACTTCAGTACCGGTCTGCTCGGTACTGGCGCGAGCCGGATTGCGACCACCGGGCGACGCGGCGCCACGATGGCCGCTCTTACGGTCGAGGCTATGACCAATCATCACACTGCCTTCGCGGGCGACATCGTCGCGCGCTGCACTGATCTGACCCGCCTGTTCGGGGCCGACGGTGCGACCGTCGCCGCCGTCGACCGCATCACCGCCGAGTTTCGCCGCGGTGAACTGACGGCGGTCGTCGGGCCCAGCGGCTCCGGCAAATCGACGCTCATGTACCTGCTGGCCGGGCTCGACGCACCCACGTGGGGCGAGATCGAACTCGACGGCCACGCGCTGGTTGACTTCGACGAAGCAGAGCTCGCAGCGCTGCGTCACGAGCGCATGGGCTTCATCTTCCAGTCGTTCAACCTGCTGCCGGGCCTCACTGCCCTTGAGAACATTCGACTGCCCGAATCGCTCGGTCGTCGTCGGCGCGAGCACGACGAGCTCTGGGAAGCCGAGCTCATCGATCGGCTCGGGCTCACGAGCCTGCTCGAGCGTCGCCCGCACGAACTCTCGGGGGGTCAGCAGCAGCGCGTCGCC
>SXMH01000108.1 GCA_005777405.1 Actinomycetota bacterium
CGTGCCGTTCATGGGGGCGAGTGGCGAGCAGAAGACCAAGCCCACGCAGCACTCGGTGGCGGCGCTGCGCTCGATCGGTATTCAGCCCGACGCGCTCGTGCTGCGCAGCGACCGGCCGGTGTCGAGCGCCAATCGCCGCAAGATCGCGCTCATGTGTGACGTCGACGAGGCCGCGGTCGTCAACGCGGTCGACGTGACGTCGATCTACGACATCCCCTCGATGCTGCACAGCCAGGGTCTCGACGGCTACCTCATCGAGCAGCTCGGTCTCGAGGCGGGCGAGGTCGACTGGACGCGCTGGAAAGACCTGCTCACCGCGGTGCACGAGCCCAAGCGCGAAGTGACGATCGGCCTCGTCGGCAAATACATCGACCTTCCCGACGCCTACCTCAGCGTCACCGAAGCGCTGCGCGCCGGTGGCTTCGCCCACCAGGCGAAAGTGCACTTGCGCTGGATTGCGAGCGACGAGTGCGAGACGCCCGAGGGCGCGGCGAAGAACCTCGCCGACCTCGATGGCATTTGCGTGCCCGGCGGCTTTGGCGTGCGCGGCATCGAAGGCAAGCTCGGCGCGCTGCGGTTCGCGCGTGAGAACGGCATTCCGACCCTTGGTCTTTGCCTCGGCTTGCAGTGCATGGTCATCGAGTACGCGCGTGATGTCGCCGGGCTCGAGGGTGCGTCGAGCAGCGAGTTCGACCCGGAGACGACCTACCCCGTCATCGCGACGATGGCCGAGCAAGTTGCCATCATCGACGGGGGAGACCTCGGCGGCACGATGCGCCTTGGCCTCTACGAGGCGGCGCTCACGCCCGGCTCGATCGTGGCCGAGCTCTACGGCGCCGAGGTCTCGCACGAGCGTCACCGTCACCGTTACGAAGTGAACAACGAGTACCGCGAGCAGATCGCCAACGCGGGCCTGCTCTTCTCGGGCACGAGCCCCGACGGCCACCTCGTCGAGTACGTCGAGCTGCCGCGTGACGTGCACCCCTTCTACGTCGCCACGCAAGCGCACCCCGAACTGCGCAGTCGGCCGACGAACGCCCACCCGTTGTTCCGCGGGCTGGTGGGGGCTGCGCTCGACCGTCAGCGAGCATCCAAGCTGTTCGATGAAGGCACCGGAGAGGTCGCGACCATCGCCGAGAACGATGCGGCAGACCAGCCGGCAGCCGGGGGCGCCGCCGCGTGAGTGCCGCCGACGGCGGGGCGACGAGCGAGCCGCGCGAGGTCGCGATCGCCGATGAGGGCTACGGCGTCGAAGTGCTGCAGAGCGACGTCGTGTTCGACGGCGTGGTGTGGGACATTCGGCGCGAGCAGTTCGCGTACCACGACGGCACGCTGACGCGAGAGTTCATGGAACACCCCGGCGCCGTCGCCGTGCTGGCGATCGACGACCGCGACCGCGTGCTGTGCATCCAGCAGTACCGGCACCCGATTCAGATGCGCAACTGGGAGCTGCCGGCGGGTCTGCTCGACATCGAGGGTGAGGCGCCGCTCGCTGCAGCACAGCGCGAGCTCGCCGAAGAAGCCGACCTCATCGCGAGCGAGTGGATGCCCCACATCACTCTGCACACGAGCCCTGGTGGCTCTGACGAGGTGATTCACGTTTTTCGGGCCACGGGTCTTGCCGCAGCAGCCGAAGTGTTCCCGCGCGACGCCGAAGAGGCTGACATCGTGCTGCAGTGGGTGCCGCTCGCCGACGCGGTTGATGCGGCACTCGCCGGTCGCGTGCACAACGGCATTCTGCTGACGGCGCTGCTCGCCGAGCACGCCCGACGCACGAAGGGCTAGCCGTGGAGCCCCGGCCGGTCGGTTCTGGCGACGGGTCTGTGTCGCAACGCCCCGGCGTCAGTGACGACACGCCGCCTGAGAGCTCCAACACGCCGAGCACCACAACCCAAACCCGGGGCGCTGCGACGCGGCCCGCTGCGCCAACGGCGCTCGAGCGAGCCGTCGAGCGCTACGTGCGACACGTGGCCCTGGAACGTGGGCGGTCGCCGCACACGGTGAGCGCGTACCGCCGCGACCTCGGTCGATACACCGACTTTCTTGCACGCCTCGGGGTTGACGAGCCCGCGGCCATTGCCGAGAAGCATGTTTCGGCGTTCGTGGTCGAGGTACGCGAACCTGCCGACGGCACGCAGGGGGTCAGCGCCTCGAGTGCTGCCCGCATGCTCTCGAGCGTGCGCGGGTGGCACCGCTTCCTCGCCGAAGAAGGGCTCGCCCTCCGCGATGTTGCGGCCGAGCAGCGCCCGCCGAAGCAGCCGAAGCGACTGCCGAAGGCGATCACGATCGACGAGGTCGAGCGACTGCTCGACGCCTGCGCGGGCGATGAACCCCTGCAGTTGCGCGATCGTGCCCTGCTCGAATTGCTCTACGCCACGGGAGCCCGCGTGAGCGAAGTGGTCGACCTCAACGTCGACGACCTGCTGGGCGATGACGGCCACACGGCCGAGCAGGTGCGCCTCTTCGGCAAGGGGCGCAAGCAACGCATCGTGCCGCTCGGGCGCTTTGCGCGTGAGGCACTCGACGCCTACCTCGTGCGCGCGCGGCCGGTGCTGTCGCCGCGAGGCCGATCGACGCCCGCGCTGTTTCTCGGCGCGCGCGGTGCCAGGCTGTCACGGCAGAGCGTGTGGCTCGTGATCCGGGATGCTGCTGCCAGGGCATCCCTCACCGCCGCGCTCAGCCCGCACACGCTGCGGCACTCCTTCGCCACCCGCTTGCTCGAAGGCGGAGCCGACGTGCGCGTCGTGCAAGAGCTGCTCGGCCACGCGAGCGTCGCGACGACCCAGCTCTACACTCTGGTCACGGCCGACGCCGTGCGTGAGGCCTGGGCGACCGCGCACCCACGGGCGCGCTGAGCGCAGCATCCATCGGAACGGGGTTGCTCACACCTCGCCGATGCTCGCGCGCAATCCGAGCCGGTTGTTCCAGAGGAAGACGGCGGTGCCCGAACCCGTCGGCACCTCGAATCGCAGCCCCTGGTCAACCATGTCGTCGTCGCTATCGCACAGTGATTCGCGAATCGTGCCGGGAGAGGTGCGGTCACCGTTCTCGTCGGCGGGCGGAAGATCGATGACGCCGAGGCACACGACGACGTCGGTTTCGGGGTCGGGCGACACCGCCGACCAGTCTGCGACGAAGCCGGTGCTCTGCACGTTGTACAGGGCAGTGAGCGGCACGATGACGACGGGGCCGTGCTCCACGGTGATGTTGGCGGCGCCGAGCGCAAGCCCCACCGCGAGGTCGTCGGCGCTCTGCTCGCGCAGCAGCACGTCTCGATAGTCGCCGAGCTCACGTGGGCCGCCCAAGGGGCCGAGATCGATGGCCTCGGGCTGCACGATGATGGGAGCCCCGTCGGGTCCCCACTGCACGGTCGTCACTCCGTCGATGCCGTACAGCGTGAACTCGGCACCCGCGGAGGTGAACTCCGACTCCGGCACACAGCTCCAGTCACCGACCCCCATCGGTTCGATGATGGCGAGGCACACGCGGTCGACGGGTCCGCCGGCCTCGCTGCTCGAGCGGTAGGCAGCGGTAATGCCGAGATAATCTTCGGTCAGCAACCGCGGCCCGATGTTCACGCGCTGCCCGACTCGCTGCAGCTGTTGACGCAGCTCGGCCTCGACAGGCGTTTCAGCGCGATCGAAGATGTCGAGCGATGATGCCTGGCGCGGGCCAGCGATGAGCAACGCTGTTGCCGCGGTCGCGACGGCGAGGATGCCCACCGCGAGCACGACCGCGAGGCGCGTCAGTCGCCGTCGACGCTCTGGCTCTGGCTCGGTGTCGGCATCATCGATCTCATCGGCCTTGGGCTGATAGTCGTCGGCGTTTTCGTCGGTGCTCGCTGTGTCGGCGCTCGCTGTGTCGTGCTGAGCCTCGGCGCGACGGGCGAGTTCGAGCAGTGCTGCCTCGGCGAGCTCGCGATCGGCCACCGATGCTCGTCGGCCGAATGCCCACACCTCCAACTGCGCGCTGTCGACCGCCGAGAGGTCGCCGAGTGCATCGTCGGGCATGCGGTCAGTCAAGCACGAGCCCCACGCGTTCGACAGCCGGAGTGCCGTCGGGCCTGATGGTGACGTTCCAGCCACCTTCCGTCGCTGGCGCGTAGACGAAGAGCCCATCGGAGACCGCGTCAGAGAGAGGTCGACACCCCGAAGCGGTGGGAGAGCGTCGCGCCGTCGCCGCAAGGCACAGGTCAGGCTCCGTGCTGGGGGAGCGGGGCGCGAGCAGGTACAGCGCGAGTTCGACGTCTTGGGTGCCGTTCTCGTCGGCGACCAGAAAGGCCGAGGGGCCCATGAGCAGGCGCTCGGGCTCGTTGACGAGAGCAAGCAGTTCGTCGGCATTGTCGACGTAGTTCGGGTAAGCCATCCAGTCGAGGGCTGACCTCTCCACGTTCGCAGGCGGGGGGCTCTCGACGTTCTCGATGCGCGGAGGCCCCACCGGCCCCCAGCGAACGACCTCGAATCCGTCGCCCGTCGAGTTGCCGGCCGAGACCCACTCGATGCCTTTTTCCTCGAAGCGCTGAGCATGGGTGCAATTGAGCATGAGGTTGGCGAAGTCAGGGGTGTCAGTCCACGCGTTACTCGTCGTCGACGCAAGACAGTAAGCATCGCCGTCGGTGCTGCGGCCGTCGGGCACGGTGGAGGCTCGAAAGGCGACGAGCGTGAGACCGTCGACGACAGTGACGCGTGGGCCGAGGGTCGGAATCGACAAGAAGTTCTGCTCGAGCCGAATCTTCCACTCGTCGTCGAGGGCGGTCGCCGGCCGGTCGAAGATGGCGAGGGGGTCGGGGTCGGGCAGCGTGAGCAGGGTCGCCACCACGGGTGCGGCGAGGGCGGCGACGAGCACTCCGGCGATGCCGGTGACGAGCATCCGGCGGCGGTGGCGGGCAGCGTCGAGGTCGAGGGATGCCGAGTCGGCAGTGGGGTCGGCAGCGAAGTCGTCGCCCGGTTCGTTGCCCGTTTCGTCGCGCGGTTCGTTGTGTGTTTCGTCTCCTGCCGGTGGATGCTCGCTCGCCGTCACGCCACGCTCGAGCGACGCCGCTTCCGCGCGTGCGGCTGCATCTCGTCGCGCGAGTTCTGCGAGTGCCGACGCGGCCCGTGCCCGCTCCTCGTCGGTCTCGGTGCGGCCGAAGGCCCAGCGCTGCAGTTCGGCGCTTGAGCGATACCGATCGTGGTCATTCGTCACGCCGTCACCCCGATGCTCCTGACGAGACACTGATGCTGTCCTCTGACATGAGGTCTGCCGTCACCATGCCGTCGGGTGCCACCTCGACGAACCACCCGCCCGCTCTAGACGGCACGTAGAGCGTGAGTCCCTCAGTGAGCGCGGCATCGAGCGGGCGGCAGCCGATGGCCGCTGGGGCGTAGGTCACGAAACCACGCACGCAGAAGAGAGGGTCTCCGCCATCGGTAGCGCGTGAGCGCTGGAGGAACAGCGCCACGTTGAGCTCTTCGTCGGGAGCACCGCCGCCGGCCGTCAGCACGGTGCTCGGCCCCATGAGCAGGCGACTGGCGTCGCCGATACCTTCAAGGCTTGCGCCGCCCTGGCCGGGGAAGCCGGGATACGTGAGGAGGTCGAGCGGGGATGGCGTTTGTTCTCGCCGTTGCGCCTCGCTCAGCAGAGTGACGACGGGCGGGCCGACAGGGCCCCAACTCACGGCCATCGCGGGCTCACCGGCGCGAGGAATACCCGTGTCGACGTACACCCCTGACTCGGCGAAGCTCGGTGGCACGGCGCAGTCGGCGCCGGCACTGAAACTGTTCTCGCCGCCGAGTTGCGCGATCCACATCACGCAGTAGACATCCCACTCAGTCGACCGACCGTCAGGCAGGGTCGACGCTCGGAAGACCGCGGCGGTGCCGCGGTCGGTGGTGGCGACGATACGCGGCCCTACAGTAACCGCTTGTCCCCATGCCCGTTCCACTTGCTCGACGATCGCCAGATCCTCCGCCGTCGCTGGCCGCTCGAAGATCGCGAGCGGGTCGGGGTCGGGCAGCGTCAGCTGGGTCGCGACCACGGGAATGGCCAGCAGGGCGGCGAGCACTCCCGCGAGTCCCGTGACGAGCATCCGGCGCCCGCGACGCGACTCGTCGACGACAGAGGGATGCTCGCTCTCGGCCGCACCGCGCTCAGGTTGCCCGTGCTCAGGTTGCCCGCCTTCAGTCTCGGCACCCGCGCGCTCGGCAGCCGCTCGCTCCGCAGCTGCTCGCCGCTCGAGTTCTGCCAGTGCTGCGGCTGCACGGTCGATCTCGCCCGCCGTCTCGGCACGGCCGAATGCCCAGCGCTGCAGCAGCGCTGCATCAGCACTCGTCACGTCGTCGTCGCCGTGCGCGGCGTCCGAGGGTTGCTCGTCCACGACCCCAGTGAACCACGCCCGCGGGGCGCCGAGGCTGAGCGTCGCAAGGTCACTAGACTGGGGCGCTATGAGCGGGGAGAACAGCGGAGCCGAGTTGCCGGGCTTCGACGCGCTCCTGCCCGGGCCGACGGGTCGACCGCAGCGTGAGTTTCCCGAACCGAAACCGCTGAAGGGCCACGGCCCCGCCCGCATCATCGCCCTCTGCAACCAGAAGGGTGGCGTGGGCAAGACCACGACGACCATCAGCCTCGGTGCGGCGCTCGCCGAATACGGCCGCAAGGTGCTCGTCATCGACTTTGACCCCCAGGGCGCGCTGTCGGCGGGCCTCGGCATGCCGAGCCACGACGTCGTGACGATCTACGATCTGCTGCTCGGCCGCGAGACCGACACGCGCAAGGCCGTGCAGGCGACGAACACGCCCAACCTGCACCTCATCCCCGCGAACATCGACTTGAGCGCCGCTGAGGTACACCTCGTCAACGAGGTTGCCCGCGAGCAGATTCTCGCTCGAGTGCTGCGCCCCATCGCCGACGACTACGACGTCATTCTCATCGACTGCCAGCCGAGCTTGGGCCTGCTCACAGTCAACGCCCTCACGGCGGCGCACGGAGTGCTTATTCCGCTCGAGTGCGAGTTCTTCGCTCTGCGCGGTGTGGCCCTGCTTGTCGAGACGATCGACAAAGTGCGCGACCGCCTCAACCCCGCGGTGCAGCTCGACGGCATTCTTGCGACCATGTACGACGCCCGCACGCTGCACAGCCGCGAGGTGCTCGAGCGCGTCGTCGAAGTCTTCGGCGACAAGGTGCTCGAGACGGTCATCGGCCGCACGGTGAAGTTCCCCGACGCAACCGTCGCCGGCGCCCCCATCACGAGCTTCGCGCCCGAGCACGCCGCCGCACACGCGTATCGCCAGCTGGCCCGAGAGCTGATCGCCCGTGGCCAGGTCGCCTGAGCCCGAGGCGACGCTGCAGCAGGATGCCCTTCCCGGGTTCCGCGTCACGCTCGACGATTTCGACGGGCCGTTCGACCTGCTGCTGCGCCTCATCACGCAGCGTGAACTCGACATCACCGAGGTGTCGCTGAGCGTCGTCACCGACGAGTTCCTCTCCTACTTGCGCGGGCCCGATGGGCACCTCAGCATGGACGACCTCGACGAGGCGAGCGAGTTTCTCGTCGTCGCGGTGACGCTGCTCGACTGGAAGATCGCGAGCCTGTTGCCGCAAGGCGAGCTCGTTGATGCCGAAGATGTGGCGCTGCTCGAGGCTCGCGATCTGCTCTTCGCCCGATTGCTGCAGTACCGCGCGTTCAAAGAGGTGTCGGGCTGGTTCGCGGGCAACCTCGAGGCCGAGAGCCAGCGGCACACGCGATCGGTGCGACTCGAAGACCGCTTCCGGGAGACGACTCCGGAGCTCACCTGGACCCTGAGCCTCGACGACTTCGCCGCTCTGGCGCTGCTCGCGCTCACCCCGCGAGAGATTCCCACGGTCGGGCTCGACCACTTGCACGCTCCGCTCATCTCGATCCGCGAGCAAGCCGCGCACGTCGTGGCTCTGTTGCGGCAGGGCGAGCCCGTCACGTTTCGGCAACTCATCGCGGGCGCCGACGTCAAGGGGGTCATCGTTGCCCGATTCCTCGCCTTGCTTGAGCTCTATCGGCATGCCGCGGTCGGCTTCGAGCAGCTCGAGCCGCTCGGCGAGCTGACCGTGCGCTGGACCGCCGAGAACTGGAGCGACGAGAACCTCGTGAACTTGGGGGCCGACTATGGACAGTGAGAATGTGAACACCGAGAGCGTCAC
>SXMH01000009.1 GCA_005777405.1 Actinomycetota bacterium
CGTGCACGTCTCGGCGAAAGACAAGGGCACCGGCAAGGAGCAGTCGATGACCATCACGGGCGGTTCGTCGCTCGCGAAGGAAGACATCGAGCGCATGGTGCGCGAGGCCGAAGAGCACGCTGCCGAAGACAAAGAGCGTCGCGAGAAGGCCGAGGTGCGCAACAACTCCGAGCAGCTCGTGTATTCGATCGAGAAGCTCATCAAGGAGAATGAGGCTTCGCTTCCCGACGACGTCAAGGGTGAGGTGCAGGCCGATGTGGATGCTCTCAAGACGGCGCTCGCGGGTGACGACGACGCCGCGGTGAAGTCGGCGTTCGACACGCTCAACGCGTCGCAGTCGAAGCTCGGTGAGGCCATCTACAACGCCTCGCAGACCGAGCCGACCCCGTCGGAAGACCAGGACGACGGTGCGTCGTCGACCTCGGACGACGACGTGGTGGACGCGGAGATCGTGGACGACGAAGACGAGAAGCCCGCTGACAAGGACGCCAAGTAGTCATGGCAGCCAAGAAGCGAGACGACGAAGAGCGCGAGCCAGTCGTGCGCGACAAGCGTCGCATCGACCCAGAGACGGGTGAAGCGAGGGTCTCAGACAACGAGGCTCCTCTCGCTGACGATGGTGCTGCGACCGACGCCGAGGAGGTTGACGAGCTCATCGCGGCAGAAGACGCCGATGTCGAGGTGTCGGAATCGGGCAACAGCCTCGATGCCGACAGCGACGCCGACAGCGACGCCGAGGCCGAGCGCGATCTCGACGCCGACATCGACCACATTCTGAGCGAGGCCGGGCAGCGCGAGATCGAGGAGTACCGCGATCGCGCTGCCCGCGCCGAGGCCGAGCTCGCGAACTTCCGCACGCGTGTCGAGCGCGATCGCCAAGCCAATCGCGAAGCGGTCGTGGCCGAGGTCATCCGCTCGCTGCTGCCCGCGATCGACGATCTCGACCGCGCTGAAGCGCACGGCGACCTCGAGGGCAGCCCCCTCGAGCTCGTCGCGCAGAAGCTGCGGTCGGGCGTCGAGCGCTTCGGCGTGCGCCGTGTGGGTGAAGTGGGCGAGACCTTCGACCCGAGCATCCACGAAGCGATCGCCCAGTTGCCGAGCCCCGACGCGACCGAGCAGACCGTGGCCGACGTCATCGAGGTCGGCTATGCGCTCGGCGATCGACTCGTGCGGCCGGCGAAGGTCGCCGTTCGCGTGCCCCAGGGGTAAGCCATGGCGAGCCAGGACTGGTTCGACAAAGATTTCTACGCCGTGCTCGGCGTGCAGAAGAGCGTGAGCGAGGCAGACCTCAAGAAGGCCTATCGCAAGCTCGCTCGGCAGTATCACCCGGATTCGAACCCGGGTGATGCGAAAGCCGAAGCGCGATTCAAAGAGATCAGCGAGGCGTACTCGGTGCTCTCCGATGCCACGCAGCGCGCAGAGTACGACCAGGTGCGCGCCATGGGCTCGGGTGCTCGCTTCACCTCGGGCGGACCCGGCGGCGGTTTCGAAGACGTCTTCGGCGGCATGTTCGGTCAAGGCGGCCCGGGAGCGGGTGCTCGACGAGGTGCCGGCGGTTTCGAGGACGTCTTCGGCGGGCTGTTCGGCAACGGCGGCTTCGGTCAGACGACCGGTGGCTTCCGTGGCTACGGCGGTCCGACCAAGGGGCACGATCAAGCAGCCACGGTTGGCCTCGAGTTTCTCACCGCCATTCAGGGCGACACGGTGACGCTCGAGCGTTCGGGCGGTAAGCCGTTGCAGGTGAAGATTCCGGCCGGAGTCAAAGACGGCCAGAAGATTCGACTGCGCGGCAAGGGTGCTCCGAGCCCCGACGGTGGCGAGCCCGGCGACCTCGTGCTGACGGTGAGCGTGCGGCCGCACCCGGTGTTCGAGCGCGATGGCAACCACGTGCGCGTCGACGTGCCAGTCACGTTCGTTGAGGCCGTTCTCGGAGCGACGATCGAAGTGCCGACGCTCTCGGGCGAGGTGGTGAAGTTGCGCGTCGCTTCCGGTACGCCGAGCGGGCGCGTGTTGCGGGTCAAGGGTCGCGGAGTCGTCACCCCGAAGGGCACGGGCGATCTGCTCGCGACCGTGCAGGTCGCGGTGCCGTCGCACTTGAGCGCCGAGGCCGAGCAGCACTTGCGGTCGTTCGCGGCCGCACTGCCGCCCGAGAATCCGCGTGACGAGCTGATCGCCCGCGCGAGAGGATGAGCGCCATGGACGAGACGACGCCGATGTTCGCGATCGCGGTCGCCGCTGAACTCGCGGGTATGCATCCGCAGACGCTGCGGCAATACGACCGGCTCGGCCTTGTCTCGCCCACGCGCACGGCGGGTCAGAGCCGCCGCTACTCGATGCGCGACGTGGTGCAGCTGCGTGAGATCGCGCGACTCGGGGCAGAAGGACTCAACCTCGAGGGCATCAAGCGCATTCTCGAGCTCGAGAACGAAGTGAGTGCGCTGCGCAGTCGCGTGCGCGAACTCGAGTCGGCGCTCGCCGACCAACTGCTTGCCCAACCGGGCCGCCGTGTCTTCGCGGCAGGCCTCGAGGGCGAGGTCGTCTCGATCAAGGCCGGCACGCGTGCGCAGCGCTCGAACCAGTTGGTCGTCTGGCGTCCGCTGCGGCGCTCCTGATGGCGTCGGACGCAGAGCTCGAGGCCCTGTTCAGCGCATTGCGCCGCGCCCCCGATGTCGAGGCGCGCGAACTGCGCGCGTGGGATGCCGCCGACAGGTACCTGCTCGACACCGCGGCGCCGCTCCTGCAGGGCTCGACCGTCGCAGTCGTTGACGACACCCACGGCGCCCTCGCGCTCGGTGCTCGCACCCTCGGCGCTGAGCGAGTGCGGGTGCATCAGGATTCGCTGCTCGCCGAGCGGGCGTTCGTGGCCAATGCGGCACGAACAGGCACGGTCGACGCCGAGCACGCGAGCCTCGACGACGTCGCAGTGAATGCCGCACTCGTGCTGCTGCGCCTGCCCCGTTCGCTCGACCGCCTCGACGATGTCGCTCGCTCGCTCGCCGCGCGCATGGCTCCCAACGCGGTGCTCATCGCCGGCAACATGCTCAAGCACATGACTCCCGCGCAGAACGAGGTGCTCGGTGCCAGCTTCGAGCGCGTCGACGTATCACTTGCCCGGGGCAAGGCGCGGCTGCTCACCGCCAGGGGCCCGCGTCTCGTCGAACCGCGACCACCCGAGTCGATGAGCGACGCTGAATTGGGGCTCACCGTGGTCGCGGTGCCGGGAGTGTTTGCGGGAGCATCCATCGACATCGGCACCCGCACACTGCTGCAGTCGTTCGACGACCTGCCGCCGTTCGAGACCGCCATCGACCTCGCGTGCGGCTCGGGAGTCATCGCGTCGGTGCTTGCGCGGCGGGCGCCACACGCGCGCGTCATCGCGAGCGACGTCTCGCGCATCGCCGTGCGCAGCGCCGCACTGACCGCCGAGGCGAACGGGGTCACCGTCGAAACCGTGCGCGATGACGGGCTGTCGCAGCAGCCCGATGCGAGTGCCGATCTCGTGGTGCTCAACCCGCCCTTCCATGTGGGAGCGGCGGTGCACACCGGCATCGCGCACCGGCTCTTCTCCGAGGCGGCGCGAGTGCTGAAGCCGGGAGGCGAGCTGCGCGTCGTGTGGAACACCCACCTCGCCTATCGACCCGCCCTCGAGCGCATCGTCGGACCAACAGCGCAACGCGCCCGCACCGCGAAGTTCACCGTGACGGTCTCGCGCCGCCGCTAGCCGCGCTGGGCCTCGGCAAGCTTGTCGGCGAGCTCGGCTGCCGTGAACCGCGGGCCATAGCCGGGGGTGTCGCGCTCGATGCGCCAGCTTTCGGCGAGGGGGCCGCCGGCGATCGCGTCGAAGCCGAGTTGCTCGACGAGCGCCGCGACGCGTGCGAGCGCCGTGTCGTCGTCGCTGTAGACCATGAGCGCGCGCCGGTCGGCCGACCCCGCGGGCAGTGCGTGCTCAGCGATGTGTAGCGCCGGAATGTGGTTGAAGGCCTTGACGACGGTCGCGCCAGAGAAGTGCCGCGCCACGAACTCGCTCGTGGTCATGCTCGCGTCGTCGAGTTCGGCGATCTGGCCGTCGCGCGACGGGTAGTAGTTGTTGGTGTCGACGACGATGCGGCCGTCGAGAAGATCGGCGGGCAGGCTGGGCACTGCGCCGAGGGGAATGGTCACCACGACGAGCTCGCCAGCGCCGGCTGCATCATCGATGGTTCCGGCCGTGGCGAGGTGCCCGAGCTCGGCGACCAGGTCGGTGAGCGAAGCTGGCCCGCGAGAGTTGGTGATGACCACGGGATGCCCTGCACCCGTCAGCGCACGCGCGAGTGCGCCGCCGATGTTGCCGCTGCCGATGATGCCGATGGTCTCGTGCTCGTGCTCTGTCATGCCTGCCTCAAGTCGACGCAGGTCGATGGCATTCCCGATGCTCGAGCTCAGGAGGGAGATTCGCTCTGCTCTTTGAGTGCAGAGCAGATGGCACGGCGCGCGTCGTCCGAGGCCGACGAGAGCCCGACGCTCCGCAGCACGGTGTCGAGCTCATGGCGGGCGCGGCGCCGCGACCAGCCGTTGCGTTGCGCGATGGCGTCGACCTCCCAACCCGCGGCGAGCTGCTCGAGCAAGCGCAGGTCGGTGCGGCTGAGGCGACTGAGATCGAGGGGATCTCCGGCTCGATGTGGTGTGCGGGAACGCAACGGGGGGCGTGCGAACGAGCCAGACATGCGTGCGACCTCGGGGGCGTCGGGGTGGACGTGACAGGGCGATCTATGCGTCTGCATCTAGCATGCAGGGAGTGGGGCGCGGTTGTCTAGACGTGTGCGTTACGGGCGTGTGACATGTTTCTCTGCTCGGCGTTCGCCATGAGCGTGCGAGAAACCTAGCGAACGTGCCTCGACAGTCGTAAACTTGAGTCAGATCGACTCAGGTTTCTGCGTCCCTCACCGGCACCATGTCACCAGGAGACCATCCCATGGCCAACATGCAAGGCGCACCCTCCAGCCAGGAGGAACAGAAGACCGCGCTCGAGCAGTACGGCATCAATCTCACGGCCATCGCGAGGTCGGGCAAGCTCGACCCGGCACCGAGGACGCCGAATAGCCACC
>SXMH01000109.1 GCA_005777405.1 Actinomycetota bacterium
CGACCAGCGGAAGGCTGACCGCGAGCGTCGTGCCCGCACCGGTCGTGCCGCGGCCGAGCACGTCGCGCCCGGCGAGGGTGTCGGCAAGGGTGTCGACCTGAATCGGAAACGCCTCGGTCTTGCCCTGAGCGGCGAGCACCTCGACGAGCGGGTGCGGAACGCCGAGGGCGCTGAAGGTCGAGGGAGAGGTGGTCATGGTGGTGCCTTTCAAGCGTGCGCGACCTCCGGCATCCGCGACCGAGTGGTCAGGATGCGGCGCGTGCCCGTGGGGGCGCGCAGGCGAAGATCGAAGTGGCGACGGCGGCAGTGGCCGACATCGTTCGCCGTGAGAAAGTATCGATCCGCTCCGATGCGCGAGTCAGTGCGCGGTGGGCGAGAGGAGAAAGCGTTCTACGACGCTGGCGGCCCAACAGTGGCCCGCCGATAGCTCAACGCTAGCAGGTCGTCCCGTCGGAACTCCCCGCGAACCCCCTCAGAGCACGATCCGGCCGTCGCCGTAGCGCTCGCCGACCGCAATCTCGACCTCGACGGTGTTGCCCGCCGGAGCGAGCGGGCACGCCCACGCCGGGTCGTAGGCGCACGAGGGGTTGTAGGCGAAATTGAAGTCGAGCACGATCGATCCCGGCGCGCGACCGTTGCCGAGGTCGGCTCCCTTGACGGTGTCGACCAGATAGCGGCCTCCCCCATAGGTGCCTCCCGGCACGCGCGAGAGAGCATCGCGCACGGGCACGAACACGCCGCCGCCGTACGAGGCGAGCCGCCAGACGTCGAGGCTGCCGACCCCGGGAACCTCGACGAGGCCGAGCCGCTCGAAGGGCACGACACCGTCGGTGCCGGTCTCGACGTCGAGGCGCTCGGGCGCAGCATCCACGATCACGCACTCGAATCGCCATGCAGGGTCATACGGCTTCACGCGCAGCCCCGTGAACTCATCGCGGTCGTCAGTCATCAGCGGTGACGCGGGATGGTGCGCGAAGAGTTCGTCACGCGTGCGCCGCCAGTGGTCGTGCGCAGCGTGCAGATCGGTGGCCTCGCGCAGCTCGGCATAGAGCGCGGCGGTGCGCCGTCGCCAGTCCGCCACCGCGAGCGCGCTCACCGCGCGCGGGGGAGTGCCGGTGGATGCCGCGTTCACGCCGGGCCGTCCACTGAGCGCGACGTGCCGAACTCGTGCACCCATCCCGGTGCGAGTCGCCGCAACTGCCGCGCTCGCAGTTGCCAGAAGCCCCAGAAGCCGAGCCACGCGAACGGCGTCAGCACGCCGGCGCCGACCTCGAGGGTGTCGCGAAACAGGGTGCGAGCATCCGGCGCCGAGGGGTCGGGGCTGATGGCCATGCGGTGATGCCACGAGGTCACGACGCGCATCGCCCCGGTGAGTGGTCGGCCTTCGTCGTGCACGACGAGCGTGCCATCGGGCAGAGTCTCGTCACGGAGTCGAATGAGCTGGGTGCCCATGGGCAAGGCTCCCACCATGCGGAGCCGCACGCGGTGTTCGCCGCCGGCCCACCGTGTCGGAAAGCCGCCCGCCTCGAGCGATTCGGCGGTCGTGAAGGGGCCCGAGACGGCGCGGAAGACATCGGGGGAGTGCAGGGCCTCCCACACGGCATCGACAGGGGCATCGAGAGTGAGTCGCAGCGTGACGCGCATGACGACAGTCTGCGCCCTGCTCGCTAGCATCGGGCTGTGACTGCCGCACCCGCCACCCCGCCGTCCGCTCCGTCGCCCTCCCACTCCGACGCGAACGCCGACCCCGGCGCGCAAGAGCGCTATCAGGTGCGCTTCGATGTGGGCCTCGACGGCGCTCGCCGCATCGGCGCGACAGCGCACCTGCTCGTCTGGTGCGATGCGATCGTCAGCGAAGAATGCCCCGTGGATGCCCTGCCACCTCGCCTCGAAGTGCTCGACGCGACGCTCGCTGGCGCCGGCGAGGTCGCCCGGCGATTGCTCGCTCTTCAGACCGAACGGGGCGACCGCACGATGGTGGCCGTCGTCGCCGCTGGTTCGTCGGTGAGCGACCCCGAAGGTTTCCCTGTCGAAGACGTGCTACTCGCGGGGGCCGTCGTCGACGCCCTCGGCGCTGTCGGCATCGACGCCACGAGCCCAGAGGCCGCCGCGGCCGCCGCCGCATTCCAGGGCCTGCGCGGCGCTGTGGGGCACATGCTCACGGCGTGCGCTGCCGGCAGGTCTCTCGCGCAGCAGCGCGGCCCTGAGGCGCTCGCGGCGGCGCGAGCGCGACTCGAGCAGCCCGAGCTCAGCATCCTGCGGGCATACAGCGAGCCCGCCTAGCGTTCCTTTCACAGCGCGGCAGTTTCGCCCGCGTCGACAACCCGTTCCGGTCGCCACGCGACCTGGCCACGAGGAGGAACCATGAAGGCTCACGTCAACGGCACCGTCATCGCCGAAGCTCCCGAGAGCGAGCTCATCAAGATCGAGGGCAACTGGTACTTTCCGCCGTCGAGCATCGTCGAGGGCTACCTCGAGACGAGCCCGACCCCGTACACCTGCCCCTGGAAGGGCGAATGCCAGTACTTCACCGTGACGGTCGACGGCGAGCGCCTGCCCGACCGTGCGTGGAGCTATCCGACCCCGTACCAGGGCGGCATCGACCGCGTCGGCAAAGACTTCTCGAACTACGTCGCCTTCTGGAAAGAGGTCACCGTCAGCGAGTAGGCGATGTCAGCTCGCGCGGCGCAGATCGACCCACGTGATGATCGATCCGCGGTCGAATCGGCGTGAGCAGCGGCCGCACGACACTTCTCGTCCCGGTCGACGAAACCGCACGAACGAGTGCCCCGCGGGGCACGAGCCGCTCCATCGCGCGCGTTCGGTCGCGATCGGGCCGTCGTGGGTCGTGCCGCCGACATACCCGAGGTCGCGAGCGAGCTCGCGCCACCGCGGGCCGTGTCCAGCGCCCGCCCCCGCGAGTGCGTGCGCGACCTCGTGCAACAGCACCTGGTGAATGCGGTCGTCATCGAATCGCTCGGCGAGGTGGCGCGAGACCGTGATGCGCTTCTTCCCGAAGTCGCACAATCCTGCTCGTCGCGCGGCGTTGTCGAAGCCGAAGCTCCAGCTCTCATCGAGGTGTAGGGCGAGCAGGGCATCGGCCCAGCGGCGCACTCGATCGAGATCACTCACCCCCTGATCGTACGACCGAGCTGCGACGATCTCCCGACGGCGCGAGCGTCAACCTCGCGGTGCGAGCTCGATCGCCACGACGCGGTCGTCGCCCTCCCGCGGCGAGCCGTTCTGGTCGGTGTTCGAAGTGGCGACGAGCAGTCGGCCATCGGGGCTCGCCACGGCGTCGCGGAGGCGCCCGAGCTCGCCCACGAGTTGCGCCGAGCTCGACTCGGGGTCGTCCACGTCGATGAGCCACAAGGTCTGCCCGCGCAGCGATGCCATGAAGAGCGTGCGACCGACGATGCCGAGCCCGCTCGGGCTCGCGTCGCTCGGCGACCACTGCTGCACGGGGTCGATGTAGCCCTCCCGATCGGCGATGCCTTCGACAACGGGCCAGCCGTAGTTGCCACCGCGCTCGATGAGGTTGAGTTCGTCCCAGGTGTTCTGGCCGAACTCCGAGGCCCAGAGCCGACCGTCGGGGTCGAAGGCGAGTCCTTGGGGGTTGCGGTGGCCATACGACCACACGAGCGAGTCGAAGGGGTTGTCCTCTGGCACTGATCCCTCGGGAGTCATGCGCAAAATCTTGCCGGCGAGCGAGTCGCGCTGTTGCGCGAGCTCGGTGCGCTGCGCGTCTCCGGTCGACGCGTAGAGCATCCCGTCGGGACCGATCGCGAGGCGGCCGCCATTGTGCGTGCGGTCGCGCGGGATGCCCGAGACGAGCACGTCGGAGTCTCCGAGTTCGTAGCTGCCGGGGCTTCCCTGCAACTCGAACCGCACGATGCGGTTGTCGTCGGCTGTTGACACATAGGCGAAGAGCAGGGGAGTGCCTTCGTCGAGCGCGGCAAGACCGAGCAAGCCACCCTCGCCGAAAGCCGCCGTACTCGAGATCGTGCCGACGAGCCGCAGCTCTCCGCCGGTGGTGAGTTCGAGCACCCTGCCGGTGTCTCGTTCGCTCACGAGCACCGACCCGAGTTCGTCGACGCCGGCAGGCAGCGCGACGATCGACCAGGGGGTGCGCAGCCCCGTGATGATCGACTGCGGCGGGCCCGCGAGCTCGAAACGCTCGGCGTCGGCGTCGGCCGAGCTAGCCGTGGAGGAAGGCGCGGGAGGTTGCGGCACGGCGCTCGGAAAGGAGACGCGCTCGGCGCTGGTGCAGCCCGCCAGCAGAGCGAGCAGGGCGACTGCGCTCACGGGAAGAATGCGCTGTCGTCGATGCTGCATTCGTGACTCCTCCTCACCCGCATTGGGGGTGCGATTGTGCACACCGTGATGACGGCGACATGTGACCATGATGACGCGGTGTACAGTTCTGTGCACCCGTGCCTAGTGAGGAAAGATCAATCGTGTCGCTGTTCGAGAGACTCGGAGGGGCTGCCGCCCTCGGCGCGCTCATCGACGACCTCTCGCGCCGACTCCTCGCTGACCCGCAGCTGGGCCACTACTTCGAAGACATCGACGGTGAGACGCTGCAGGCCCACCGCGAGGCCTACCTCACCGCGGTGCTCGGCGGGCCCGAAGCCTACGAGGGCCGCGGCATGCGCGAGTCGCACCGTCCCTTCTCGATCACCGACGCCGATATGGATCGCTTCATCGCCCTCGCGGCAGAGAGTCTGCGTGCTGCCGACGTCGCCGAGCCCGACGCGCGCGAAGTGCTCGACTACTTCGAGCGCTTGCGACCCGCGATCGTCGCTCCCGAACCGCGCATCGGCACGACCAACCTCACGCCCCCGACTGCTTGACCGTGAAGATGCCCGCCGAGGGCGCGGGGGAGGGTATCGCGGTCTGGTCGGTGACGATCGCGGCTCCCGCGATCCAGCGCCTGAGGTCGGCGCCGGCCGTGACAGTGGCCGGGTGCGGACCTCGAGCGAGCAAGCGGGGCATCCACTCGAGCGGCAAGGGGTCGACTCCTGCCACGAGCACCACATTGCCGAAGCGACGCGACTTGAGCACGCCCGACTCGGCGAGCGCGGCGACGTCGCCGAAGACCATGCCGAGCGTCGCGGCCTGGCCGCGCGCGAAGGCTAGCCCCGGGCCATCGGCGATGTTGACCGCCACGATCCCTCCGGGTGCGACGAAAGCGCGCAACTCGTCGTAGAACTCGAGGCTCGTGACATGGGCCGGAATTCTTGCGCCACTGAAGACGTCGACCACGATGAGGTCCACAGCACCATGCAGTGCCGCAGGAAGCCTGCCGAGCATGGCGCGAGCATCCCCGTAGCGCACGCGAATGCCCGACTGACGGGGCAGCGGCAAGTGCTCGCGCACGAAGCCGACTAGCGCCTCATCAAGCTCGATGACCTGCTGCCGGGAGCCCGGGCGCGTCGCGTGCACGTAGCGCGGCAGGGTCAGAGCCCCCGCGCCGAGGTGCAGAGCCGTGAGCGGCCGACCGGGCTCGCCCCACTCGTCGATGACGTGCCCGATGCGCTGCACGTACTCGAAGAAGAGACGCGAGGGGTCGTCGAGGTCGACGTGCGACTGCGGAGTGCCGTCGACGACGAGCGTGTACGAGCCCTCGCTCCACCGGTCAGGCTCGATGACCGCGCGCATGCCGCTCGGCAGTCGCAGTTCAGGATGCGCGTTCACGACGACAGCGTGCCACACCGCTTCCCGAGCCGCTGACCGAGAGTCGACGCGCGGTTATAGCGCAGCATCCGGAATCGGTCAAGATTCGGACTGGACACGGTGTGCCGAGCGCGCCTAGTATTGAGGTTTGCGCTCCCATGTCTGATCGACCGTCATATGGCGGACGGCGATCGAACCCCGAGTATAGCGGCGGGGTGGTCTGCCCGAGCGGGCAATTCGGCATGCACTGAGCGCGTTCCTCGACCGAACACGACTGTCGACTCACGACAGAACCGGGCTTTGACGCCCACGGAGGTTAGTTCCTTGGCTGCTGCGCGCACCGCAAAGAATACCCAGTCCCCCAAGAACGGTCGCGTCGCCTCGCGGCTCTCGTTCGCCAAGATCAGCGACACCCTGACGGTCCCCGACCTGCTGGCGCTGCAGACGGAGAGCTTCGACTGGCTCGTCGGCAACGACGGCTGGAAGGCCCGACTCGCCGAAGCGCAGGCTGCCGGCCGCAGCGATGTGCCCGCCCGCAGCGGACTGGAAGAGATCTTCGAAGAGATCAGCCCGATCGAAGACCTCGGCGAGACCATGCAGCTCTCGTTCACGAACCCGTACCTCGAAGAGCAGAAGTACTCGATCGAAGAGTGCAAGGAGCGCGGCAAGACCTACGCCGCCCCGCTCTACGTCGAGGCCGAGTTCATGAACCACATGACCGGTGAGATCAAGACCCAGACGGTCTTCATGGGCGACTTCCCG
>SXMH01000110.1 GCA_005777405.1 Actinomycetota bacterium
CCGAGGTCGGCGAACTGCACCTGGTCGCCGAGCAGGGCGTGGGTGCCAATCACGATGCTGGATGCTCCGCTCGCGATGCTCAAGAGCGCCTTGCGTCGCTCCGCGGCGGGCAGCTGCCCGGTGAGCAGCACGGGTCGCAGACGAGCCGCGCGATCGGGGCCGAGAGTGCGCACGATGCTGCGCAGGTGCTGCGAGGCGAGCACCTCGGTCGGAGCCAGCAACGCGCTCTGACCTCCGCTCTGCGCCACGGCGAGCATGGCGCGCACGGCGACGAGCGTCTTGCCCGAGCCGACCTCGCCCTGCACGAGCCGGTTCATCGGCAGGCCGCTCGCGAGGTCGCGCTCGATCTCGTCGCCCACGAGCTTCTGGTCGTCGGTGAGGTCGAACGGCAGCTCGGCGTCGAAGCTCGCGAGTTCGGCGCCGGCCGCCCGCGCCGTCGCGGGCTGTTCGCGCAACGTCGCGCGCTGTTGCAGCAGGGCGGCCTGCAGTACGAAGGCCTCATGAAACCGCAGGGTGTCGCGGGCCCTGCGCCAGTGCGAGTCTTCTTCTGGCCGGTGCACCCACTCGTAGGCGCGGCTGAGGTCGAGCATCCGGCGCTCGGCGCGCACCTGGGCGGGCACCGGGTCGTCGAGCGGCGGCAATGTGTCGAGCACGACCTCGAGGGCTTTCGCGATCTGCCAGCTCGCCACCGTCGAGGTGGCCGGGTAGATCGGAATCGGCTGCATCGCCCACTTCGATGCCCGCGAGCCATCATCGCGCTCGTCGAGCTCGGCCGAGCCGGGCGGAAAGAGTTCGTAGTCGGGGTGCGCGAGTTGGCGAGCTCCGCGGTACTCGCCGACCTTGCCGGCAAAGATGCCGCGAGCCCCCGGCACGAGGTCGGCTTTGCGCCAGGCCTGATTGAAAAAGGTGAGGGTCAGGATGCCCTTGCCGTCGGTGATGCGCGCTTCGAGAATGCTGCCCTTGCGCTGCCGCATCGAGCGCTCGACGACCTCGACCACTTCGGCGACGATCGTGACGCTCTCGTCGACCTTCAGCTCGCTCAGCGCCGTGAGCTCGCCGCGACGGGCGTAGCGCCGCGGGTAGTGCGCGAGCAGGTCGCCGACGGTGGTCATGCCGAATGCCTTCGCGAGCGACTTCGCGCTGCGGTCGCCGATGGCGCTGCTGAGCTTCGCGCTCAGGGGGTCTGCAGCGCTGGGGCCGATAGTCACGGGTTCAACGCTACTCGCGGCGCCCGACCCTCAGGCGCCGAGTAGCGTGGAGCCGTGACACGCATCATCGCCGGGTTCGCGGGCTCGCTGACCCTCAAGGTGCCGAGCGCTGGCACGAGGCCCACGAGCGACCGCGTGCGCGAGGCGATGTTTAGTGCACTCTCAGCGCGCGACGTCATCGAGAGCGCACGCGTGCTCGACCTCTACGCGGGCTCGGGAGCCCTCGCGCTCGAAGCGATCAGTCGCGGCGCCGCCTCGGCCGTGCTCGTCGAGAAGTCCTACGGCGCCGTGCAGGTGTGCAAGGCCAATGCCGCGCTTGTGACGGGTCGAGCGGCGAAGGGCGAGCGGCCGAGCATCCACATCATCGGCAAGCCAGCGACGTCGTACCTCTCGTCGGCGGTCGATGAGTTCGATCTCGTCTTCATCGACCCGCCCTACGAGGTGGGCGGGCTCGAACTCGACCATGTGCTGGAAGGTCTCGTACCGCGCCTGGCGCCCGAGGCCGTGGTGGCGCTCGAGCGCTCGTCGCGTTCGCCGCAGCCCGCGTGGCCCGCGGGGCTCGAGCTCGACAAGGTGTCGCGCTACGGCGAGACGGCCGTGTACTGGCTCAGCGTCGCCGGCTAACGGCGATCACCCTGCCTGACCGCTCCACTGCGCAAACGGGTCCCAGCCACCGCGCTCGTCGAAGGGCTGCCCATCGACCTGCACCCCGGCACCGTGCCGCCCCGCCTCGACCACTCGGCCGATGACGTGAAACCCGCCGGGCAACGCCCGCACCGGCGGCGCCACATCGGGCGGAAAGGTCGCGAGCAGCGAGTGGTCTTCTCCCCCCGTGAGCGCGAGCAACGGGTCAGCCGCGGGGTCAAGACCGTGGGCCAGCGCGACCTCGCGCACGAGCGCAATGTCGAGGTCAAGCACGACGCCGCTCGCGCGCGCGATGCGGCGAGCGTCGAGCGCGAGTCCGTCGCTGAGGTCGAGCATCGACGACGCGCCGGCAATGGCCGCAGCAACGCCGTCCGCGATCGGCGGGTGAGGGCGCAACTGGGCGACGAGGCCAGCGGGATGCCGCTGCCGCAGCTCGGCCGCGCGCGCTGCATCCGGTGCTCCTGTCGCGTCGACCGCGTGTTCGAAGAGGGTGGCGAGCCCTTCGGCGGCGAGGCCGAGTGAGCCGGAGACCGCGATCACGTCACCCGGCCGCGCGCCGTCGCGCCGCACGGGGTCGCGGTCGTCGAGATCGCCGAAAGCCGTCACGGCGATGGTCAACGAGCTCGCGACACTGAGGTCGCCGCCCACGACTCCGCAGCCCGGCGCGAGAGCCATGCACGCGTCGCGCAGCCCCTCGGCGAAGGCCTCGAGGTCGGCGACCGGTGTCTCGGCGGGGGCAGCGAGCGCTACGACAAGCGCCGTGGGCCGTGCCCCCATCGCCGCAATGTCGCTGAGATTCGTCGCCGCGGCCTTCCAGCCCAGGTCGTGCATCGTCGACCAGGCGCGGCGAAAGTCGGGGCCGTGCAGCATCATGTCGGTCGTGATGACCATGCGGCCATCGGGCGCGGCGATGACGGCGGCGTCATCGCCCGGGCCGAGCACGGTCGAGTCGCTCTCGGGCAAGATCGGGATGATGCGCGCGAGTGCGGCGAGTTCGCCCACGACTCCGAGCGAATCGTCAGCGCCTGACGCGTGAGTCTCGCGGAGTGTCACAGCTCAACGCTAGCGCCGCAATGCCGTGCCCGCCTCGCAAGGCCGAGTACTGTCGAGCGCATGAGCGCCGAACAGCAGCCCGAATCGTCCGCGAGCCCCTACGGCCCCGCGGAAGGCGAGCCGAGCGATCTCGACCGGGCGTTCGGCGAACAGCCGAGCCAGGCCGACGAATCGAATGACGCACTCCGCACCACCGTCGCCCCAGCGGCACCGGTCGACGACCCAAAGTGGGTTACCCGAGGCAGAGGCGTTTTGCGCTGGTCGACGATCGCTACGGGTGCAGTCTCGCTGCTCGTACTGGTCGTGACGACAGTGTTTGCCGCGACCGGAAACAATGTTCTCTCGAGCGTTCAGACCGAGATCGTCACAAATGCTCTCTGGGTCGCGACCATCGCCAGCCCCGTGCTCTTTGTCATCGCCATGAACCTGCTCATCTGGCGCGCACTCCTGCGCCAACTCGCGCGCAAGCCACGCACCGAGAAAGTCATACTCGTGACCCTGACCGTCGTGGGCCTTGCGGTCGCGAGCTTCGTCGCCGTCGTTCTTCTCTTGCTGGGCGGGTTTTTCCTCTTCGCGGTGTTCGCCTAGCTAGGTGACGCCCCACAGGACTTCACACCCTCGCGCGCTAGCGTTGCACCGATGACTTCTCAGCTCGCCTTCTCGCCGTGGCGCTCTTTCGGCGCGTTGCTCGCCGCCACCGGCGCTGTTGCCCTCGCGGGGTGCGCACCGACCGTGCCGCTCGAGTCGGCCGAGCTTGCCAACGACCCCGCGTGCGCAGCGGTGCAGGTGCGGCTGCCCGACACGATCACCGAGCTCGACCGCCGCACGACCAACGCGCAGTCGACAGCGGCCTGGGGCGAGCCGGCCGCGGTGCTGTCGCGGTGCGGTCTGCCGCCGATCGGTCCGAGCGACCTGCCGTGCTTCACCGTCGATGGCGTCGACTGGCTCATGGACGAATCGGATGCTCCCCGCTACGTCTTCGTGACCTACGGCCGCGAGCCTGTGACCGAGGTCATCGTCGACAACGAGCTCATCGCCGGCGCCGATGCCATTCGGGCGATCAGCCCGGCCGTCGCGTCCATCGAGGCGACAGCGCGTTGCCTCAACGCCACCGACGTGTTCGGCGGCGGAACGGTGACGCCCGACCCATCCGCGACGCCAGAGAGCTAGCGAGAATCGTGAGCGTGCCGGCCTAGGTCGTGGTGGTGTCGTAGATCGCGTGGGGTTCTTGCATATAGGCGGCCCACCACTGATCTCCAAATGACCAGTGCCACCACTCAAAGGGGTACGGGGCGAAACCTGCGCTCACCATCACCGCCCCCAGCAGACGTCGTGCATCGCGGCTCGCGCGCTCCTGCGCTGAAAGCGACTCGTCAGCGAAGTCGTCAAAGTACTCGGGATGCGCGATCTGGTCGAACACGTCGTAGTGAGTTCCCAAGGCGAGCGGCAGTCCCCGCCACGACAACGTGACATCGACCGCTCCCCCTGTCGTGTGGCCGGCGCGCAGACGAGGGTCTGCGCTCGACGCGACGTAGTCGGCCGATACATCGTGACCGCGCGCATAGAACTCACGAAGCGCCTGTTGGAAGGCGGAACTGCGCCACGCATCGATCACGACGAGGTCAAATGCAGAGGGAAGCGAAGCGCGAGCCACCTCCAGCCGATCCAGCACAGCACGCCGCACGAATACGCCGGGACGCGACGGCAGATCAAGGTCGTCGTAGAGGATGCGCTGTGGAAAGTGCTGCGGAAGTTCCACGAGATCCTCGCCGTTGTCGGCAACCTCAATCAACGAGGCGGTTTCGGCTCGCACGAGACTTCGCGGCACCGGCGCTGTTACGAACTCGGCGAGCGCGTCGACCGCTGCTGCGGGAATCGGCAATAGACCGAGAATGCCGCTCACTCTCGAGGCTTCCACCGAAACACCACTCCCGACCCCGGCCAGAGAAGACTGTCGCGTCCCGTCGTATAGGCCACTTGCTGAACGACAGGGGTGGCTGTGTGCGTCGCCGTAGGTCGCGCTGTATCGCCCAGGGCGTGCGCGGCGAAAAACTCGGCACTCACTTCGGTGCGCTCCTCGCCGTCGTGCAGTCTCAACGTGATGTCAGTTGCCCCACCCACGTAGTAGCTGGAGAAAAACACGCCGAACTCACGCGCCTCCGGGTCGCTGTAGAAGTCGTAGGCCAGTCGAACGCGAACTTGGCCAGACGGAACGCGATAGCCGGGAGGAGTCATCCACCGAAGTAGGGCGGGGCTTTCCTTCTCTGCTTGAGGCTCAAGTGCGATGGTCTCACCGTCAATCGTCATCGACACTGAACAGTGCTCGATGACAGCGGCTTGCCACGCCTCGACCGACACATCCTCCCCCAGTTCAACGAGCTCTCGACCAAGACAACCTGGGGCTGAAAACTCGTCGCGCAAAGCTACGGGCGTGCGGGCGAGCGAGATCCACAACCGATCGACTCCAGGTCGAGCAAGAGTGCGAATCGACTTCTGTTGCACCGACACAGCGTCGATCGTGCGCACAGCACCGGCGATCTCGATCTTTTGCGCGAGATGCACAGAAACGTCGTAGTCCATATCCCAGAGGTATTGCCAGGGCCGAGCAGAAGCAGCAAGCAAAGGGTGTAACGCGTGGTTCCAGATGAGATCGTTCCATCGAGTGTCGTCAGACTCGGCCTCGATCAGTGCCCTGGCGAGACGAGCTCGCTGACGTTCCGGCACGAGGGCTCGCACGCGGGTGGCGTCGATGCTCCACAGGTTGGTCGGCAACTCAGGCAGGAGCGCCGCACCAATGGCGACCGACGTGAGAATCAACATGACTTGACGAACCGGATCGGAGAATGACCACGCTGACGGGATAGTCGCATAGATCACAATGCAGAGAATGGCGACCAGATAGGCCCACTTCGCCGTGGCCCGCCAAAGGTGGTTCGAGATTCTTGCGAAGAATCGAACGACCGACTTGAACATGATCTCTCCCCCGGCACCTTAGGCGCGAGGCCCGTCGAGGCCGACGAGTTTGCCGGCGATGCCGCCCGCCGCTCGCAACGCGGCCCCGCCGCCGAACCCTGCCTGGGCGAACACCCCGCGGCGGTCGCGCGCCTCGGTGAGCGCGTCGAGCAGCACACGCGAGGCGGGCTGCTGCGGTGCCCAGAGGTAGAGCGAGAGCGCTCCGGGAATCGAGTTGACCTCGTTGACGAACAGCTCGCCGCTCGCCTCGTCGAGCAACAGGTCGACGCGCACGATGCCCGTGAGCCGTGTGACGTCGGCCACGCGCTCCGCGAGCTCGCGCGCTCGCGCGTGCACCGCGTCGGACACGTCTGCCGGAAACTCGCGCGGTGCGCTCATGAAGCCAGCCTCGGCTCCGGCACCACCGGCGAGATACTTCTCGGCATACGAGTAGAGCGCGCTGCCCTCTCCCCCGCGCAGTGGCTTCTCGAGCTGCGTGATCTCGAGCTGCGGATAGGTGCGGAACGCAATGTTGAGGTCGACGAGCTGCGGCCGGTAGGGCTCGACCACAGCACCCGTGCGAAGGTGCACGCTCGTGGCAGCGAGCGCGCGCGCAGCATCCACGTCGTCGGCGATCTCGATACCGATCGACGAGCCGCCGAAGCGCGGCTTGACAATGTACGGGCCGTCGAACGAGGGTGCGGTGACGGTCGAGACGGCTTCGCGCGGCAGCGAGGGGATGCCCGAGGCGAGCATGAGACCGCCGAAGGCGAGCTTGTCCATGCCGACCGCACCCGCAAAGAGCGTCGAGCCGGTCGCGGGGATACCGAGCAGCGAGAAGACGGCGGCGGCTCCTCCGCCTTCGCCGGTGCCGCCATGCAGGCAGAGCAGGGCAGCCTCGATGTCGACGCGCTCGGCCCCGAAGGTCTTGCGGCGGTAGATGCCGGGCTCGCCCGAGACGCGCACCTCGAGCGGCGTCGAGCCCTGGGGTGCACCCTCGAGGTAGTCCTTCGCTTCGGTGCCCGCCGGCACGCGGTACCACTCGCCCGTCGGCGCCCAATAGATCGGCACGATGCTCTCGCCCGCCTGGGTCAGCACGCGCTCGGCCTGCAGACCGGTGAGAATCGAGATCTCGTGCTCGGGGCTCGGGCCGCCGAAGACGACAGCCCAGGGGGCGGTGGAAGCCATAGTCACCTCTGCAGCACGGCGCCGCGACGCTCAGGCCCCTGCCCGGGCGGCGGTGTCATGCTCGGCGCTGACGCCCTCGGGCGCGCGCAGATCAGGGATAGTGGTCGGGCAGGTCGTTCTCGTAGAGGATAACGCCCCGGTCGCCCGCGATTCGGACGGCGTGCGCCACGGCCTCGTCTCGCGTGCGCGTCTCGACGAGCGTGGCCTCGCCCGTGGATGCTGCGCTCACGCCCGCACGCCAGCCAGCGGTGAGCGCCGCCCGGTTGGTGCGTGCCACGGCGATGAGGTGCGCGCCGGCGCGGCCGATCTGCTCGCCGAAGGCGTGATTGCGCTCGACCTGCACGGGCCCGAGCTCGACCATGCCCGGCGTCACGACCACGAGCGGCGCGCCTCGCTCAGCGGCGAGGGCGGCGGCACCCTCGAGCGCGCGAGCCGCCCCGAGCGGGTTGGCGTTGTAGGTGTCGTCGATGACGAGCGCGCCACTGGGGGCTTGCTGCACTTCGGCGCGGTGCTGCGAGCCGGGCAACGCGCCGAGTCGCGCCGCGATCGTCGCCACGGGCACGCCCGCCGCGAGCGCGAGACCCGCGGCGACGGCCACGTTGACCGCGTGACCCGTGCCCGAGATGCTCACGGGCACCGGCTCGGCACCGGCTCCGAGGCGGATCGACCACGGCGCAGCATCCCCCGACTGGTGTGCACTGTCGGACGGCGTGAGCTCGATGTCAGCGGCAGAGCCGGGCTGGCACGAGGTCGTGATGACGGTCTTGCCCTTGGCGCGACACTGCTCAGCGAGCTCGGCAAGGCGCGGGTCGTCGATGGGCAGCACGACAACGGGCGCGGAGTCGGTGATCGACGCCTTCTCGCGGAACACCGCGTCGTGTGTGCGCATGCGCTGCAGGTGTCCTTCACCGACGACCGTGATCGCCGCGATCGCGGGAGGAAACTGTCGGCAGAGTTCCGCGATCTGGCCGGGGGCTGCCATGCCCATCTCGGCGACGAAGACCTCGGTGCCGGGCACGAGGGTCGAGTTGACCGCTCGCGACAGGCCGAGGCGGTTGTTGAACGAGGCAGGGCTCGCCACGGTCGTGAAGGCGCCGCTCAGCAAGTGCGCGGCGTAATTCTTGGTGCTCGTCTTGCCGTACGAGCCGGTGATCGCCACGACGCGGGCACCCGACTGCCTGAGCCGCTGCTGCGCCTGCACGACGAAGCGCTGTGAGGCAGCCTTCTCAATCGGCGCCATGATCGCGAGTGCGAGGTCGGTGAGCGGCGCGCTCAACAGCAGCACCAGCGCGGGGCCAGCCGCTCCCAGAATCATGGCAAGCGGGATGCCCGCCGCGAGGTGCAGCACGATCCACACGAGCATCAGTCGCTTGACCCTGCTCGTGATCGCGAATGGCTTCGAACGACCGCGGGGCGACAGACCGAATGGCATGAGCGACACGAGCACGATGGCCAAGAGTGCAAGCGGCCAACCGAGATCTGTGCCGACGACCGGAATCGACGCCGCGAGCGCAATCGGCACCGCAAGGGCGAGCACAGCCACGACGAGGGCGGGCGCGGTCGCCGCGTCACGCATCACCCACAACCACGCCATGCGCGACACCGACCACGGTACGTAATGCTCGCGCTGAGCGACACGTAGCCAGCGAGCGGCCACGGGCACCGCGGCCAGCATCGCCACGCCCAGAGCCACGAGGGTCGGCCAAGCCAGGAGAGTTTCGATCACGGGGCGTCCTCGGTCTCAGCGAGCAAGCTCAGCAGCTCTTCGCGCACGGCGAGTTCGAGGTCGCCCTCGAGCAGATGGCGGCCTCCCGGCACCACTCGAAACTGTGCGCCCGCGCGCTCGGCAGCGACCCGGCCCGCATCGGTCGGCGCCGCGGTGTCGTGCTCGCCCCACACGAAGCGCAGGGGCGTCGTGCCCGCGGCGAGCGCCGCCAGCTCGGCGTCGTAGGTCTCGTTGACGAGCCGCACGAGAATGCCGCGCATGACACCCTGAGCGTTGCGATAGTCGGAGGATCCGCGCTGGTTGCGGAGAGCATCCATGCGGGCGTCGCTCAGCAAGCCGACGCCGTTGGCCCAGCGCGCCACGCGGAACGACAGCGGCGGTGCGGAGGGCGGCGCGAGGCGCACGAGCGGCACACCGGTCAGCACGAGCCCGCGCACGAGCTCGGGCCGCTCGGCGGCGAGGCGCACGGCCACACGTCCACCGAACGAGTGCGCGACGATGACGACGGGCGCATACGCGGCGATCGCTTCAGCAACGAGGGCGGCGTACTGTTCGCTGCCCCAGACCTCATCGGGCGCGGGAGCTGGCCCATGCCCGGGCAGATGGATGCTCACCGCGTCGAGCCCGCTCAGCACGGTCGAGAAGTCGCCGCCGTCGCGCGCCCAGCCGTGCAGGGCCACGACCTTGGGGGGCGTCGACCCGTGCTTTTCGGCCAGCACACGGCCGCCGGCGAGCGAGGTGATCACGTGACAACCCTACCGAAGCGCCATGTGCGCTACTCGGCTTGAGGCTCGTCGCTGTCGGTCGCGAGGTGTGGTGCGAGCTCTCGAGGGTCGAGAGTGCCTTCGAGCACGCGCGCGACCTGCTCGACGATCGGCATAGACACGCCCTTCGACTGAGCCAGTTCGAGCACGGGCCCGACCGACGCGAGGCCCTCGGCCGTCTGATTCATCTGCGCGATGACCTGTTCGAAGCCGTAGCCCTGGCCGAGTAGTCGACCCGCCGTGTTGTTGCGTGACAGCGGGGACTCGCAGGTGGCGATGAGGTCACCGAGACCGGCGAGTCCGCTCATGGTCTCGGCACGGGCGCCGAACGCTACCGCGAAGTGGGTGAGCTCCACGAGCCCCCGCGTAATGATCGAGGCCTTGGTGTTCTCGCCGTAGCCGACCCCATCGGCGATCCCGACGGCAACGGCGATGAGGTTCTTGAGCACTCCGCCGAATTCGGTTCCGATGACGTCGGTGTTGACGAAGGAGCGAAAGTAGTCGTTCGCAGCGACTTGCGCCACCGCGACCGCCGTCGGCCTGTGGATGCTCGCCACGACCGCCGCGGTCGGCTCTCGCCGCGCGATCTCGAGCGCGAGGTTCGGCCCGCTGACGACGGCGATGCGCTCGCGCTCGACGCCGAGCTCGGCTTCGATCACTTCGCTCATGCGCAAGCCGGTGCCGCGCTCGACTCCCTTCATGAGCGAGACGATCGGCACGTGCGGCGGCAGAATGTCGCGAATCGACGCGAGGTTGCTGCGCAGACTCTGGCTGGGCACCGAGAGATAGACCTGCTGGGCTCCGGCGAGCACGCGCTCGAGCGAGTCGTGCGCGCGCAGGTTGCGCGGCAGGTTGACCCCCGGCAGGTAGTCGCTGTTGCGGTGCGTCTCGGTGATCTCTTGCGCGATCTCACGCCGCCGCGCCCAGACGAGCACGTCAGCACCTCCGTCGGCGAGCACCTTCGCGAAGGTCGTGCCCCACGAGCCTGCGCCGAGCACGGCAATGCGCGGGGCCTCGGGGTCAGCATCGACGAGCGGCACCGTGACGGCTTCGGTCAGCGGTGGATGCTCCATCAGAAGCGCCCCGTCTCGCTCTGGTTGTTCTTCGTCGGGTCCCAGCGCTCGGCGGGAGGGGTCTCACCGCGCAGATCGCCGAGCAACGCGGCGATCGCGGCCATGACGCGCTCGGTGCCTTCGGTGAGCGTCGCCTGGTCGAGCGGCTTGTCAGCGAGGTCGCTGAGGTCGACCGGGTCACCGATCTTGCAGTAGATGGTCTTGCGCGGAAAGAAGCTGATTTTCTTCGAGTAGCGCGCCATGACGTGCTGCGTGCCCCAGTGCGCCGCCGGGATCACTGGCACTCCCGCCTGCAGCGCCATGCGCACGGCGCCGAACTTGCCGCGCATCGGCCAGAGATCGGGGTCGCGCGTGAGGCTGCCTTCGGGGTAGATGATGACGGCGAGTTCGCGATCGACGAGCTGCTGCGCCGCCTTGAGCGGAGCATCCGAGCGCCCGCGTCCTTCGCGCTCGACCGGAATCTGGCCCGACCACCGCAGCACCGCTCCGAGTACCGGAACCCTGAAGACCGAGGCCTTGGCGAGGAATCGCGGCACGCGACCGAGCTTCCACATGAAGCGCCCCATGATGACCGGATCGATCTCGCTGTAGTGGTTCGGGGCGAGGATGAACGCGCCCTGCTTGGGCAACTTCTCGCCGTCGATGACAGGGAACCGCGCCATGACCGTCAGAATCGGAATGCAGAGTGCGGCGATGAGATGCCACAGCAGTGTCTTCTCGCGGCGGCGGCGGGCGGGTCGCTCAGCGACGGGCGCGGGGGTGGCGTCTGGCACGGGTTCCAAGATAGACCCCGGTCATGCCGCGCGGCGCATGCTCACGCGCGCGCCGCGACCGGCGTCACACGAGCTCGAAGTCAGCGCCGAGCTGCTCCAGCTTGTCGATGAAGAGCTCGTAACCGCGGCTGATGATGCCCACGTTGCTGATCGTCGACGTTCCCGTCGCGGCGAGCGCCGCGATGAGGTGGCTGAACCCGCCGCGCAAGTCAGGAACGCGCACGGCGGCGCCGTGCAAGGGCGTCGGACCACTGATGACGGCGGCCTGCTCGAGTCGGCGGCGCGGCACACGGCGCGTGATCGAGGCAATGCCCTCGTTGTGCACGACGATGTCAGAACCCATCTCGTTGAGCGCCTCCGTGAAGCCGAAGCGGTTCTCGTAGACGGTCTCGTGCACGATCGACACCCCCTCGGCCTGAGTGAGGGCCACGATGAGCGGCTGCTGCCAGTCGGTCATGAAACCCGGGTGCACGTCGGTCTCGACCGTGACGGGCTTGAGCGGCGTGCCGGGGTGCCAAAAGCGAATGCCGTCTTCGAGCACGTCGAACGCGCCACCGACCTTGCGGTAGACGTTGAGGAACGTCATGAGCTCTTGCTGCTTCGCGCCGCCGACGGTGATGTCACCCTGCGTCGCGAGGGCTGCTGCGGCCCAGCTCGCCGCCTCGTTGCGGTCGAAGATCGCGGTGTGGAGGTAGCCGTCGAGCTTCTCGACACCCTCGATGACGATGACGCGGTTCGGCTCGACCGAGATGATCGCGCCCATCTTCTGCAGAATCGCGATGAGATCCATGATCTCGGGCTCGATCGCGGCGTTCTTGAGCTCGGTAGTGCCTTCCGCGCGCACGGCCGTGAGCAACACTTGCTCGGTGGCGCCGACGCTCGGAAACGGCAGTTCGATGAGGGCGCCCTTGAGTTTCTGCGGCGCCGTGAGGTGAATGCCCTGGTACGACTTCTCGACGATCGCGCCGAACGCGCGGAGAGCATCCAAGTGGAAGTCGATCGGTCGATCGCCGATGCGGCATCCGCCCAGATCGGGGATGAACGCTTCGCCCAGCTGATGCAGCAGAGGGCCGCAGAAGAGAATCGGAATGCGGCTCGACCCCGCGTGCGCGTCGATCTCGGCGAAGTGGGCACCCTTGACGTTGCTGGGGTCGAGACGCAGCACGCCCGGCTCGAGCTCGGTGATCTCGACGCCGTGCGCCTTGAGCAGGCCGCTGACGACGTGCACATCGCTGATCTCGGGAACGCCCTTGAGCACGCTCGGAGACTCGGAGAGCAGCGCCGCGACCATGGCCTTGGTGACGAGGTTCTTCGCGCCCCGCACCTCAATGCGTCCGCGCAGCGGCTTGCCGCCGTGGATGACGATCGTGTCAGAAACGAGGCCGACGCGAGCGGCGGCCTTCTGGGAGTCCATATCGAGCGAGTTCATGCGACCTCTGGGTGGTGTCGAATCGGTGGATGCCCGGGTCGGGCTTAGCGCGCGGGCAGCGTTGTGGGCCGCCACGCTTCGCGTCGTGCTTCGAAGTCAGTGATTGCTTGCTCGTCACGCAGGGTGAGCCCGATGTCATCGAGCCCTTCGAGCAAGCGCCAGCGCGTGTAGTCGTCAATCTCGAACGGCACGGTGATATTCCCCACCGTCACGGTGCGGGCTTCGAGATCGACGGTCGCCTCCATGCCGGGGTTCGCCTCGAGCTCAGCCCAGAGGCGCTCGACTGTCGGCTCGTCGATGACGCCGGTGAGCAGCCCCTGCTTGCCCGAGTTGCCGCGGAAGATGTCGGCGAACTTGGGGCTCAGCACCGCGCGGAATCCGAAGTCGCGCAGCGCCCACACGGCGTGCTCGCGGCTCGAGCCGGTGCCGAAGTCGGGGCCGGCGATGAGAATGCGAGGGCTCGAGTACTCCGGTCGATTGAGAATGAACTCGGGGTCTTGCCGCCACTGCGAGAAGAGCGCGTCGTCATAGCCCGTCTTCGTCACGCGCTTGAGGAATACCGCGGGGATGATCTGGTCGGTGTCGACGTTGCTGCGTCGAAACGGCACGGCGACGCCGGTGATGGTGCTGACCTTTTCCATGGCTAGACCTGTGCCCCTTCGATCGTCGAGAAGCGTGGGTCGACCTCGTGCCCGTCGGCGATGAGGTCGGCGACGCTCGAGAGCGTGCCGCGAATGGCTGTCGATGCGGCGACGAGCGGGCTCACGAGGTGGGTGCGCCCTCCCTTGCCTTGGCGACCCTCGAAGTTGCGGTTGCTCGTC
>SXMH01000111.1 GCA_005777405.1 Actinomycetota bacterium
ACTCAATGCCGGCCGCTGGGACTACGTCTTCTCGATCATCAAGAACTACCGGGGGCGCGGGCAATGGTTTGTGCTGCCCGACCGCGATCGCATTCTCATGACGCTGCCGTTCATGCGCGCCTACACCGAGTTGCTCGTCAAGACGTGCCACCGCCGCGGAGCGCATGCGATCGGCGGCATGAGCGCCTTCATTCCGAACCGCCGCGACCCTGAGGTGACCGAGCGCGCGCTCGAACGGGTCGCTGCCGACAAGCGCCGCGAGGCTCGCGACGGTTTCGACGGCTCATGGGTCGCGCATCCCGACCTCATTCCGGTGGCGCGCGCCGAGTTCGACGCAGTGCTTGCGGGCCGCCCGAACCAGCTCGACCGTCTTCGCGACGATGTGCACGTCACCGCGCGCGATCTGCTCGATATCCGCTCGGCGGGCGGTTCAGTGACGCTCGCGGGCGTGCGCGCGAACGTGTCGATCACGGTGCGCTATCTCGAGTCATGGCTGCGCGGCATCGGCGCTGCGGCGATCGACAACCTCATGGAAGACGCGGCGACCGCCGAGATCAGCCGCTCGCAACTGTGGCAGTGGATGCACCACGACATCGTCACGGCCGACGGCGAGCAGATCACGCGTGACCTCGTGGAGCGCGAGCTCGCCTCCGTACTCGACGAGCTGCCGAGGCCGGAGGGTCACATGCTCGCCGAGGCGGAAGACGTGTTTCGCACGGTGACGCTGCAGGAGGACTTTCCGACCTTCCTGACGGTGCCCGCCTATGCGCGGTATCTCGTGGAGCGCGAGGACACCCAGGGCCACGAGGCCGCGGCTGCCTGAACGTTCTTCTAGGGCGTCCTGCTGCTGGGAGTACGGCCGGGCACGCTGGGGATCTACACATTGACTCACTTGGAATAGTTCGCAAACACAAACGGGGAATCGTCACTAAAGTGGGCCAATGAGAGTTGGCGTATACGTCGATGGCTACAACCTCTACTACGGAGGTCGGGCCCATTGTGGTCGAGGAAACGCGGGATGGCGCTGGCTCGATGTCCGCGCGTTGGTGGTGCCTTTTGCCGGCTGGTCCAACGCGTCGATCGAGAGAATCGTTTACTGCACTGCTCGAGTTAGTCCTGTCGACAGTCCCAGCGCCGCTGTAGATCAGTCGGCTTACTTGGATGCATTGCTCGCGGCTAGGTCCGTCGATCTCATTGAAGAAGGGAGATACGACTCGTGGGCAAAGGAGGCGCCCCTGACGAGCTCAATAGCCGGCACTCGAGCCCCTTCGCTTCTGTCATCTACGGGCCAGGAGAGTTGGGATCCGGGGCTACCGCTGCGGAGGACCCCAACGGGTGACATTCTCGCCACGGTTCGCAAGCGCGAAGAGAAGGGTTCGGACGTGAACGTCGCTACCCATCTTCTTCGTGATGTCTATAGCAACGACGTTGACGCCGCGATTGTGGTCTCGAACGACTCAGATCTCGCCTTGCCGCTGCGCTTCGCGCGTTTGGTCGTGCCCGTGGGCACCATAAACCCCCAGAAGAACTACCTGGCTGGGGCGCTGAGGGGCTCGTCAACCGAAGGTGCGGGCCGGCACTGGTGGAAACAGTTGGCTCCAGCAGACTTCTTAAGGAGCCAGCTCACTGATCCGGTCGGAAAGTATCGACGCCCGGTCGGTTGGTGATGATCGGTCTCCACATTTCGTGTCCGATGGTTACTCTTCTCTAGTGTCTGTGGCACACTTGTAACACCAACCCGTCTTCCATGTGAGGGCGGGTTTTTTCTTTCGTTCTTAGATTGGCACTGGGGCTCCGGGTTCACTCCGGCATTCGGCTTTGCTCGTCGTGTCGAATCAGGGCCGGCTGCTTGCCCCTCGACCTACCGAGAATGCGACCTTCAAGAACGCGCGCCAGCAGACAGGACGTCTTCCTCAAACTCGAGGGTCGTGGCGATAGCGTCGACGCATGCTCGCCTCTCTATCTACTTCGCAAGCGCCGTGGACTGATACATGGCAGGCCGTAGGCGCGATCGGAACTCTTGCCGTGGCTTTGGCTGCGGCAGTATTCGCCTACTTCCAAGTTCGAGAAGCCTCAAAGACACGTCGCGATCAAGCGAGACCGTACGTCGTTGCTTTCCTGGAGCGATCCGCGCATTCGAGCGTCGACCTCATCATCAAGAACTTTGGGCAGACCGCCGCTCGCGATGTCCAGCTCACTTGGGATAGGCCAGTTCGATCGACCTTCGGAAGAGGCAAAGGGGACGAGATGAAACTGCCTGATTCGCTTCCATTACTCGCACCCGGGCAGGAGTGGAGAACACTTTGGGATTTGAATGGTCGACGCATTGACGAGGCAGAGCCCGCACACATGCTCGAACTTTCGTTTCGTGGGACAACGCGGCGGGAGATGCACCGCGAAGAGTTCGAAATCGGTAGCAAGCACTTCCATCATGAGATGCGGGTCGTGAGAAGTGGGCTCCACGAAATCAACGAGTCGCTCGTCAAGATAGAACGACACATCGCGAAGACCATTGATCAGCCTCGATGAGTAGTGCAGACCTTTCGAATTGAACGACCAGTGCCGCCTTTGCGCGGAAGAGTCGCGCCGGGTGCGTTTACGAGAGCTTGTCGAGCGGCAGAACCTGGGTCGGCGTTCCGACCGCGATCGTGCGGCTCGGGGCGCCGACCTCTCCGGTCGCGGGGTCGAAGGGCAGCTCGGTAATCGTGCTGCTGCCCTGGTTGGCCACGAGTACGCGGTCGGCGAGGTGCGCATGATGGCGCGGGATGCTGCCGCCGCAGCTCGCCGAGCGACGGGCGGAGAGCATCCCGCCTTCGGAATGTATCTCGAGCACGGCGATGACATCGCTGCCACGCACGCCTACCGACACCCAGCGGCCGCTCGGGTCGACGGTGATCTCGGCGGCGGTGTCGCCGTCGGTGGGCGCATGGCCGAGCGCTGGCGTGAGCGCCGCCACCTCGAGGGCGCTGTCAAGCACCACCACATCGACCGAATACTCCGTGCACACATAGAGGTGATCGCTGGGGCCGAGCGCCATATGCCGCGGGCCGCATCCTTCGGGAAGGGCGATCTCGCGCTCGAGCGTGAGGCCATCGCCAGTTGACCACAGACGCAGAATGTCGTGCCCGAGGTCGGTGGTGAGCACGAGGTCGTCGCGGCCGTCAGCCAGGGCCCAGTGCGGCGGGATCGCGATCGAGCAGTGTGCACGTGACTGACGCTCGCCCGCGGCCTGGTGCGGGTCGGTCGACGGGATGCCGTACTCGGGCTCGCCGAGTGCGCCCTGCTCATCGAGAGGGATGAGCGTCACCGTTCCCTCGCCCCACGAGGTGGTCACGAGGTGCGAGCCGTTATCGGCGACCCTCACGTGGCACGCGGCAGCGCCGACCGCCCGCGCGGGTTCGAGGCGCTCGAGAGGCGCGCCGGCGTCGAGAGCTCCACGCAGCGCAACCACACGACCCTCGTGTTCTTCAACGACGTACAGCAAGTCGAGGTGAGGGTGCTGATCGACCCATGACGGCGACTCGGCTGGCGAGAGCTGCCGCGTGCGCGCAGCGCCGGCGTCGCCGCCGAGGTCGAGCAGGGCGACGCCGAGACCTTCGCCGTGCGGGTCGGTGTACGAACCGGTGAGGAAGAGCATCCGTCGATCATGCCGGATGCGTCGCAGGCGTCGTAGGCGTCGCAGGCCCGACGCGGCTCATCGAGAGAGCGTGACTATTGGTTGCGTCGGTCGATGAGCCTGGTGAGGATGATAGCGCTGCGCGTGTGGTCGACGTTCGGGGCGACGCGCACCCGCTCGAGCGCGTCTTCGAGACCGGGGATGTCACGCGAGCGGATGTGCACGATCGCGTCGGCCTCACCCGTGACGGTGCCGGCGTCGACGACTTCGGGCACAGCCGAGAGGATGCGCCGCAGCTCGTCGGGCGCGACCGTGCCGCGGCAGAAGAGTTCGACATACGCTTCGACCGCCATACCGTCGACAGCGGGGTCGGTCTGCACCGTGAACGAGCGGATGATGCCGTCGGCCACGAGGCGGTCGACCCGGCGCTTCACCGCAGACGCCGAGAGCCCCACGACATCGCCGATGTCGCCGTAGCCGGCCCGCGAGTTCTGGCGCAGTTGGTCGATGATGCGGTAGTCGATGGCATCCATATCGCCACTGTACGCGCAGATCGTGCGTTGTCGGCGCCCTCCACGCACGAAGCGTGCGCCGCGTGGACGCACTCGAGCGTGCTCGGCGCTCGCGTCTAGGCTCGGCGCATGAGCCAGAACGCTGCCGCCCTGCGCGCTCGCGCCCGCGATCTCGATGCCGCCGACCCGCTCGCGGCCTACGCGATGCGGTTCGCGCCGGGTGAGGGAGCCGACGGCGCCGCGCTCGTGTCGTATCTCGACGGCAACTCGCTCGGCCGCCCCGTCGAAACGGTGCCCGACGCTCTCGCCGCCTTCGCCCGCCACGAGTGGGGCGGGCGACTCATCCGCGGCTGGGACGAGGGCTGGCTGGCGCTGCCGCAGAGCCTGGGCGACCGCATCGGCGCTGCCTGCCTCGGCGCAGCATCCGGCCAGACGGTCGTGGCCGACTCGACGAGCGTGCTCATCTTCAAGCTGCTGCGCGCCGCCATCGCGGCCCAGAGCGACAGCGCACGCGACGAGCTCGTGATTCTGCGCGACGAGTTTCCGACCGACCGTTTCATCGTCGAGCGCATCGCCGCCGACCATGGGCTGACCGTTCGATGGGTGGATGCTCCACTCGAGGCCGGCATCATGCCCGAGCTCGCGGCCGAGGCCGTGAGCGACCGCACCATCGCCGCCCTCTTCAGCGGAGTCGCCTACCGCAGTGCCTGGTGGGCCGACATGCCGGCGATCACGCGCATCGTGCAGGCCGCCGGCGCTCTCGTCATCTGGGACTGCTCGCACGCCGTCGGCTCGGTGCCGATGCAGTTCGACGAGTGGGGCGTCGACATGGCGGTCGGATGCTCGTACAAGTACTTGAACGGCGGCCCGGGCGCCCCGGCATGGTCCTATGTCGCCGCTCGGCACCACGCCGCGCTACGCAACCCGATCGCCGGCTGGATCGGCGCGGCCTCGCCCTTCGCGATGACGAGCGGTTTCGAGGCCGCGCCCGGCATCCGCGCACTCGCGAGCGGCACGCCTCCTGTGCTCGCCATGGTGCCACTCGCCGAGATGGTGTCGCTCATCGAGCGCGCGGGCATCGACGCCATTCGTGCCAAGTCGATCGCGCTCACCGAGTATGCGATCGAGCTCGTGGACGCGCTCATCCCGGCCGCGTCGCTCTCAAGCCCGCGCGACGCGGCTCGACGGGGCGGGCACCTCACGATCGAGCATCCGAAGTCGGCCATCGCGGTCGAGCGCCTCTGGGCGGAGGGCGTCATCCCCGACTTCCGTCACCCGAGCGGAGTGCGCATCGGCCTCTCGCCGCTCAGCACGACCTTTGCCGAAGTCGAGCGGGGCATCCGCGCCCTCGCCACTGCGCTCTCCTAGGGCGGCCAACCCGCGGCGCGGGCGGGCGGCCCGGCTGGCGCGTGTTCTCAGTCGTGCGACACGATCGGTACTTGGTGTTGCCAAGTACCGGTACTCAGTGTTACTTTCTACCGGTACCTAGTCACACCGAGTAACGAAAGGCACGCATGCCCCATCAGATGACCGAGATGCTCAAGGGCACCCTCGAAGGCATCGTGCTCGCGATGCTCGCCGACGGCCCGGCCTACGGCTACGAGATCACGACGCGACTGCAAGAGCAGGGCTTCACCGACCTCGTCGAAGGCACGGTCTACGCACTGCTCGTGCGCATCGAGCAACGCGGCTTCGCCGACGTCGAGAAGGTGCCGTCAGAGAAGGGCCCCCCTCGCAAGGTTTTCACGCTCAATGACCGCGGTCGCGAGCAGCTCGCTGAGTTCCTCGTGGCGTGGACCTTTCTCTCCGAGCGCATCGCGGCAGTCACCGCAACGACGCCCACGATGACGCCCGCGACCGTCGCCGCCACGGCGACGCCCCCCACCGACCGCTCGCGCTCCAGCGAGCAGCCAGACCAGAAGGAGCACTGACCATGAGCAAGTGGATCGAATTCGTCACCGGATCACTCGAACAGAAGAAGCAGTACCGCCAGTACAAGGCCCGCATGGATGCTCTGCCCGAGCCCCACAAGACAGCAGCCACCGCCCTGCACCGGTACCTCATGTACTACGGCGGCGTCGTCGACGGCGAGACCAGCGTCGTCATGATGGGCGATCTCGTCGAGCTGTGGGAACGTGCCGCAGCAGACGGTGCCTCCGTGCGTGACATCGTCGGTGCCGAGCCGGTCGAGTTCGCGGAGACCTTCGCCCAGTCGTACGAGGGCGCCCACTGGATCGACAAGGAGCGCGCCCGCCTCACTGCCGCGATCTCGGCAGCGGAACACCCCGGCGGTGCCGCATGAGCGCGCCGCAGGTTTCGCCGGGTGATGCGATCGTGCAGATCTCAGCACTCACGAAGTCGTTCGGCGACCTCGCCGTGTTGCGCGGGGTCGATCTCGAGATCGCTCGCGTCAGCATCGTCGCGCTGCTTGGGGCGAACGTTGCAGTCAAGACCACGCTCGTGCGCGTTCTTGCCACACTCATTGCGCCGGATGCGGGAACGCTGACGGTCGACGGTGCCGACGTGCAGCGCGATGCGCACCGGGTTCGCCAGTCGATCAGCCTCACCGGCCAGTTCGCTGCCGTTGACGAGGTGCTCTCGGGTCGCGAGAACCTCGTGCTCATCGCGAAACTTCGACGTCTAGCGAACCCCGGCGCCATTGCCGACGCCTTGCTCGCACGACTCTCGCTCACTGACGCGGGTGGGCGCCGGGCCGGCACGTACTCGGGCGGCATGCGCCGGAGGCTCGACATCGCCATGAGCCTCATTGGCGACCCCGCGGTCGTCGTGCTCGACGAACCCACCACGGGTCTTGACCCCGAGGGGCGACGCGAGGTGTGGGCGATGGTGAAAGAGCTCGCCGCACAGGGCACGACAGTGCTGCTCACGACGCAGTACCTGGAAGAAGCCGAGAACCTTGCCGACCGCATCGCGGTGCTGCACGAGGGTCGGATTCTCGTCGACGGCACGCTCGCCGAACTGCGGAAACTGCTGCCGACGCCGACTGTCGAGTACGTCGAGAAGCAACCCACCCTCGAAGAGATCTTCTTGCACCTCACAGGAGGCCGTCATGCTGCGTGACACCACGATTCTCACGGGCCGTTCGCTGCGACACATTCTGCGCAGCCCCGACACGATCATCACGACCGCGGTGACGCCGATCGCGATCATGCTGCTCTTCGTCTTCGTGTTCGGCGGAGCGATCGACACCGGGGCGCAGTCGTACATCGACTACTTGCTGCCGGGAATTCTGCTCATCACGATCGCCTCGGGCATCGCCTACACGGCGTACCGTCTCTTCCTCGATCTGCAGGGCGGCATTTTCGAGCGGTTCCAGTCGATGCCGATCGCGCGGTCGAGTGGACTGTGGGCGCACGTGCTCACCTCGCTCGTCGCCAACCTCGCCGCGGTCGCGATCGTCGTTGGAGTCGCACTCTTGCTCGGGTTTCGCACGGGCGCGAACGTGTTGGACTGGCTCGCCGTGACGGGCATCATCGTGGTGTTCACGCTCGCGCTGACGTGGCTCGCGGTCATTGCGGGGCTCGCGGCCAAGACCGTCGACGGGGCGAGCGCATTCTCGTACCCGCTCATCTTCTTGCCGTTCCTCAGTTCGGCCTTCGTGCCGACTGACACGATGCCCGCACCGGTCGCCTGGTTCGCCGAGCACCAACCAGTGACGCCGATCGTCGAAGCGATTCGCAACCTTTTCGCTCAGCAACCGGTCGGGAGTGAGCTCGCCATCGCTCTCGCCTGGTGCTTCGGAATCTTGTTCGTGGCTGTCGTCGGCGCGATGATCGTCTACCGCCGCCGGTTCCGCTAGCGCGAGAGCGTCGCGAACTTGCGAATCGACAGCGGCACGAATACGAGCAGCAGCACGGCTACGCCGATGAGCACTGTGGCGATGGGGTTCTGCGCGGTCCACGCGTCACCGACCGGCGTGCCGGGAGGCACGTTGCCGAAGAGCTCACGCGCTGATTGCACGAGCGATGAGACCGGGTTCCACTCGGCGAAGATGCGCAGCGGCGTCGGCAGATTCTCGCTCGGCACGAAGGCGTTCGAGATGAACGTCAGTGGGAAGAGAATGAGGAACGAGGCGTTGTTGATGATCTCCGGGCTCTTCACCGCCATGCCGAGAAACGCCATGACCCACGAGAAGGCATAGGCGAAGAGCAGCAGGAGCGCGACCCCCGCGAGAAACTCGAGGAACGACGAGTTGACGCGCCAGCCGACGATGAAGCCCGTGCCCATCATGACGATCATCGAGAGCGAGTTGATGACGAGGTCGCCGTTCGTGCGACCCACGAGCACCGCGGCGCCACTCATGGGTAGGGTGCGGAATCGGTCGATAATGCCGTCTTTCAGGTCTTGCGCCATCGCAGAGCCCGAGTAGGTCGAGCCGAAGACGACAGTCTGCGCGAAGATGCCCGCCATGAGGAATGACTCATAGCCGTCGCCGGGAATCTCGATCGCGGCGCCAAACACATAGGTGAACAGCAGCACGAACATGATCGGCTGAATGAGGCTGAACAGCAGGATCTCGGGCACGCGGATGATCTTCATGAGGTTGCGCCACGTGGTCACCCACCCGTCGCTCAAGAATCGCGAGATCGCGCTGCCAGGCAGCGGGGTCAGGGTGCCGGTGGCCCGCGGGGGCGTCATGGTGTCAGTCATGCTGCGGTCTCCGTGCTCTCGTCGTCAGCTTCGGCGGCGTGCCCTGTCAATTGCAAGAAGACGTCGTCGAGGGTGGGCCGGCGCATGCCGGCATCGTGCAAGGCGATGCCGTCGCGAGCGGCGGCGCTCATGATGGCCGCGAGAGCGGCGGGGCCGTCGGTGACAGGCACGACCCAGGTGCGGCCGCCGGTGACGACGGGCTCGCCCGTGCCGTGGGCGGCGAGGAGGCTGCGCACGGCATCCGCATCGGATTCGTCGACGAGGGTGAGGGCGACGCGCTGACCGCCGACCGAGGCCTTGAGTTCATCGGCCGTGCCGCGCGCGATGACCTGACCGTTGTCAATGACCGAGATGGAGTCGGCGAGACGGTCGGCCTCTTCGAGGTACTGCGTCGTCAGCAGCACGGTCGTGCCGTCGGAGACGAGCTTCTCGATGACGTCCCACAGGCCGATGCGGCTGCGCGGGTCGAGACCCGTCGTGGGCTCGTCGAGAAAGAGCACGGGGGGCTTGATGACGAGCGCACCAGCGAGGTCGATCCGGCGGCGCATGCCGCCGGAGTACCCCTTAACCGGTCGGTTCTGAGACTCCGTGAGTTCGAACAGCTCGACGAGCTCGCTCGCTCTCTGGCGCGCGACCTTCGACCCCAGGTGGTCGAGCTTGCCGACCATCATGAGGTTCTCGAAGCCCGTGAGATTCTCGTCGACGGCGGCGTACTGACCGCTCGCGCCGATCATGCGGCGGATCGACTGCGGGTC
>SXMH01000112.1 GCA_005777405.1 Actinomycetota bacterium
ATGGCACCGCAGCGCAAGTAGTCGCCGTAGCTGAAGCCGCCCGGCAGCACGATGGCGTCGACGCCGCGCAGATCGTGCTCGCCGTGCCAGAGCGCGACGGGCTCGGCGCCCGCGAGCCGCACTGCGCGGAGGGCGTCGCGGTCGTCGAGCGAGCCGGGAAAAGTGACGACGCCGACGCGCACTAGAGCGAGACCTTGTCGGCGCTCGTGAGATCGGCGACGTGAATGCTCACGACGTCTTCGATGACGCCGTTGCTGAGCATGTCGGCCGCGAGCTGCTCGACCGTGGCTAGCAGCGCGTCGGTCACCTCGCCGTCGACGTGCAGTTCGAAGCGCTTGCCAATGCGCACGTCGCGAATGCTCTCGTGACCGAGCCGGTGGAGTGCGCCGGCGACGGCCTTGCCTGCGGGGTCCAAGAGTTCAGCCTTCGGCATGACCTCGACGACGATGGTGGGCACGTCAGCACTCCCGGGGGTTCGTCTGCGGGTGGGTGCGGCCAGTCTACCGGCGGTGCGCGGGCGCCTCGGCCTAGCCTGGAGGCCCCGACCCGTGCAGGAGGCCCGCATGATCGACTGGATGCTCGTGCTCGACATCGGCACCGAAGTGGGCATCGTCGCGCTCGCCGCCATCGTGCTGCTCGTCGTCGCCTCGCTCATCGGCCGCGTACTGGCACGGCGCTGGCCCACCCTCGAGCGCAGCCTGCGCTCGGCACGCCGGCGATTCGGGGTGCTGGTCGTGCTCATCGGCATCTGGATCGCCGCGTATCTCGTCGTGCCCCTCGAGTTCTGGTTCGAGATCTACACGCGCATCGGGCTCATCGCGGTCATCGCCACGGCCGCCTGGTTTCTCAATGCGGTCATCGCCGTCGGGTTCGACGGGCTCGCAGGCCGATACATCACCGACGACCCCGACGACCGGCTCTCCCGTCGTGCCCGCACCCAACTCACGGTGCTCAAGCGACTCAGCACCGCAGTGCTCGTCGTCGTGGCGATCTCGGTGATCTTGCTGACCTTCCCCGGTGCTCAAGCGGCCGGCGCGAGCCTGCTGGCCTCGGCCGGAGTGCTCTCAGTCGTGGCCGGTATCGCCGCTCAGTCGAGCCTCGGCAACGTCTTCGCGGGCATGCAACTGGCGTTCTCCGACGCTATTCGCCTCGGCGACGTCGTCATCGTCGAGGGTGAGTTCGGCAAGGTCGAAGAGATCACCCTCACGTACGTCGTCGTCGGCGTCTGGGATCAGCGACGGCTTGTGCTGCCCTCGACGTACTTCACCGAGAACCCCTTCGAGAACTGGACCCGTACCTCGGCCGAACTCATGGGCACGGTCGAGCTCGACGTCGATTGGCGCATCGACCTCGACGCCATGCGCACCGAGCTGCAGCGCATCGTCGCGGCGAGCCCGCTGTGGGACGGCCGGGCCGCCTCGATCGTGGCGACGGATGCTCGCGGAGGTCTCGTGCGCGTGCGGCCTCTCGTGAGTGCGCGCGACGCTTCAGAACTCTGGGATCTGCGCTGCGAGGTGCGCGAAGGGCTCGTCGCCTGGGTTCGCACGGAACACCCCGAAGCCCTGCCCGTGCAGCGCGTGCTCGTGGATGGTTCCAACGATCAGAGCTCGAGCGCGTAGTCGGCTCGCGGCAGGGTTGCCGCGATCGTGCGGGCGTTGACCTCGTCAGGACCGAGCGACCATGCGCGAGCATCCACGGGCGATTTGCCGAAGGCGATGTGGCGGGCGATGAGTCGGTCGAGGCGCACGGTGTCGTCGACGACGATCGCCACCGAGAGGTCGAGAAGCGGCGCGACGTGCTGCCAGCCGTCGGCGTCGTGCAACAGGTAGTTGCCCTCGACGAGCACTGTTCGCCGTTCAGGAACGAGCTCGATCGACCGGGGCACCGGCTCTTCGACACGCCGGTCGAAGCCTGGGGCGAGCACGGTGCTTCCTGAACCGGCGACGCGCGTGAGGGTCTCGACGAACGCAGGCACGTCGAAGGTGTCGGGGGCGCCCATCCGGTCGCGGCGGCCGAGCCTGCGCAGTTCGGCTTGCGGCAGGTGAAAGCCGTCCATGGGCAGCACGGCGGTGGTGCCCGGGCTTGCCTCGTTGAGGCAGGCAGCGAGCTCGGCGGCCACGGTCGACTTGCCGGCGCCGGGGGCTCCGACGATACCCACGATGAGGCGACGGGCGGCGGGATGCTCGCGCCGGGCATCACGCATCACCAACACGAGCGCGGCGAGGTCGGTGAGTCGCCGCTGCTCAGAGCGCGTCACGAGACCCGCTCGCGGCGGGCGGCGGTGGCGACGCGTGCGGCTCGGCGGGCGAGCCCGCGTGGCAGAGGCAGCAGGTCGGCGTGCGGTTGGGCATTCGCCAGCCACTGACTCAGGGTCTCCGTGAGCAGCACGGGGTTCTGCGCGTTCCACAAGTGCAGCCCCTTGGGCGCGAGACGCAGTGCGGCGTGCTGAGCGCGGGCGAAGTCGGTGAGGGTGCGCCGCACAATGCGCGACTCGCGCTCGCCCGCGACCGCGAGCACCGGAGCGTCGAGGTCGGTGAGGCTCAGGAGCAGTTCGGGTGCGCCGCGCACCGAATCGTCGAGCACCTGGGGAGCCGACTCGGGGTCGACACCCACACCCATGTCGACGATGGAGTCGAGCAGAGAGCGCGGAAGGCGCAGGGCCTTGCGGGCGCTCGACACCCCGGCGAGGGCTCGCCAGAGCTGCACTTGGTCGTGGCTGACACGCCGCAGCACGCGTCCGATGCCACGCGCCGGAGCGCTGAGGAACGCGACGCTGCGCACGACGTCGGGGTGCCGGGCGACGAGCGCGAGTGCGACGAGTCCGCCGAGCGAGTAGCCGACGATGTGCGCGTGGCCGCCGGTCGCCGTGCTGCGAACCCGGTCGGCGAGCAGATCGGCGGCGTCGTTCGGGCCGGTCCACTGCAGGTCGCTCGACGCGCCGAAGCCCGGCAGATCGGGCACGAGCACGTGGAAGTCGCGGGCGAGCACGAGACGTTGGGGGGTCCAGACGACACCAGCGGCGCTGCCCCCGTGCAGCAGCAGCACGCTCTCGCCGTCGGTCGGGCCCGACTCGTCGATGTGGAGAGCGGGAGTGCTCGCTGAGTCGGTCTTGCTCGCGCTCACGGGATGAGCCGATCGATGCCGACGCTCACGGCATCCTCCACCGCGAAGTACGCCCAGTCGCGGTAGCCGATCGCGCTCGGGTGAAAGTCGTCGCTCGCGAAGAAGCCCTCGGTGTAGGGCGGGGGTGGCGGCGACATGTGCGCGCGAGGGGTCGCGCGGATCACCTCGCGCGCTTCGCGTTCAAGCGCTTGCGAGTGCCGGTAGAGACTGCGCCGCAGCGGCTCGGGCAGCAGGGCGAATCGAAAGAACGCGGGCAGCGACGACATGAGCAGCACGGCCTGCGGGTGCTGACGCTGCACGGCCTCGGTGATGCGCCGAATGTCGCGGCGGAAGGCGCGAGCCGACCGCAGCGCGAGAGCGTCATTCGCCCCCACCGTGAGAAAGACGAGATGCGTCTCGCCCGCGAGGGCGGGCTTGAGAAACTGCCGCACGAGGTCACGGGCCGTAGCGCCGTTGCGGCCAGCCGCACGCCAGTGCACGGGTCTGCCGGTGTGGGCCGAGAGCGCTTCGGCGAGCCGACCCCCCAGGCCGAGGTCGGCGTGCTCGACGCCGACGCCCGCGGCCGTCGAGTCGCCCAGCACCAGCAGGTGCAAGGGGCGGGATGCTCCGCCGTGGTCGCCCGTGGGCCCGGGTTCGTCGGGCGTGACGGTGTCGGGCATCTCAGGCTCGTGCGGCTCTCGCGTGGCGAGCCCGGTGGGCTCGACGCTGCCGCTCCACGGGAGGGGAGCATCCGGAAGCCGCGGTGTCTCGCGCCGCAGTCGGCGACCCTGCGACAGCAGCACGGGAGCCTGCGCGGCGGCGATCGCGCGACTCAACCGCAGTAGCCCGGGAGGCCGCACGTCACTCACGCCCGCGAGTCTAGAGCGGCCCGCCTCTGCATCACGTGGCAGATCTGCGCCCTGCGTGGCAGATCTGCCCCACAAGGGCGCTGAGGAGAGCGCGTGGGCCACCTTTGCGGCACATCTGGGCCGCGGCGGGCCCTATACCGGGCTGGGGGATGCTCGTGCGCTTGATGTGAGCACACCCTCGGTAACCTCGGCTCATGGATGTCGCCGCTCGCATTGATCGTGCGAACCGGTGGTTCGACGAAGGTCGACACTCCTCTGCCATCGACTCGTTGCGTCAGCTTGTGCGCGATGTGCCGCAGTCGCGGCCCGCACGCCTCGCGTTGGCGGAGCTCTACCGCCGCCTTGGTCATCACGAGCAGGCCGGGCGGTGGAGTGCACTTCAGCCCGAGTGGGCGACTCCCCAGGAGCGCCGCGCGTTCGCTGTCTTCCTTCAGCAGTGGTCCGTCGCGCCTCGTCGCGTGCTCGTGCTCGGCCGCGACGAGCCCCTGCCAGACCTGCCCCAGGTGCCCCGACCTCCGGGATTGCTGGCGCGACTTCGTCGTCGCACCAACGAACAAGACGCTGACATGTTCGGGCCCGAATGGGTGCGGCGGTCAGCGCTCGGACTGTGGATTGCAGGATGGGTTGTGCTCGGGATGGCGCTCATCGTTCTCGTCATGGCCCTGCTCATGGCGTGGGCAATGGTGGGGGGCGACCCCGGGGAGGCGTCACTCATTCGAGATCTGGGGTTAGCCCTGGCTGCGGCGGGAGTTGTTCTCGCAGGCACGATGCTGCTGCCATCTGAGTTGCTCGCCCGTCGTTGGAGACAGGTCTATTCGCTTGCTCTCGCCATTGTCGGTAGCGCATTCGTCTTTGCGAGCCTCGGGTTCGGCGCCCTGTTCTCCGGGGGCTAGGTAGGCGCGACTCAGCGCGCGGCGAGGCGGATGCTTGTGCCCCAGGGGTCGTCGACCTCGATGGCAGCGCCGTCGTCGCGCACCGGTAGCCCGAAGTGCGCGAGGCGCTCGCCGACGGCGCCGCGCTCGTCGGCGCTCGGCAGGGCGATCTCGACGGTGCCGAGTCCGAGGGCGCGCGTGCGCACCCCGGCGCCGCGCGAGCGCCACGTGTTCATCGCCATGTGGTGGTGGTACCCGCCCGCGCTGACGAACACGGCCTGGTCGCCGTAGGTGAAGGTGAGGTCGAAGCCGAGCTGGTCGACATAGAACTCGCGCGCGGTCTGCACGTCTCCGACGCTGAGGTGCACGTGGCCGACGCTCGCGGGGGCGGTGGTGCGAGCATCCACAGCGGCGTCGGTGAGGTGCTCGGAGAGAAACGCGTTCGGGTCGAGATACAGCGTGCCCATCTCGATCGTGCCGTGCACCCATGACCACTCGGTGCGGTCGCGGTCCCAATAGAGTTCGACGCCGTTGTGCTCGGGGTCATCGAAGTAGAAGGCCTGGCTGACGAGGTGGTCGCTCGAGCCGGTGAAACTGCCCGGGTAGGCCTGCGCGACCGAGTAGACCGCTGCGGCGAGCGCGGCCTGCGTCTCGAAGAGAATCGCGGTGTGAAAGAGGCCGGCCTCGCTGGGGCCGGCGTGACGCAGTTCGGGCGAGTGGCGCAAGATCACGATGGCGGTGTCGGCGTCGGTGTGGGCGGCGGTGTCTGTCGCCGGCGACGTGGATGCTGCGCCCGCGCGCCCCGCCGCGCCGCCCGTGGCGGCGTCGCCGCCGCGAGCGGCTCGCCCCAGCACGACGACCGAACCCTGCGAGCTCAGCACGTCGAGGCCGAGCGTCGCGCCGTAGTAGCGCGTCATGAGGTCGAGGTCTGCCACGTCGAGCGTCACCGCGCCCATGGCGGTGTCGGCGGCGAGCCGTGCGGAGTCGGTCATGCCAGCGTCAACGTGCGAGCATCCCGCGCCATTCCGGCGCTCGGTGCCCCGCAGCCCGCCGGCGTCGCCTCCGCTCGGCCCTCGTGTCGTCAGTTTGCGTCGCTTC
>SXMH01000113.1 GCA_005777405.1 Actinomycetota bacterium
ACGATCGTAATCAAACACTCGCTTCTCTACTTGACGCGCAGTCAGTCCGGTAGCCCGAGCTAGTTTGCGCCGCGGCTCACTGCACGCAGCACCGAGTCGATCGTGTGCATGAAGGGGATCGGCCCGGTCGAGGTCGTGTTGTTCGAGCGGATGGGCGAACCCTGCGCGCGCAGCTTGGTGACTGCGAGGCCGATGCCGCCCGTGCCCTTCGTGAGCCACATGACGTCGCGCACGCTCTTGGCGATGTGCTCGATGTCGTCTTGCATCTCCATGACGAAGCAGTTCGAGAGCTGGGGGTAGCTCGTGCCCGCGTTCACGAGCGTCGAGCCGGCGGCCAGGTACTCGAGCGCCGACATCTTCGTGTAGAACTCGATGGCCCAGCGGGTGGGGTCAGCCTCGTTGAGCGAGAGGCCCATGGCCACGCGCATCCAGAAGTACTGCGGGGTCTCGAGCGGCTGACCGTTGCGCGCCTTGATGCCGTAGCGATTGTTGAGCGTCACGACACCGATGTACTTGAGCAGACCATCGTGGCTGGGGTCGAGAGCCTCGGCGAGGGCATCCAGATCAAAGAGCTCAGGGAAGCGGCTGTCGAGCAGTAGTTCGTCGACGCCGCGGTGGATGTACTCGCGGAAGTGGGCGCGGTGCAGCTCGCGCAGTTCGTCGTCGTTCTCGTAGTCGCCGAGCACGCGCTTGTAGATGGTCTTGAGCAGCAGGCGAGCCGCGACCGTGTCGAATGCGGGGTCGTCTTTGACGTTCTGGAGGGCGACCTGAATGACGGCCTCGTCGAGCTGCTGGGTCGTGATGCCGTCGAACAGCGTCAGTTCGAGCTCGCTCGCGATCTGCGTCACCCACGCGACCTGGTCGTCGAGGCCTTCAGCGGCGCGCTCGATCGCCAGGTTGATCTTGTTGGCGTCGTACGGCTCTCGAGTTCCATCGCGCTTGACAACGGTGATGCTCACGTGTGCCCACTCTCTCGTGCGCCGATGCGGCGCGGTCTCGGCGGCCGGTGATCTCACGGCCTGTTTCTCGGTCAAAAAGTGTCGGAGAAAGCCCGAAAATCCGGGCCCGTCGCGGTGTTCCCCCTCCGCGGCGTGATCACTATATATCGGGGTACTGACAAACAACACACCACTACATGTAGTGGGCGTGTCGTCCACAGCTGTGCATAACTTCGCCGACTTATCCCCAGTCTGTTGGCGACTACCGACACGCCGTCGAGAGCCGCCAGAAGGCCTAGGCTGGTGATCTTGTGAGTGGCTATCGTGACCTTCTGCGCACTCGCGGCGTCGCGCGCATCATCGGCGCGCAACTCACCGCGAGGCTGCCCTCTGGCATGCTCTCGCTCGCCTTCCTGCTGCACATCGAGCGCATTCACGACTCCTACGCGGCCGCTGGGCTGGTGCTCGCCGCGACGAGTGTGGGCCAGGCCGTCGCCGGCCCGCTCACGAGCAGGTGGATGGGCCGCTGGGGCATGCGTCCCGTGCTCATCCTCACGTTGAGCATCTGCACCGCGGCGATCATCGCGGTCGCGCTGCTCACCCTGCCGGTCTGGGCGTACATGCTGCTCGGCCTCACGGCGGGGCTCTCGACGCCGCCCATCCAACCCGCCGTGCGCACGATCTATCCCAAGATGGTGACCTCGCGGCAGCTCACTCCCCTGTTCTCGCTCGACGCCTCGGCGCAAGAGCTCATCTGGGTCTCCGGCCCCGTCATCACGACCTTCGTGGCAACGCAAGTCTCGACGGTCGCCGCGATCCTGCTCGCAGGCGCCTTCCTCGTCGGCGGCGGGGTGTGGTTCATCGCCTCCCCCGAAGTCGGCCGCGTGCGCATCCCTCGCTCCAAGCGGTCATTCGGTGTCGTGCTGCGCAACCGACCGGTGTTGCTCGCCACGATCACCGGCTTCTTGCTCGTCGGCAGCTGCGCGGCCGTCGAGGTTGGCGTGATCGCGGTGTTCGGCGACCACGGAGCCGAGGCCGGCATCCTGCTCGCGATCTGGGCCCTCGGCTCGCTCGCCGGCGGCCTGGGCTTCGGCCACCTACCGATCGGCCCGTGGGCGCTCGCGCGACGCATGCTCATCGTCTTCGTCGGCCTCGCGCTCGCCGCCTTCGGCCTCAACTTCTGGTGGCTGGCGGTGACGCTGCTCATCGCCGGTGCCGGTATCGCTCCCGCTCTCGCCGTGATGTTCGCGATCGTGTCTGCGAGCGTGAAGTTCAGCGACACCGCCGAGGCCTACGGCTGGGTCGGCACCGGTCAGCTCATCGGCGCCGCTCTGGGTTCCGCCGTCGCCGGCTTCCTCATCGACGACCTCGGCGCGATCGGCGGTTTCTACGCGGCCATCGCGTTCGCCGCGGTTGGGATGCTCGTGCCGACCATCTTCCGCGCCTGGCACCCCGACCTGCGCGGGCGCGACGCCTCACCGCTGCCCGACACCGAGCCGGTGCAGGTCGTCAGCTAGGGCGCACCGCACGGTCTCGACGGGCAGATGCTCAGCGCAGCGGACGCAGCACCTCGTCGTAGCGCGACAGCTCGGCGAGCATCCGATCAAGGGTCGCGACGTGCTTCGAGTCGGCCGCGAAAGTGCCGTCGACCACGAGCCCGCCCGCGCCGTTGATCGCCACGTCGACGGGCACGCGCACCATGCCGAGTGTCGTCATCACCTGGTCGAGCGCGGCGGCGGCGCGCAGGCCACCCGAAGCCCCGCCATACGACACGACGCCGAAGGGCTTGCCCTGCCACTCTTGCGCGAGAAAGTCGATGGCGTTCTTGAGCGCCGGGCTGTAGCTGTGGTTGTACTCGGGGCTCACGAGCACAAC
>SXMH01000114.1 GCA_005777405.1 Actinomycetota bacterium
CCGATGATGATGACGTGACGCATGGTTCCCCTCCGCTGCGGTCGGCGCTCGGTGCGCTGACGTCGGGTTCAACACAGTCTAGGTCGGCGGCATTCCGCAGACCCTGCCTGTTCACCGACTCTTCATCGACCCGCATCGATGTCTTCGGAGTCGACGCCGCGCAGGTTGGGTGCGCGAGGAACGGTCGGAGGGCATCCGACAGCAGGATGCTCGCTCAGCGTCGCCGCAGCCTGCGCAGTACCGGCCGCACGAGGTCGTCGAGCTCGGGGAGCCGCAGCAGCGCGAGCACCGAGCCGTAGACCGCGATCATCACGAGCGCGATGAGCCCCATGCTTGCTGCTGCAGCGAGTTCGCTGGCACGGGCGGCGCCGTCTGCGGTGTACGCGCCGAGCGCCCACCCCACGAGCACTCCGACGATTGCCGCGGGAATTGACGCGAGGGCGTACTGACCCAGTCGGCGCACGATGGCGCGACCGCCGATGCCTCCCATGCGGCGACGCAGCAGTGCGATGCCGAGCACGCACTGCACGGTGCCCGCGAACGAGGTGACGAGCGCCAGGCCGATCGCGATGAGGGCCGTCGGCGCCATCGAGACCACAAGGGCTCCGCCAACGAAGACGAGCGCTTGCACGACCTGAATGGCGAAGGGGGTGCGCGTGTCGCCCAGGGCGTAGAACACTCGCTGCACCACGAAGAGCACCGTGAACGGGATGAGCCCGAGAACGTAGGCCGAGATGACGAGCGCCATCGCGTCGACGACCGATTGATTGCTGCCGAAGAGTCGCGCGAAGGGAGCGGCGACGACGAGGAGTCCTGTCGTCGCGAGCACCATGATCATGAGGATGCGACGCAGCGACTCGGCCACGTCGGCTCGCACCGCGACGACATCGCCGTCGCGCGCGTGCGCGCTCATGCGTGTGAAGTACGCGGTCGCGAGCGAAACGGTGACGACCGAGTGCGGCAGCATGAAGATGAGCCACGAGAATCGCAAGACGGCGAGCGAGGGGTCGTCTCCGGCCGCAGCGAGCGATGCGACGTTGGCCTGCACGATGCCGGCCAGCTGCGTCACGATGACCCTGCCGAAGACCCAGCCAGCGGCGCGGCCGGTGTCGCGCAGGCCGACGCCGCGCCAGCGGAAGTCGGGGCGGTATCGCAGCCCGGCGCGACGCCAGAACAGGGTCAAGACCAGCGCTTGAGCGGCAATACCGAGCGTGGCCGAGCCGGCGAGCACCGTGATCATCGCGGGTGTCCACGCAGTGGCGTCTCGCACGTCAGCGGAGAACAGCATCGTGAACGCGACGAGGCCGATGATCGTGACGACGTTGTTGAGCGCGGGAGCCCACGTGAACGGGCCGAAGACCTTGCGCGCGTTGAGCACCTCGCCGAGCAGGGCGTAGAGCGCGTAGAACAGCACTTGGGGCAGACACCAGTAGGCGAAGGCCACGGCGAGCGCGAGTTCGTCGTCGTTGAACCCGCGTCCGGCATCCCCTGCCTGCTGCGCGTAGATCGCGACGAGCAGCGGCGCAGCGAGCGTCGCGAGAACGGCTGCGGCGAGAAAGACCACGACGCCGAGGGTCACGAGCTTGTTGACGAATCGGGCTCCGCCATCGTCGTGCAGCCCCGCCTTGACGATCTGCGGCACGAGCACGGCGCTCAGCACGCCCCCCGCGACAATTGCGTAGATGTTGTTCGGCAACTGGTTCGCGAGCGCGAACGCGTCAGCACCCGCGCCGACCGTGCCGATCGTCTGCGCGAGCACCACGGCGCTGACGAAGCCCAGCAGGCGCGACACGATCGTGCCCGAGGCGAGGGCAAGACTCGCGCGTCCGATGCCCCCGCGATCACTCATCGGTGGTCCCGGTGGTGTCCGGCGCGGGATGCTCTCCGCTCGCCGCGGTGCGTTCGAGCCGCTCGGCCTCCCGTCGCCGCTCGCGCTTGCGCAGGTCGCGCGTGATGCCGACCACGAGCAGCAGGAGCGTCGCGCCTCCCACGATCAGCACTCCGAGGGTCTCCCACCCGGCCTGCAGATCGAGTGCCACGCGCGTGGGGGTACCGATCTCGCGGCCCTCGGCGTCGCGCACCGACACGGTGATGCGCACGTCTCCGTTCGTGACCGACTCGACGGGCACGACCGCGCGTGTCTGCGATTGGGGTTCGACGAGAGTTTCGACGTTGCTGTCGAGTACGCGCAGTCGACCCGTGTCCGGATCAACCCGTACGAAGACTCGCACCGGCACCTCGAGGTCGTTCTGCACGGTGATGGGCAACGACGTGCGGTCGGCGAGCAGCAGAATGGCGCTGCTTTCGACGACTTGCACCGAGCGGCGAAGCTCACCGGATGCGACGACGAACCGGTCGAGCTCGATGGCCGATCGTTCACCCCAGCCCTGCGAGAGTGCGGCGAGCAGCTCGAGCCTGCGCACGTCGGTGATGAAGCTCGGCGATTCGGCGATCTCGGCGAAGCGACGGTCGGCGCGTTCGGCGTCGAGAGCGTCGTCAATCGCGGTGGCGCGCAGGTCGTCGATGCTCTCGCCGTTCAGATCCTCCTGCACCGCGGGGTTCGCACGAGCGCTCGACGCGTCGGCCGAATCGGCCCAGGGCAGCATGATCGTCTGCGCGATCGTGCTCACGAGGCGATCAGAGCGCGCCAATTCTTCGCGCGAGAGCTCGATGAGTGCGAAAGGAGCGCCGTCGCGTGCCGTCGCGGCGAGCAACGCTCCGACGCGAGCGAGCCCGGCGTCGTGCACCTGCTGCGAGTCGGCCAGGCTGGCGCTGTGTGCCGCTGTCGCGAGAGCGTCGTCGGCGCCGAGCAAGACGGCCGCCGATTGCACGACCGGCTCTCCGCCGATCGCCGAACTCGGCACGACCGCCGTCGACGTGCCGCTCTCGGCGAGGGCGTCGAGAGTCTCGACGTCGAGCCCTTCCGCCCCGAGCCACGACCACCCCGTGAGCGAGACGGGCCAGTCCGACAGTTCAGCGAGCGCCGCGGCACTCGCGGCCGCCGCACTGTCGTCAGCCGAGCCAGTGCCCTCGGTCTCGTCACCCGTGGAGCTGAGCGTGGGCGAGGCCGAGGGCTCGTCGCCGGGACCGCTGTTGTCAGGGGTCAGCGCCGCACCACCGCCTTCGGGTGCCGGTAGCGGAACACCGGCGGCGGCAAGGGTCGACACCGGGTCGGCGTCGGCCCATGGCAGCAAGAAGGTCTCGTTGGGCAATCGTTCGAGTCGATCGAGGAACGCGAGGGCGTCAGCCGATGCCGAGGTGCCCAGGGCTCGGATGGAGGCGATGACCCGCGGGTCGATACCGACGAGCACGGGCCGCCCTGCGACCGCATCGAGCAGTCGCGTGAGGTCTCCTGCTTCGCTCGTCAGGGCGTTGACGTCGTCGGCGCTCAAGAGGGCGCTCCGATTGCCCGGAGTCGACAGCGCGGCGACGAAGGTCGTGTTGACCGATGGCACTGTTCCTGCACTCGGAACCCACACAAGAGCGGTGCGGTCGGCAACCGTGATCGTGCCGCCATCGCCCTGGGCCGTGACGAGTGCGGTGCGAGCCCCGAAGGCCCCCGAGAGTCCGGGTCGTTCACCCGCGACCGCGAGGTCGAGTACAGCACTCGAGCCGGGCGCCAACGACGAGAGAGTCTCAGTCACGACAGTCGCCGCGTCAGAGGGAATGTCGGCCGGGTCATCGGCCGCATCATCGGCGAACCACGCCGCGAGCTCGTCACGTGATGCCGCTGTTGCTCCCGACACGTGAAGCGACACCGTGAGGTCACCGGTTGGCGCCTCGCCGGTGTTGGTGAGGGTCACTCTCACGCGATAGTCGTCGCCTTGACGCACGAGTCCAGCGCCCGAGGGGGCGGACAGGATGCTGAGCGATGCAGAGGCATCTGCGGTGGTCGAGGTCGCGAGGGCGGACGAGCTCGATTGAGCAGTCTCGACGGCAGCGGCGATGGCGGGCATCGTGATGCCGGCGACCAGGGCCGCCACCGCACCAAGGGCCGCAAGCCATGACCAGCGGTGGGCGCGCAGACCCCTTCGCTCCCGCTCGGCCGCCATGGGGGAAGTCTAGACTCTGGTGACTATGCACAGCGTGGCCGAGGCCGTCGACCGACTGCGTGCCCTCGCGGCCGCCGAGCCCCTCGCGACCCTCGCCTCGCGATTCAGCGCCGCGGGCCACGAGCTGGCACTGGTCGGGGGCCCCGTGCGCGACGCTTTCCTGGGGCGACCGGTCACTGATCTTGACCTCACGACCTCCGCTCGACCTGACGAGATCATCGCGATCGTGGCGCGCGCGGCCGATGCGCACTGGGATATCGGTCGGGCCTTCGGCACGATCGGTGCGCGATTCGGTGACGAGACCGTCGAGATCACCACCTACCGCTCAGACGCCTACTCCCCCGATTCCCGCAAGCCCGAGGTCGCCTTCGGCGACTCGCTCGAGGGGGACCTCGTGCGCCGCGACTTCACGATCAACGCGATGGCGCTGCGGCTCGCCGGGGGCAGCGCCGATGCGGTGCCGGGTGCCCCGGTGCTCGTCGACCCCTCTGGTGGTCTCGACGATCTCTTGGCCCATCGACTCATGACTCCGGGTGCGCCAGAGCAATCGTTCGGCGATGATCCCCTGCGCATGCTCCGTGCGGTGCGGTTCGCCGCCCAACTCGGGGTCGACGTCGACGAGCGTGCGCTCACCGCCATTCGCGAGATGCGCGATCGTCTCGGCATCGTCTCGGCTGAGCGCGTGCGCGACGAGCTCGTGAAGATGCTCGAGACCGACTCGCCCCGACGCGGCATCGAGCTGCTCGTCGACACCGGTCTCGCACAGCTCGTGCTGCCCGAACTGCCGGCGTTGCGGCTCGAGATCGATGAACACGCGCACCACAAAGACGTCTACGAGCATTCGCTCACCGTGCTCGATCAGGCGATCGAGCTGGAACTTGAACGGCACCCCGACTCATCGCCCGACCTGGTGCTGCGCCTCGCCGCGTTGCTGCACGACATCGGCAAGCCGGCGACCAAGAAGGTCGAGTCGGGTGGCGCCGTGAGCTTCTACCACCACGACGTCGTCGGGTCGAAGCTCGCGCGCAAACGGCTCACGGCGCTGCGGTTCGACAAAGAGACGATCACCGCCGTGAGTCGGCTCGTCGAACTGCACTTGCGGTTCTTCGGCTATAGCGACGCCCCGTGGACTGATTCGGGCGTGCGACGCTACGTGCGAGATGCGGATGCTCTGCTTGAGCGCCTGCACATTCTCACGAGGGCTGACGTCACGACCCGCAATCGACGGAAGGCCCAGCGCTTGCGCGGTGCCTACGACGAGCTCGAAGACCGCATCGCCGAGCTGGCCGAGCGAGAAGAACTCGACGCGGTGCGCCCCGACCTCGATGGTGAGCAGATCATGGCTCTGCTCGGCGTGCCTCCCGGGCCCATTGTCGGCAAGGCCTACCGCTTTCTCCTGGAAGCGCGACTCGATGAAGGTCCGCTCGGCGTCGACGAAGCGCAGCGCAGGCTCGTGCAGTGGTTTGAGTCGGGCGCGGCATCCGACTAGACTCCGTAAGTTGCGCTCGCGCTCTCTCGAGCCGAGCGCACGATGCTGAACCCTCCTGCTGCAGATCGTCTGCAGCCGTTCGAGTCCGAAGGAGGTGGGTGAGTCATGCATCAGTACGAATTGATGGTCATTCTCGACCCGGAGATCGATGAGCGCACTGTCGCTCCGAGCCTGGACAAGTTCCTGGGCGTTATCCGGAACGACGGCGGCACCATCGAGAACGTCGACATCTGGGGTCGTCGTCGCTTGGCCTACGAGATCAAGAAGAAGAGCGAGGGCATCTACGCCGTCGTCAACTTCACCGCGACCTCGGCAGCCACGCTCGAGCTCGACCGCCAGCTGAAGCTCAGCGAGGCCGTCATGCGCACCAAGGTGCTGCGTGCCGAAGAGGCCGTCGCTCGCGCCGAGTCGATCAACGCCGAGAACGCTGCTCGCGCCGAGGCAAAGGCCGCTCGCGCGACCGCCGCCGCGGGTCGGGCTGCAGCAGCGGCCAAGGCAGCGGAGTAGTCGTGGCCGGCGAGACGATCATCACCGTCGTGGGTAATCTCACGGCCGACCCTGAGCTGCGTTACACGCAGAGCGGACTCGCCGTCGCGAACTTCACCATCGCCTCGACCCCTCGCTCGTTCGACCGCGCGTCGAACGAGTGGAAGGACGGCGAGGCGCTGTTCCTGCGGGCGAGTGTCTGGCGCGAGTTCGCCGAGCACGTCGCGTCGTCGCTGACGAAGGGCTCGCGCGTCATCGCGCAGGGCCGCCTCAAGCAGCGTTCGTACGAGACGAAGGAAGGCGAGAAGCGCACGACTATCGAGCTCGAGGTCGACGAGATCGGCCCGAGCCTGCGCTACGCCACTGCCCAGGTCACCCGCAGCTCGGGAGGCGGCGCCTCCATGGGCGGCGGCAACCGCGGCGGTGCCCCGATCGCCGACGAGCCGTGGGGCACTCCCTCGGCCGGCAACTCGGGCGCAGCATCCGGCGGCGACGTTTGGAACACCCCGGGCTCGTTCTCGGACGACACGCCCTTCTGATCGGCAGGGCCGCGCACCGCGGCACTCCCCTTCGATTCACACGTATTTAGGCAAAGGACAACCACATGGCTGGCAAGAGCAGCGGCGATCGCCGCAAGCCCCGCGGTGGCAAGGGAGCGAAGAACGCCGCTCCTGCGAAGGCGATCCGGGTCGGCATCATCGACTACAAGGACGTCGCAACCCTCCGCAAGTTCATCTCGGAGCGCGGAAAGATCCGCGCCCGTCGTATCACCGGTGTCTCCGTGCAGGAGCAGCGCCTCATCGCCCGCGCCGTCAAGAACGCGCGCGAGATGGCCCTGCTGCCGTACGCCGGCGCGGGACGATAGGGGGAGCGGAGAATGTCGAAGCTCATCCTCACCCAGGACGTCACCGGCCTCGGTGCTCCTGGCGATGTCGTCGAGGTCAAGAACGGGTACGCCCGCAACTACCTCATCCCCCAGGGCTACGCCGTGGCGTGGACTCGCGGAGGCGAGAAGCAGGTCGAGTCGATCAAGGCGGGTCGCGCTGCGCGCGAGCACGCCACGATCGAAGAGGCCCAAGACCTCAAGGCGCGCCTTGAGGCCAACCCCGTGAAGCTTGTCGTCAAGGCGGGCGCCGAGGGTCGACTGTTCGGCTCGGTCAAGACCGGTGATGTCGCGGACGCTGTCGCGGCCGCGGGCATCGGCTCGATCGACAAGCGGCTCGTCGAGCTCGTGGCCCCGATCAAGTCGGTCGGCACGCACGAGGCGATCCTCAAGCTGCGCGATGGCATCGTCGCCACGATCACCCTTCAGGTGGTCGCGGCCAAGTAGTCGCAGCAGTCTTCGCAACACCCTTCGAAGCGGTATCCGGGCCTGGCTCGGGTACCGCTTCGTCGTGTCGCTGTCAAGTGCGCGTCGGCGTGTTCGTCCACAGCTAGACGACTCGTCCTACCAACTCTCATGCACCAGTTGAAGCCTCTTTCTCCACACACGGTGTGGATGAAGAAAGTGCTGGTCAGGGTCGCTTTTGCCGGAGCATCCCCTGAGAAGTCCACAATTCTCTCCCCAGGTTGTTCACACGGCTTGCGGCGTTTCTCGCCATTCCTCCACATAGTTATCCACAGGGCCGGTTTGAGGGTCTCACTTGCCGCTCCCTAGGGTGAACCGTCCCGATCTGCCGGGTACCAGCGCGCCGCGACCTCGAGGGTCGGAGGTGGCGAGTAGACCGGTGGCAGGAGCACACGAGAGAGAGGGGAGCACCGTGTCGATCACGCACATCTCGGCCGCCGAGCAGCGTGGCGCTGAGCCGCGCAGCGAGCGCCCCGACTCGCGCAGTCACGACCGCGTCCCTCCCCACGACCTCCTCGCCGAGCAAAGCACGCTCGGCGGCATGCTGCTGAGCAAAGATGCCATCGCCGACGTCATCGAGGTCGTGCGGGGCATCGACTTCTACCTGCCGAAGCACGAGGTCGTGTTCGAGGCGGTGCTCACGCTCTACTCGCACGGCGAGCCGACTGACGTCATCGCCGTGACCGACGAGCTGACGAAGGCCGGCAACCTCGCGCGCGCGGGTGGCGCCGATTACCTGCACACGCTCACGGCAATCGTGCCGACCGCCGCCAACGCCGGCTACTACGCCTCCCTCGTCGCCGAGAAGGCAGTGCTGAGACGACTCGTCGAGGCCGGCACGCGCATCGTGCAGATGGGCTATGCGAGCGAGGGCGAGGTCACCGACCTCGTCAACACCGCTCAGGCCGAAATCTACAACGTCGCGGGCGGCGTGCAGAGCGAAGACTACGTTCCCCTGACCGAGGCCGTGACCGAGGCGATCGACGAGATCGAGGCGGCTCGCGGCCGCGACGGCTCGATGACGGGCGTGCCCACGGGCTTCCACGACCTCGACGTGCTCACCAACGGCCTGCACGCTGGGCAGTTGATTCTCATCGCCGCTCGACCCGCCCTCGGCAAGTCGACCGTGGCGCTCGACTTCGCCCGCTCGGCCGCCATCAAGCACAACCTGCCGACGGTCTTCTTCTCGCTCGAGATGGGGCGCAGCGAGATCGCGATGCGCTTGCTCTCAGCCGAAGCCTCGGTGCCTGTGCACGCGATGCGCAAGGGCACGCTCGAAGCCCGCGACTGGACGACGATCGCGTCAACGCGTGGTCGCATCAACGATGCTCCGCTGTACATCGACGACTCGCCCAACCTCACGCTCGTCGAGATTCGCGCCAAGTGCCGGCGCATCAAGCAGACCACCGGTCTCAAGCTCGTCGTCATC
>SXMH01000115.1 GCA_005777405.1 Actinomycetota bacterium
ATCGGTACGACGCACATCGACGCGCTCGCCGCGTTCGAGGCCGACCCCGACACGAAGGCGATCGTCATGAGCGGCGAGATCGGCGGTGTCGCCGAGGAGCGTGCGGCCGACTTCATCAAGGCCAACGTGACGAAGCCCGTCGTGGGGTACGTCGCCGGGTTCACCGCACCCGAGGGCAAGACCATGGGTCACGCCGGAGCCATCGTCAGCGGCTCCGCCGGCACGGCTCAGGCGAAGAAGGAGGCCCTCGAGGCCGCGGGCGTCAAGGTCGGAAAGACTCCGAGCGAGACCGCCGCCCTCATGCGCGAGGTCATCGCAGCGCTGTAGCACCGTTTCGCCCCGCAGCGCGGGGAATGACGACGGCCCCGTCGACCGCCTGAACTCGGTCGCCGGGGCCGTTGTCATGACCGCTCCCGCTCGGGTACCCGACGGTGGCCATCTCGGCGCACCTCGATGACCGTGCCGACGATGCCGGTGATGGCGAGTGCGCCGAGAACGATCATGAATGCGGTCATGGCTGAAAATCTATGACTGGTGCTTTTCTGCCACGAGTGGCATGATCGCCACTGTTCGTCAATTTTCTGCCAGACCGAAAGGCTGCCCATGCTGCAGCGCGTCGCGATCCTCGCCGTGCCCGATCTCGCGCCCTTCGAGTTCGGTGTGCTGTGGGAAGTCTTCGGACTCGATCGACGAGAGCACGGTGGGCCAGCGTTCGACGTGACCATCGTCACCGCCGAGCCCGGTCTCGTGCCCACGAATGCGGGCTACTCGATGCACATCGAGCATGATCTCTCTGCGGCGGCGAATGCCGACCTCATCGCCGTGCCTGCGCGCACGATCGGACCGCTCGACGAGCGGTATCTCGAGGTCATCCGGGCAGCGGAGGCCCGCGGCGCCTGGCTGCTAAGCATGTGCAGCGGAGCTTTCGTACTCGCCCAAGCCGGCGTGCTCGACGGCCGACGCAGCACCACGCACTGGATGTACGCCGCGCGGCTGCAGCGCGAGCATCCTGCGACGACCGTCGACCCCGACGTGCTCTACGTCGACGACCGGCGCGTCATCACCGGCGCCGGCACGGCAGCCGGCATCGATGCCTGCCTGCACCTCGTGCGTCACGAGCTCGGGGCCGCGGCGACCGCCGCGATCGCTCGCAGAATGATCGTGCCGCCGCATCGCGACGGTGGACAGAGCCAGTACATCTCGCCCGTCGAGATCACCACGCGCAGCGACGACCTCTCGACGATCTGCGAATGGATGCTCGATCATCTCGACGAGGAGCTCAGCGTCGATGAGCTCGCGCGCAGGGCGCACCTCTCGACCCGCACCTTCGCGCGACGCTTCCGCGCAGAACTCGGCACGAGTCCGGCAGCCTGGCTCAACCGGCAGCGACTGCTGCGAGCGCAAGAGCTGCTCGAGCTCAGCGACTCGCCCATCGAGCACATTGCGCGGCAGTGCGGGTTCGGTAGCTCGGCGGTGCTGCGGCACCACTTCGGTCGCTCGTTGCAGACGACGCCGCAGGCCTACCGCCGCGCGTTTGGCCGGCAGCAGCGCGCCTGAGCAGCCCTCGGCGAGCACCCCCCGCTCGCGGTGCCCCAGTTCGGGGGTGAAAACTGCTCACCACCTAGCGCGGTATCTCGCGCTTCCCTAGCGTGAAGCTCGACATCCGTGCGCGACTCAGGGGGAGACGCGTGTGGAGCCCACCGGCGAGGGTGCCGAGGGCGCGAACACCTAGGGGGGAATCCGATGTCGTCGACGACTCGATCTGTGCTCACGCTCGTGCGGCCATCTCGTGTGCTGGCCGGAGTGCTCGCGCTGCTCATCGGCGTCTCGCTCGTCGCGCCGGCAGCGAGTGCGCCGGCATGGGCGGCAACCGGATCGATCACGAGCGTCTCGCCCGACCAGGGCACGACCGCCGGTGGCACCGCTATCGAGATCGTCGGCACGGGCTTCGGCACGAGTGGCACCCCCACGGTCACTGTGGGGGGTGCACCCGCGACGTCGGTCGTGCGCCAGAGCGACACGCTCGTCACCGCGGTGACGCCAGCAGGCACGGCCGGCGCCGCGACCGTCGTCGTCACGCCCGAGGGCGGTGCGGCCATCTCGCGCGCCGGAGCCTTCGAATACCGCGCGAGCTTCGCCGCGCCGACCATTACGACGGTCGCCCCCAGTGAGGGCTCCGCTCCGGGTGGAGAGCTCGTGACGATCGGCGGCTCGGGTCTCGACGCCGTGACCCACGTGCGCTTCGGCTCGGTCGAGATCGACCACTGGTCGTTCGTCGACCGCGGCGCAAACGGCAGCTCGATCACCATCCGTGCCCCCCAGCGCGCGCCCGGCACCGTCGATGTCTCCGTCGTGACCTCAACGCAGGTCGTGCAGCGCGACGCTGCGTACCGCTACCTGCAGCCCACCGTCACGGCCATCAGCCCCACCTCCGGCCCCGAGACCGGAGGCACTCGAGTGACCATCACCGGTTCGGGCTTCGGCATCTCCGGCACGCCCTCCGTCACGATCGGCGGCGTCGCCGCGACCGCGGTCACGCGCGTCTCGAGCACGAGCATCCAGGCCACGACCCCCATCGGCACTGTCGGCGCCGCACCGGTCGTCGTGCGGATCACGGCAGTGAGCCCCGCGATCACCGCGACCGGTTCGCTCAGCTACACCTACGCCGAAGTGCCCACCGCGCCCACCATCACCGCGGTCACCCCGAACCGCGGACCGCTGGCCGGCGGTGAGAACGTCACCATCACGGGCACCAACTTCACCACCTCGACCACGGTGCGCTTCGGCGACAACGCCGCCACCGTGCAGTCGGTCGCGTCGGGAGGAACCTCGATGGTCGTGCGAGTGCCCGCGGGTGCCGCGGCCGCGGCCGTCTCCGTGCGCGCCACCAACGCCGCCGGAGCTGCCACCCTTCCGCGCGGCTACACCTACGCGGCCGTGCCGACCATCGCTTCCGTCTCGCCCAGCTCAGTGCTCGTCAACGGCGGGGGCCTCATCACCGTCACGGGTACCGGTTTCGGTGCGAGCGGCACCCCCGTGGTCACGGTGGGCGGTCGAGCGGCGACGTGCGTCGTGCGCACGAGCGACACCCAGCTCACCGCGGTTGCTCCCGATGGCTTCGCTGGACCGGCCACCGTCACGGTTGCTCCCGACACCCGCGGCGGCACCGCAACCCTGACGAACGGCGTCACCTACGTCGCCGCCTCGACCTCGCCGACCATCACGTCGATCGAGCCCGCGAGTGGCATTACGGCGGGAGGCACGAGCGTCACGATCACCGGCACCGGCTTCGGCAGCACGACGCCTGTCGTGCGCTTCGGCACGGCCTGCGCCGCCGCGATCATCTCGCACAGCCCGACGAGCATCGTTGCTGTGGCTCCTCCCGGTTCGCTCGGTGCCGCCGACCTCAGCGTCACGATGCAGACCGGTCGGGTCGTCTCGGCAGGCGGCTTCACCTACACCGCGCCCCCCACCTTCTCGGCGGTCTCGCCCAACTGGGGCTACTCGGCCGGTGGCGGATCGGTGACGATCGTCGGTCGAGGGTTCGGTGAAGGCACCCCGACGGTGACGTTCGACGGCGTGCCGGCGACCGTCACGAGCAGCACCGACGAGTTCATCTACGTCACGGTGCCTCCCGGCACGGTGGGCACCGCCGACGTCATCGTGACGCCGCAGGGTGGAACTCCTCTGCCCAAGCTCAACGCCTTCACCTACCGGGCGGCGCTCGTGCAGTCGCTGCTGCCCGAGGCCGGCCCCGAGAGCGGCGGCACGACGGTCACGATTACCGGGGAAGGCTTCGGCTCCGGCACGCCGCAAGTGACGATCGGCGGAGCGCCCGCGACGAGCATCCAGTTGCTGTCAAGCACCCGCATCTCGGTCGTGACTCCCGCGGGCACGGGTGCCGCTGACGTGCGCGTCACGCCGGCGCAAGGCACGGGCACCGGTGTTCTCGCTGGCGGTTACCGCTACGTGCCGGAGATTCGTACGCCCATCATCACCTCGTCGCTGCCCGTGCGCGCGCCGCAGAGCGGCGGCACGCTCGTGACCGTGCTCGGTGAGCACTTCCTCGGCAGCAACAACGTGGCGGCCCGCGTCGTCTTCGAGCGCGCAGGCACGACGTACGCGGTGAGCAATCTCACCGTCGTCGACGAGGGGCGCCTGACCTTCCGCACCCCCGCGCTCTCCTCGGGCGTCTACCAGTTGCGCATCACGACGAACGAGGGCTTTGCGCTGCTCAACTATGCGCTCACGGTGCCGCACCCGCCCGTCATCGACAGTTGCAGCGCCGTCTCGCCGCGCTACCTCTACCTCGACGAGAACCCCGGCGATGTGACGGTGACGGGAACCGGCTTCGGTGACGGCACGCCTGTCGTCACGATCGGCGGCGTCGTCGCCGATGTGGTGAGCAACACTGACACCAGCGTGCGCTTTGAGGTACCGCAGACCCTTGCCCCGGGTAACCCGACGATCATCGTCTACCCGTCGACGGGTGCCGGTGCGTTCGAGATCGCGTCGTGCATCACGGCGTATGCGACACTCACCATCGACCCCGACGACAAGACGATCGACTACGGAGACCCCACTCCCGTCTTCACGTCGACGACGAGCGGGCTGCGTGGCACCGACACCGTCGCCACCGTGCGCTACATCTTCTCGGGTGAGTACTACTACTCCACGACTCCTCCGACCCGAGCCGGCGAGTACACGATCAGCGTCGATGACGTCACCCTGAACCCGGGTCGTCGCGCCGACTACTCGCTCGAGCGGTTCACGGGCACCTTCACGATCATCGGCCAGTCGGCCACCGTGCGCACGACGATCGGCGACCGCGTCTACGGCGCACCCGAAGACGTCACGACGGCAGTGACCGGGCTCGTCGACGACGACGAGCTGGTCGGCGTCGAGCTCGTCTACCAGGGCATCACGCGCTCGGGCGAGAGCTACGGACCCACGCTCGCGCCGCCGACCGGCGCCGGCGAGTACTCCGTGACGCCGCGCAACGCCGACGTCGGCGAGAACACCGGCAACTACGACTTCCTCTACATCGGTGACACGTTCCGAATCGAACCGCGCCCGATCACCGTGACGATCGACGACGTGCAGAAGCAGTACGGCGACGCCGACCCCGAGTTCACCTACGCGGTGACCACAGGGGCCCTCGTCGAGGGTGACGTTCTCGAAGACCTGCTCGTGCGGGATCCAGGCGAAGACGTGCGGCCCGCCAACCTCGGCTACCGCATCACGGGTGACGCTGACGCTGGCCCGAACTACCTCATGACGATCGTCGACGGTCGACTCTTCATCACCCCCAAGCCGATCTCGGTGAGCATCGCTGACGCTGTGAAGTTCTACGGTGACGATGACCCGCAGTTCATCGTCGTCGCTCAGGGTCTCATCGGCGACGACGAGCTCGAACTCGACATCTCGCGCGATCCCGGCGAGGACGTCGGCTTCTACGACATCATCGCCGACGGCGAGAGCCCCACGCTCAACTACGAGATCGTCGAGACGGAGTCGGGCCAGCTGCGCATCGACCCGCGCCCCATCACGGTCGGTGTCGACGCACTGCGCGTGACCTATGGCGACGCGATCACCGGGTGGTCGCCGCGACTGCTCGCGGGCACGCTCGGTTTCAGCGACTCGCTCGGCGACGTCACCGTCAGTCTTCCCGAGGCGAGCTCCACGCCTCGCGATGCAGGCGAGTACACCGCCACGGCCACGGCCGTGCAGATCATCGCCGGTAGCGCCGAGAACTACTCGATCACCTATGGCACCGGCACGCTGACGATTGACCCGAAAGAGGTCACCGTCGCGGTGGGTTCGGCCCAGATCGCGTATCTCGACCCTGAGGCCGACATCAGCGTGACGGCCACGGGCCTGCTGCCGATCCACAGCGTGACGAGCTCGACCCTTCGCTACCTCGACTCGGATGACACGTCGAGCCTCGAGCAGCCGACCGCGGTCGGCGAGTACGTCGTCGAGCTCGAGTCGGTCGACTTCGGCACCGCCGCGGGCAACTACGACGTGTCGAGCACCGATGGCGAACTCACGATCACCCGCCGTGCTCTGCAGATCTCGGTTGACGACGCGACCAAGGTTTACGGCGCGGCCGACCCGGCGCCCGTGGTCTCGCTCGCGGGCGACTCGGTCGAGGTCGAGCTCTCTGATGACGACCGTGAGGCTGTCGAGGCGGCGATCGTACGAGTAGACGGCGAGGACGCCGGCAGCTACCTCTACGCGGTGGATGCCGATGCCGAGTCGAACTTCGTGCTCGAGATGACCGGCGCCGGCCAGCTGACGATCACGCCGAAGCCGATCGCGGTCACCGCCGAGGCTGCGTCGAAGGTCTACGGCGATGCCGACCCGACCTTCGTCGCGACCTCTGACGACCTCGTGGGCGATGACTCGCTCAACGGCACGCTCTCTCGCAGTGCCGGTGAGTCGGTCGGCACCTACCCGATCCAGCAGGGCACGGTCGACGACGAGCGCAACCCGAACTACACGATCGCGTTCACTGACGGCGAGTTCGAGATCACCCAGCGCGCCATCACGGTGGCCGTCATCGATGACGCGATCACGTACGGCGATGACCTTCCGGCCTTCGAGATCGAGGTCGTCGAGGGCGCTCTGCTCGACGGGCACGCACTCAATGGTGCGTCGTTCACGCTCGACCCCGAGGTCTCCGGCCGCGCCAGCGCCGGCGAGTACACCGTGACGCCCTCCGAGCTCGCTCTCACCGGTGGCGCGGTCAACAACTACGACGTCACGTACGAGTCAGGCACGCTCGCGGTGCAGCAGCGCGAGCTGACGGTGACGTCCGACGACCAGACCATCGGCTTCGGCGACGATGTGGCCCCGGTCACGTTCACGTCGACGGGCCTGCAGTCACCTGACGCGGTCTCCGACGTCACTGTGCAGTACCGCGGCGTCGAGGGCACCGAATACGGCCCGAGCGAGACGGCTCCTGACGCCGCCGGCAGCTACGCCATCGAACTCATCGATATCGAGGTCGGCAGCGCGACGAGCAACTACGCGATCACGCCGGTGGCAGGAACTCTCGTGATCGAGCCCGGTCCGCTCGAGATCACCGTTCTCGATGCCACGAAGGTCTACGGCGAGAGCGACCCGCAGTTCGTGATCGACGACTCGGCGCTCGAGATCTCTCCGGCAGACATCGACGCGATCGAAGCGGCACTCGTGCGCGCCGAAGGCGAAGACGTCGGCGAGTACGCGATCTCCATCGACGCGGATGCCCCGCTCAACTACGAGGTGCAGCTCAACGACGAGGCGCCGACCCCGGTGCTGCGCATCACCGCCCGACCCATCGTCGTGACCATCGACAATGCTGACAAGCAGGTCGGTGACGACGACCCCGCTGAGTTCACGTACTCGGTCGACAACCTTGTCGACGGTGACTCGCTCACGGGCGCTCCCGAGCGCACAGGCTCCGAGGCGCGCGGCACGCACCCCATCACCGCGGGAACCCTCGACGCTGGCACCAACTACTCGATGACCGTGGAACCTGGAGTCTTCACGATCACGACGCGGTCGATCACCGTCGCTGTCGGTGACGCATCGATCGCCTACGGCGATGAGCTTCCGGAGTGGCAGCTTGAGGTCGTGTCGGGAAGTCTGCGCGCTGGTGACGAGATCGTCGACGCCATCATCGACTTCGACGGAGATGGCGGTGGACGCCTCTCGCAGGGCACCTACACCGCGACGCCGTCGTCGCTCGAGTTCACGGGCACGAGTGCGGGCGAAGACATCGCGGCCGACTACGTCATCGAGTACGAGTCGGGCACGCTCACCGTCACGCCGCGCGAGATCACCATCGCGATCAACGACGCCGAGAAGACCTATGGCGACGCGGACCCCGCCTTCACGGTCGACGACAGCGCACTGCTCGATGGCGACTCGCTCACGGGCGCCGTGCAGCGCGACGAGGGTGAGAACGTCGGCGAGTACACCATCGGTTCCGGCACGCTCAGCGCTGGAGAGAACTACGACGTTCAGTGGACCACCGGCTCGCTCACCATCAACTCGCGGGCCATCACGGTCGCGGCCATCGACGCGACGAAGGTCTACGGCGACGACGACCCCGCACTGACGTGGACTCTCGCTGAGGGAACGATCGTCGACGGCGACGTGCTCGAAGGGCTGCTGCAGCGTGTAGCCGGTGAAGACGTCATCGAGGGCGGCTACGAGATCACGGGAGTCGAAGGGGCCGAACCGAACTACGACGTGACTGTCGTGCCGGGCGCTCTGACGATCACGCCCGCGACGATCACCATCGCGATCGATGACGCCGAGAAGCAGTTCGGCGAGGACGACCCGACGTTCCGATACGAGGTCACCGGTCTGCTCGGCGACGACGAGCTGACAGGCGCGCTCGCGCGAGACGAGGGTGAGAGCCGAGGTGACTGGACCATCCGCATCGGTACGCTCGACGCCGGTGACAACTACAGCGTCGGCAGCGTCACCAATGGCACCCTGACGATCACCCCGCGCGCGATCGTCGTCGGTGTGCTCGACCGTGAGATCGACTACGGCCAGGCCGACGGCAGCTTCTCGCCGACGATCATCGAGGGCGGTCCTCTCGTCGGCGACGACGACCTGCAGAGCATCACGGCAATCGTCGAGGGCGCCGCGAGCCCTCGCCCGGTCGGGTCGTACGACGTCACCACGAGCGACGCGGTCATCGCCAATGGCAACGCCGCCGACTACGCCATCGAGTACCGCGATGGCATGCTCACGGTGAGCCCGCTCGAGGTCTCCATCTCGATCGCCGATGCCGACAAGCAGTACCTCGCTGTCGACCCGAGCATCGTGATCGACGACAGCGCGCTGCTCGACGGCGACTCGCTGAGCGGTGCGGCGTCACGCGAGGAGGGCGAGTCGGTCGGCGAGTACGACTACACGCAGGGAACCTTGGATGCTGGCTCGAACTACGACGTCACGTGGCAGTTCGGCGCGCTCACCATTACCGCGCGTTCGATCGTCATCGACATTGCCGACGACGACAAGGTCTACGGCGAGAACGACCCCGAGAGCTTCGCGTTCACGGCGCCCGAAGGGCTCGCGCTGACCGAGGACGATCTCGACGCGATCTCTGCACTCATCGAACGCGAAGAGGGTGAAGACGTCGGCGAGTACGACCTTCAGCTGACGGCAAGCGACGCCGGCAACGTCTCGGTGACGGCCGACGCCGCCGACTTCTCGATCACGCGCAAGCCCATCACGGTCTCGGCGCTGGCTGACTCGAAGACTTACGGCGAGAGCGACCCTGCACTCCACGCGCAGTCGGATGGACTCGTCGGATCCGACGAGCTCGAGGGTGAGCTGAGCCGCGTCGACGGTGAAGACGTAGGCAGCTATCTCATCACGCAGGGCACTGTCTCGACCGCGTCGAACCCGAACTACCTCATCACCTGGGCCTCCGATGCCGAGCTCACGATCGAGCAGCGCAGCATCGAGATCACGGTCGATGACGCAGACAAGGTGTTCGGTGAGGCAGACCCCGCGTTCACGAGCGAGATCACCGACGGCACGCTCGTCGGCACCGATGCGATCACCGGCGCTCCGCAGCGCTCGTCGGGTGAGGATGTCGGCGACTACAGCATTGCCCGTGGCACGCTCGCGCTCTCGAGCAACTACGCGCTCGAGGTGGTGCCTGGCACGCTCTCGATCAGCTCGCGACCGATCTCGATCGACATCGAGGACGCCTCGAAGGAGTTCGGTGACGACGAACCCGCGAGCTTCGACTGGAGCATCGGCGAGGGTTCACTCCTCGGTGACGACGAGATCTCGGGATCACCGTCGCGCGCCGCCGGAGAGAACCGCGGCGAGTACCCGATCGGCCTCGGCACGCTGAGCGCTGGCGCCAACTACTCGCTCAGCTCGGAGGGCGCGACGTTCCAGATCACCCCGCGCGCCGTGACGGTATCGGTGCTCGACGCCGAGAAGGTGTTCGGCGAGGACGACCCCGAGTTCGACTTCGAGATCACCGTTGGCAGCCTGCTCGACGACGCCGACGCGGCCATCGTTGCCGGCGAGTTGGGTCGCGACGACACGGGCGAGAACGTCGGTGAGTACGAGATCACGGCCCAACCGAGCGAGGCGGCGAACTACATCGTCACCGCGGTGCCCGGCACGCTGACCATCACGAAGCGACCGGTCACGGTCACGCCCGATGACGTGGCGAAGACCTATGGCAACAGCGACCCCTCGCTGACCTTCTCGGTCGCCAATGATGTCGAGGGCGAGCCGGTGCTGGGCGTGCTCGCGCGAGCCGAAGGCGAGAACGTTGGCACCTACGCGATCACCGCGGGCACGGTGGCCAACGCGCTCAACCCGAACTACACGGTGACCATGGCGTCAGGTTCAGAGTTGTCGATCGAGGCGCGACCGGTGACGGTCACGCTCGGCGGCGCGAGCAAGACCTACGGCGATGTCGACCCCGACGAGCTCGGTGCTGTCATCACCAGTGGTTCGCTCGTGGGCGAAGACGCGCTCGACGGTGCTCCGCAGCGTGAACCGGGTGAGGATGCTGGCAGCTACGCCGTCACGCAGGGCTCGCTCGACCTCGGCGGAAACTATGACCTCACTGTCGTGCCTGGCACCTTCGAGATCGCGCAGCGCGCGTTGACCGTGGGCCTCGGCTTCACGATCTCTGCCTACGGCGAGCCGATCGCGCCGGCACTGTTGACGGTCAGCGGGTTGCAGTTCGATGACGCCATCGTCGCTCAGGTCGAGACCTTCGACGGCAGCACGGTGGTGCCGACCGAACCCGGCATGACCGCGCGCTCGATCGAGTCGATCACGACTGCTCCGGGTGCGGCGAGCAACTACCTGCTCGAGGTCACCGACGGCACGCACATCATCACCGGGCCGACGGCCTTGCGCATCGACCCCGCCGAGGGCCTCACCTCGGGTGGCTTGCCGTTCACGATCACGGGAAGCGGCTTCGGCAGCGGGGCCCCCGAGGTGCTCTTCGATGGAGTGCCCGCAACGGAGGTCGTGCTCGAGGGTCACGATCGCCTCAGTGGGCTCACTCCTGCTCACGAGGCGGGCACGGTCGATGTGACGGTCGTCACGGGTGCCGGAGACACGGTGCTGACGCGGGCGTACACCTACGTCGAGCCGATTCCCGGACCGGTCGTGCTGAGCATGTCGCCGGGGTTCGGCCCCGTCGACGGTGGCACCGAGATCACGGTGACGGGTGCCCACTTGGTGGGCAGCGACGGCGAACCGGCCGAGGTACTGCTCGACGGGGTGCCGGCGGCCGAGGTGCGCGTTGCTGACGACGGCGAGTCGCTCATCGCCGTCACGGCGCCGGCCCCCGCGGGTCCGCGCGACGTCGACATCATGACCTACGACGGCGGCACGACCTTCTTCGACGGTTTCACCTACGTGGCGGGCCCGGCGTCGGTGCTCGCAGGCATTCTGTGGCTCGACTTCGACGGCGACGGTGTGCTCGACGCTGGCGAGCCCGGTCTGCCGGGTGTCGAGATGCAGCTCGTGCCGGTCGAGATCGGCCCGTCGAATGCGCGCGTGACGTTCGAATCGGCGACGGCCGTGGCAGCCACGGCGACGAGTGACGCGAACGGCGCCTACTCGTTCGGAGAGCTGCCGCACGGTGACTACCAGTTGCTCATCGACCCGCCCGCGGGCACCACGATGACGGCGGGCCCCGGCATTGGCGGTGTCTCCGACATCATCACCGTCGACGGTTCGAACGAAGACATCGCGATCGGGCTGGCCGGCAACGAGACCGCGACCATCACGGTCACGATGTCCGACGGAACACCGGTGCCGGATGCGACGGTCGAGCTGCGCTGGTCGGGAATGGATGGCGAGTGCGGCACCGAGGACGACCTGGTGCTCGACGGTCGCACGAACGCGCAGGGCGTGCTCGAGATGACCGGCCTGCCGGGTGGCCTGTGGTGCGTCACCGTGACGGCGCCCGGCTGGGCACCCGAAACGGGCGAGCTCGTGCTCGGCGACGGCGCTGAAGGCTCCATCGATGTGGTGCTGGCGCTGCGACTGGCGATGACGGGTGTCGAGATGGCGGGCATCATCGGACTGGCCATCGCACTGCTGCTGGGCGGCGCGCTCGCTGTCGGAGCCGCCTCGCGTCGCCGCGCACTGCAACGCTGAGCCGTACCGACAGGCACCAAGGTCGGCGGGTGAGGAAGCGTCCTCGCCCGCCGACCTGGCAGTCGACCGCTCTAGACTGCCGAGCAGCATGAAGAAGCTCATCAACAGCGCCGAGACCGTGGTGGGCGATGCCCTGCGCGGGCTCGCGGCCGCGCATCCGAGCTTGCGCATCGATCACGAGCGGCGACTCGTGCTGCGCGCTGAGCCGAAGGACTACGGCACTGTCGCGCTCGTGAGCGGTGGCGGCTCGGGGCACGAGCCCCTGCACAGCGGCTACGTCGGCTTCGGGATGCTCGATGCCGCGTGTCCCGGCGAGATCTTCACCTCCCCGGCGCCGCAGCACTGGCTCGACGCTGCAGTGGCCGCTGAGCGCGGCGCAGGTGTGCTGCTCATCGTCAAGAATTACGCGGGCGACGTCATGAACGCTGAGATCGCGGCGGAGCTCGCTGCTGAACGGCGACTCGACCTGCGCACGGTCATCATCGCCGATGATGTCTCGCTCGAACCTCCCGTGCGCCGCGGCACCGGCACCGCACTGCTCGTGCATCGCCTCGTCGGCGCGGCTGCTGAGCAAGGACACGATCTCGACGAGCTGCACGCCCTGGCGGTGCGCGTTGCCGCGTCGGGCCGCAGCATGGGACTCGCTTTGCGCCCTGCCACGGTGCCGGCGGCGGGCAACCCCACCTTCGAACTCGGCGATGACGAGATCGAGTGGGGCGTGGGTATTCACGGTGAGCCGGGTCGGGAGCGCCAACCGCTCGGCACGGCTCGCGAGCTCGCTGGCAGACTCGTCGACCCGATTCTCGCGGACGGGTTGCCCTCGGGGCCGGCGATCGTGCTGCTCTCGGGCCTCGGCTCGACCCCGCTCATCGAGCTGTACGTCATGCACGCCGAGATCGTGGCGCTGCTCGCTCACGCGGGCGTCACCGTCGCGCGCGCGCTCGTGGGCAACCACGTGACCGCTCTCGACATGGCGGGGTGCTCACTCACGGTGCTGCCCGTCGACGACGAGCTGCTCTCGCTCTGGGATTCGCCGGTCGAGACACCCGTGCTGCGGTGGGGCCGGTGAGCGAAGCCGACGGCGCGTTCGTGCTCGACTGGATGCGCCGCTTCGCCACGGCGGTCGAGCGCGATCTCGATGAGCTCACGGCCCTCGATCAAGCGGTGGGCGATGGCGACCATGGCACGAATCTGCACCGCGGCCTCACCGCCGTGCTCGAGGCACTCGCGGGGCGGGAGCATCTCTCTGCAGCGGACGCGTTGCGCGCCGCGGGCGCGGCACTCGTGAGCACCGTCGGCGGTGCAAGCGGGCCGCTTTACGGCACGATGCTGCAGCGGGCGGGGGATGCCCTTGCCGAGCATCCCGTCGATGCGCCGACGGCGCAGGCGATCGCGACAGCGCTCTCCGCAGGCGTCAACGGCGTGAGTGCTCGCGGGCACGCCCAGCTCGGTGACAAGACGATGCTCGACGTGCTGTTGCCGGCGGTCGACGAGTTCGCCAGGGCGGTGGACGCGGGGGCATCGAGCGGCGAGGCTGCGCGTCGCGCCGCCGGTGCGGCGCTCGATGCTCGAGCAGCGTGCGCTGACCTGCAAGCGCGTCGCGGTCGCGCGAGCTACCTGGGCGCGCGCAGCATCGGTCACGTCGATCCCGGTGCGGCGTCTGCCACGCTGCTCATGACGGCACTTCACGATGCGCTCGCGAGCGAACCGTCGGTCACTTCCAGGGCCGCGGCCCGCGGCGCGCGGGGAGTCGCCGCGGCTCAGACCCCCGCCCCTGCTTCGCCGCTCCCTGCAACGGCCACCGTCGCGCGGCGCGCGGCGCGAGTGGGCTTGGTGCTCGTCTCGCACAGCAGGGCGCTCGCCGAGGCGGCGATGATGCTCGCACTCGACATGATCACGGGTGACCCGCCACGCATCGCTCTCGCGGCAGGTCGCGCCGACGGTGGCACGGGAACGGATGCCACGCGAGTGGCGGCAGCCATCAGCGAAGCGAACGAGGGCGCGGGAGTCATCGTGCTCACCGACCTCGGCTCGGCTGTGCTCGCCTCGGACATGGCGCTCGAACTGCTGGGCGGTCGTATCGAGGTTCGAGTCGTTGCCGCACCCTTCGTCGAAGGTCTTCTCGCCGCGATCGTGCGCGCCGCGTCTGGAGACGACCTCGAGACGGTCGCGGGGGAGGCAGCGGCCTCGCTCGCCCCGAAAATCGCGCTGCTGGAACCGGGCCGGGGCGCGAGCGGAGCATCCCCCGACGATCATGCACCGCGCGACACCGGCGAGGAGTCGATCGCAGCGCCACCACCCGCCTTCGGCATCGTCACCGTGCGCAACGAAGGCGGGTTGCACGCGCGGCCCGCGAGCGAAATCGCGCAACTCGCTTCGACTTTTCACTCGGCGGTCTCGCTCGCCGTCGACGGCAAGCCGCCGGCACCCGCGGCGAGCACCTTGAGCATCTCGATTCTCGCGGTGGCGCCCGGCACGATCGTGCGTGTGAGCGCCGTGGGGCCCGATGCCGAGGAGGCAGTCGCGGCGGTCATCGCACTCATCGAGGGCGGCTTCGGCGAAGCGCTCGTCGGCAGCGACGGTCCGCCCGCGAGCGTGCTCGTGCCAGCAGAACCCGCCCAGCGAGAAGCGCTGGGCGTGAGCCCAGGCCGTGTCATCGGTCCCGCTGCCGTGCTCGTGCACTCCCTCGAAGAGCCCAGCACGACGGCAGTGCTCGCGCCTCCCGCCCGCGGGGCGGCAGCACGCATCCTCGTCGACGCGATGTCGGCCACTGCCGACTCGTATCGCCGGCGCGCCGACAAGGTCGATGGGCATCGCCGCGACGTGCTCACCGCGACCGCAGCGATCGCGGAAGACCCCGTGCTCATCGAGACCGCGACGCTCGCGATCCGAGAACGCGGACTCACGCCGGAGCGCGGAATCTGGGAAGCGATCGGTCGCATGGCCACCGAGTACCGCGCGGCGGGAGGGGAGCTGCTCGACCGCATCACCGACCTGGTCGACGTGCGTGATCGCACGATTGCTCGATTGACCGGCGTCGAACCTCCTGGACTCCCCGAACGAGACCACCCCTATGTGCTCATCGCCGACGACCTTGCCCCGGCCGACACCGTGCTGCTCGACCCGAGCATGTGCCTCGCGCTCGTCACCGAGCAGGGCGGGCCCACTGCTCACACCGCGATCATCGCGCGCGAGCTCGGGCTGCCGGCGATCGTGGGTGCCGCGGGTGCGACGACGATCACCGATGGCACGCTCGTGCTCGTCGACGGCACGACGGGCGAACTCATCGTGCAGCCGGATGAGACGCTGCAGGCCACGGCGACCGGCGTCATCACCGTGGCGCCCTTCACCGGTCAGGGGCGCACTTCCGACGGCCATCGCGTGGTGCTCAACGCCAATGTCGGTGCCCCGCGCGAAGTTGCTCGCGCGGTAGAGCGCGGCGCCGAAGGAGTAGGCCTCTTCCGCACCGAGTTCTGCTTCCTCGACCGCACTGACGAGCCGAGCGTCGACGAGCAGGTCGAGGCCTATCGGCAGATCTTCGCCGCCTTCCCCGGTGAACGCGTCGTGGTGCGCACGCTCGATGCCGGCAGCGACAAGCCCTTGCCCTTCCTCAGCGTCGTCGAAGAGCCGAACCCCGCGCTCGGCCTGCGCGGCGTGCGCACTTCGATCCGCGACCCTCAGGTGCTCGAACGCCAGCTCGACGCGATTGCGCGCGCGGCGTCGCTCGAAAGTGCCGAGGTCGCGGTCATGGCGCCGATGATCGCGACGCTGCACGAGACGCGCGAGTTCGCCCAGCGAGCGCGCGCCGCGGGCATCAGCAGCGTGGGAATCATGCTCGAGACCCCCGCCGCGGCAATGACTGCGGCCGAACTCTGCGCCGAGATCGACTTCGTCAGCGTGGGCACGAACGACCTCTCGCAGTACACGATGGCGGCAGACCGCATGTCGGGGTCGCTCGCCTCCCTCGCCGACCACTGGCAACCGGCACTGCTCCGCATGATCCGGCTCGTCGGTGAAGCAGCTGAGGCTGCCGGCACGCCCATGGGGCTGTGCGGAGAAGCCGCTGCGAACCCCGACTTCGCCCCCGTGCTCGTCGGACTCGGAGCCACGAGTCTCTCGATGGTCTCCCGCGCGATTCCCACGGTCGGTGCGACGCTCGCGGGCGTCACTCTTGCGCAGTGCCGCGATGCCGCGGCTGCGGCGTGCGCGGCTGCCGATCCTGCGGCGGCGCGGGTTGCGGCGCGCGCGGTGTTGGCGTGAGCATCCGTCGCTCCTGACGCGGTCGGGGGAGTACTGTCGTCCTCGTCGCGGCACCGCGTCGCGCTCGAGGAGGAGCACCATGAGTCAGTCGGCGTCGACACCCGCTGCAGCACCGCACGACACGAACGGCAAGGGCCTCGCCACCGGCACGCTCGGGCTTTTCGGGTCGACCGTCATCGGGCTCGCCTCGACTGCTCCGGTGTACTCGCTCGCGGCGACGCTCGGCTTCGTCGTGCTGGCGGTCGGCGCCCAGGCGCCCATCGCGTTCATCGTCGCCTTCGTGCCCATGCTGCTCATCGCCTTTGCCTATCGCGAGCTCAATCGCGCGGTTCCTGACTGCGGCACGGCCTTCACCTGGGCGACCAAGGCATTCGGCCCCTGGGTGGGCTGGATGGCAGGGTGGGGAGTCGCCGTCGCGGGCATGATCGTGCTGTCGAACCTCGCCCAGATCGGCGCCATCTACTTCTGGCTGCTCGTCGCTCCCGATGTCGCGGGCGACCCCGTCGCCGTCACCGCGACGGGTGTCGTGTTCATCGCCCTCATGACGCTCATCAGTTGGCGCGGGCTCGAGATCGGCGAACGGCTGCAGAACGTGCTGCTTGCCGTGCAATATCTCGCGCTCATCGTCTTCGTCGTCGCGGTGGCCGTGCAGTTCGCCACCGGCACCGCGCCGGAGACCGCCACGGCTCCCGAACTCGCCTGGTTCAACCCCTTCGGCTTCAGCTCGTTCGACGCCTTCGTCGAGTCGATTCTGCTTGCGCTCTTCATCTACTGGGGCTGGGACACGTGCCTCGCGCTCAATGAGGAGACGCGGGATCCGCAGCGCATCCCCGGCCGCGCCGCCGTACTCACGACGGTGATCCTTCTCGTCACCTACGTGGGCGTGACCGTCGCGGCGATGGCGTACGCCGGGCTCGGCGTCGAGGGCATCGGCCTCGGCAATGAGCAGAACGCCGACGACGTGTTCTTCGCGCTGAAAGACCTCGTACTCGGTCCTTGGGCGTGGCTGCTCGTCGTCGCGGTCATGATCTCGGCAGTCTCTTCGACGCAGACGACGATTCTGCCGACAGCTCGCGGCACTCTCGCGATGGGCGTCTATGGGGCCCTGCCGAAGCGCTTCGCGAGTGTGCACCCGCGCTTCCGCACTCCGGGCTTCTCGACCGTGCTCATGGGCGTCGTCGCGACGATCTTCTTCGTGGGCATGTCGCTCATCAGCGACAACCTGCTGCAAGACACGATTCTGTCGCTCGGCCTCGCGATCGCCTTCTACTACGCGATCACCGGTTTCGCGTGCGTGTGGTTCTTCCGTCGCACTCTGCGAGAGAGCGCGCAGAACCTGTGGATGCGCGGCATCTTGCCCTTCATCGGCGCATTGCTGCTCACCGGAGCCTTCGTGTATTCCGCGATCGACATGCTCGACCCCGACTACGGCTACACCGTGCTCTTCGGCATCGGTGGCGTGTTCGTCGTGGGAGTCGGATCGCTCGCGATCGGCGTCGTGCTCATGCTCGTGTGGGCGGCGCTGCCGAACTCGAAGCCGTTCTTCCGCGGTGAGTCGCTCAACGAGAGCACCGAGGTGCTCGTGCCCGACAGCGAGCAGGTGATCATCCGCTCGATCGACGGCGGTCGTTGAGTACGCCGATAGGCTCGCCTGCGACATGACCCGCCGCGCCACCGCCGTGCTCAGCGCCCTTGAGGCGCTGCTCGTCGTCGCGCTCGGCATCGCTGTGCCGCTCGTCATGCTCACGGTGCTGTGGGCGACCCAGTTCGGCTTTCAGGTCGACTGGATCGTGTTCTGGCGCGTGGCCGTCATCATCTGGTTGCTGGGACACGGCGTTGACGTGACGCTGCAGCTCGATGCGGCGACCGTCGCGGCACTCGGCGCCGTGGAGGCGGGCGAGCCCATGCTCATCACGCTCGCGCTGAGCGGCTTTCTGCTCGTCACCGCGCTCGCTGGCGTGGGGCTCGGTCGGCGATTGCGCGAGCAGCCCCATCGCATCCTCGGCGAGCTGGTCGCGGTCGGCGGGGTGGTCGTTCTCTCGCTGCTCGTCACGCTCAGCGCCGCCGACCCCGCCGCCCTGCCCTCCCGGTGGCAGGGAGCGATCTTCCCGGGCCTCGTGTTCGGGCTCGGCGTCGCGCTCGGCTCGATCGGCGCGACGAACCCTGCCCGCGTGCGCTTGCGGCGCATGCTCGCCGAGGGCCCGCAGCCCTGGCTCGCCGCCGCGGGCGTGGGTCTTCGCGCCGGACTCGGCACGATCGCGACCGTCATCGCCGTGGCGTCGGTGGTCACCACCGCCGCGATGCTCGTCTCCTACGGACAGGTCATCGCCCTCTCCGAGAGCCTGCAGGCCGACGTGCTGGGCGGCGCCGCTCTCACTCTCGGCCAGCTCGCGCTACTGCCCACGCTCGTGATCTGGACTTCCGCCTGGCTCATCGGCCCCGGCTTCGCCGTCGGCGCGGGTTCGACCGTGAGCCCGATCGCGGTCTCTCTCGGCCCGTTGCCCGCCGTTCCCGTGCTCGGGGCCCTGCCCCAAGAACCCTCACCGCTTGGCTTCATGACCCTGCTCGTGCCCGTGCTCGCCGCGTTCGTCGCGGGTGTCGTCCTGCGACCCCGACTCGCTCGCGCCTGGGACGAGAACGCGGATGCTCCGGGCCCGCTCGCGCTCTGGAGTGCGGGCAGCGCCCTCCTTGCCGCAATCGTTGCGGGGCTCGGCATGGCCTTCCTCTCCTTCGTTGCGAGCGGAGCGGCGGGCCCGGGCCGACTCGCCGTTGTCGGCCCCGACCCAGCGTCGGTCGGACTGTGGATGCTCGCCCAGACGCTCGTCGGCGTCGCACTCGGTCTGCTCGCCGGGGGAGTGCGGCGTTCGGCCAGTTCTGCGGCCCGGTAGCCTGGAGCCGTGCTCCGGGTCGTCGTGCTCATCTCCGGCGGCGGGTCGAACCTGCGCGCCTTGCTCGAGGCGTGCCGTGACGCAGACTTTCCCGCGCATGTCGTCGCCGTGGGCGCTGATCGCGAGGCAGAAGGCCTCGCTCACGCTGAGGCTTTCGGCATTCCCTCGTTCACGGTGCCCTTCAGCTCGTACGCCTCGCGCGAGGCGTGGGGCGAGCAACTGCTCGCGGCCATCGACGAGTGGCAGCCCGACCTCGTCGTGCTGAGCGGCCTCATGCGACTCCTGCCGGCCGCAGTCGTCGAGGCCCTCGCGCCGCGGATCATCAACACGCACCCCGCCTACCTGCCCGAGTTTCCCGGCGCGCACGGTGTGCGCGATGCTCTCGCCGCCGGCGTCGAGCAGACCGGCGCGAGCGTCATCGTCGTCGACAACGGAGTCGACACTGGTCCCGTGCTCGCGCAAGAGCGCGTGCCCGTGCTGCCCGACGACACCGAGCACTCTTTGCACGAGCGCATCAAGCCCGTCGAGCGGCGCCTGCTCACCGACGTCGTGCGCGGCATCGCCGAGGGGTCGATCGACCTCGGCGCAGCATCCACCACCCCCTGAACGACACGTCACTGAACGACACCCCCTCTGGAGACCCCCATGGCCGGCCCCGCCCACGACCCCGCTCTCTACCGTCACCGCGACGGCATCCCCGTGCGCCGGGCACTCGTTTCGGTGAGTGACAAGTCGGGACTTCTCGAGCTTGCGGCGGCGCTCGCCGCGGGCGGAGTCGAGATCGTGTCGACAGGGTCGACCGCGTCGACCATCGCGGCCGCTGGCCACCCCGTGACCGAGGTGTCGAGCGTCACGGGCTTCGCCGAAACGCTCGACGGCCGCGTGAAGACGCTGCACCCGAGCGTGCACGCGGGCATTCTCGCCGACCTGCGGCTTGCGTCGCACGAGGCTCAGCTGGCTGAGCTCGGTGTGGCACCGTTCGACCTCGTGATCGTGAACCTGTACCCCTTCGTCGAGACGGTCGCTTCGGGAGCAGAAGGTGACGCCGTCGTCGAGCAGATCGACATCGGAGGGCCCGCGATGGTGCGTGCCGCCGCCAAGAACCACGCGAACGTCGCGATCATCGTCGACCCTGCCGACTATGCCCAGGTCACGAAAGCGCTGACGCTCGGCGGCACGACGCTCGCTCAGCGCCAGCGCTTTGCCGCGAAGGCCTTCGCCCACGCCGCCGCCTATGACACCGCAGTCGCCGGGTGGTTTGCCGACACCCTCGGAGTACGGGGCGAGCATCCCGCAGCTGACGGCAGCCCCTCCACCGTCGAGGTGCACGCCGCGTTGCAGCAGGTGTTGCGCTACGGCGAGACCAGCCACCAGCAGGCGGCGCTTTACCGCGTCGACGGCGGCCACGGCATCGCGCAGGCGACGCAACTGCACGGCAAGGAGATGTCGTACAACAACTTCGTGGATGCTGATGCCGCCGTGCGCGCGGCCTTCGACCACGACTCCCCGGCCGTGGCGAGCATCA
>SXMH01000010.1 GCA_005777405.1 Actinomycetota bacterium
AAGGAGAAGCCCCAGGAGGGCGAGGTCGTGGCGGTCGGCCCCGGCCGTATCGACGACAACGGCAACCGCGTTCCGCTCGACGTCACCGTCGGCGACCGCGTGCTGTACTCGAAGTACGGCGGCACCGAGGTGAAGTACGGCGGCGAAGAGTTCCTCGTGCTCTCGGCCCGCGACGTGCTCGCTGTCGTCGTTCGCTGAGCATCCCGCTGACGAACCACCGGCCCCCTGTCCGCTTCGTGCGGGCAGGGGGCCGTCGTCGTTCTCGAGCGCACGCCGCGCCGTCTAGGGTGAATCAGTGCGCGAGTTGACGAGGTGACCGAGCAGCGATTGAGCGGCAGTGGGCTGGGCCTCGCCGTCAGCGCGTACGCGCTGTGGGGATTCCTGCCGGTCTACTTCTTGCTGCTGAGCCCGAGCGGCGCCATCGAGATCGTCTCGTGGCGCGTGCTCTTCTCGCTCGTGTTCTGCCTCGTGCTGCTGATCGTCACGCGAGCACTCGGGGGCTTCGCCACGCTGCTGCGTGACCGGCGAGTGCTCGTCATGAGCCTCTTCGCCGGCCTGTTCATCGCCGTCAACTGGATCGTCTACGTCTACGCCTCGACCTCCGGATTCGTCGTCGAAGCAGCCCTCGGCTACTTCATCAACCCGGTCGTGTCGATCGCGCTCGGTGTCATCGTGCTGCGCGAACGACTGCGCACGTGGCAATGGATCGCCGTCGGCATCAGCGTGATCGCGGTGCTCGTGCTCGCCATCGGCTACGGCCAACCGCCCTGGATCGCGCTCGCGCTCGCTTTCTCCTTCGGGCTCTACGGCTTCCTCAAGAATCGACTGGGGCCGCGAGTGACCGCGGTCGAGGGGCTCACGCTGGAGACAGCCTGGCTCGTGCCCCTCGCCGGTGCCGCGCTGCTGTGGGTCTCGCTCGCGGGGGGAGGCATCACACTCGGAACGGCTGGCCCAGGCCACGCGCTGCTGCTGAGTCTCGCGGGCATCGTGACGGCCGTGCCTTTGCTGCTCTTCGGTGCTGCGGCACGCAGGCTGCCGTTGAGCATCCTCGGGTTCATTCAGTACATCGCCCCTCTCATGCAGTTCGTCTTCGGGGTCGCCGTGCTGCAGGAACCCATGCCGCCCGAGCGCTGGTGGGGCTTTGCCCTCGTGTGGCTCGCGCTCGTCATTCTCAGCACGGAGGCGGTGGTGCATCGCCGACGCACGCGTCGCCCGCCTGACCTCCCGACGACACCGCCTGCCTAGCGATAGGGTGCCGAACGTGCTCGGTGCGCACCGCCGCCACCGAGGTCACCTGCTCGGCACCGGGAAAAGGAGGCTTCGATGAGGCGTGCTGTCGCACAACACCGTGCTCGCGTCGCGATGGCCACCGCTGTCGCCGGGGTCATGCTGCTTGCCGGGTGCTCGAGCCCCGCGCCCTTGCCCGTGCCGACCGCGACCCCCAGCGCCTCTCTCGGCCCCGTCGGCGACGGAGTACTGCGCATCGGCACGCTGACACCGCTGCGTGGCGACGTCTCGGCAATCGGGCCTGCGATGATCGCTGCCGTCGAGACCGCCGTGCGCGACGTGAACGCCGCGGGAGGCGTGCTCGGTGTGCCCGTCGAGACCGTGCATCGGCCGTCGGGTCGCGACTCTGACGACACCCTCGAAGCCTCCTTCGCCGAGCTCGTCGAACGCGAGGTTGACGTCATCGTCGGGCCGACGAGCGCGACGCTCGCCGAGCGGCTCGCACCGCTCGCGGCCGAGGCGGGCATCCTTGTCATCGCGCCCGCTGCTCTTGCACCCGTGTCCCACAGCGCAGACGCGATTGCAGAAGGCGGCGCCGGTGACGAGACAGAGCAGACCGATGCCGCTGGTTCGCTGGCTGCGCCCACGCTCGTGGCGCTGTTGCCCGATCCGTCGCTGCAAGCCGTTGCGCTCGTCGACGACGTCGTCGCCTCGGGCGCCTCGAGCCTCGCGGTGCTCGGCTCGAGCGACGCAGCCTCGCGCGCGCTCGTCGACGCTGTGCGAGCTGCGGCGACGTCGGCCGATGTGCGCGTCACCGCCGTCGAACAGCTCGACGCGCTGAGCAACCCGAATCGCGTGGCGTTCAGCCTTGCGGCCGCAGCACCCGAGGGAGTGATCGTGGCCACGTCCGGTTCGCTCACGGAGTCGTTGCGGCCCGTGCTCGTTGCGCTGGCGGGTCGCGGCATCACCGGGGAGGCACTGCGCTTCGCCGCGTCGAGTGCCGTCGACCACGAAGGCGAGCTGCCCGAGGGCACTCTCACGGGCGCCATGGGCCTGCGTGAGGGTGCCGCCGTCGACGAGGACTTCACTGCGCGATTGCGGCAGTCAGACCCGTTTGTGCGCGGCACGCGGCTCGCGCCCGAAGCCTATGACGCTGTCGTGCTCGCCGCTCTCGCTGCCACGATTGCCGGCGCTGACGGCGGCACGCGCGTTGCGGCTCGGCTGGCAGACGTTGCCTCGGAGGGCATCCCGTGCCTCAGTGTCGGAGAGTGCCTCGCGGTGCTCGATGACGGCCGCGAGATCGACTACGACGGACTCAGCGGCCCCCTGACGATGGATGCTCGCGGCACGCTCACCGCCGGTGCTTGGTCGCTCGTGCGCTACAACGAGGCAGGCACGCCGAGCGTCGAGGGCAGCATCGCGGCTGCGCGTCCCTGAACGCGCTGCGCGTGACGGAATTCGTCGTGCGGCACCGCTCCCAGACACGGATTCGAGCGTGCCTCTCGCTCGCGAGTACGTTTCACGGTGTTACAGGGCTGTAACCCGGATGTGTTGTGCGCGACCCTTCGGCACCGTACGGTGACTAGACGACCTGCGTTCGCAGGTAGTTTCCTGAACACATTCACAACCCAAGGAGCAACATGGGCGTCTTTACTTCGGCCACCGGCCGTCGCTCTCGTTCCCTCTCATCGGTGCTGGGCGGCATTGCCGCCGTCGGCGTCAGCGCACTCGTGCTGGCCGGCTGCGCACCGGCGGAGGAGGAGCCGGCAGGTCCCACTGAGGACCTTTCGCTCACGATCGGTACCCTTCTGCCCCAGTCGGGCGCTCTCGCCTTCCTCGGCCCGCCCGAGGAAGCCGGTGTCGCACTCGCCGTGCAGGAGATCAACGAGGCCGACCTCGGCATCACGGTCGAGGCCATCTACCGCGACTCCGGTGACACCACCACCGACACCGCGACCGTCTCGGTGACCGACCTCCTCTCGCAGGATGTCTCGGCCATCGTCGGCGCTGCGTCGTCGGGCGTGTCGTTCACGGTCATCGACCAGATCACCGGCGCCGGCGTGGTTCACTTCTCGCCCGCCAACACGTCGCCTGACTTCACCAACTACGACGACGGCGGCCTCTATTGGCGCACCGCCCCGAGCGACCTGCTCCAGGGCGAGGTGCTCGGCAACCTGATCGCTGAAGACGGCGCCGCAACGCTCGGTCTTCTCGTGCTCAACGACGCTTACGGCACCGGCCTCGCGGCCGCGCTCGGCGCCACGTTCGAGGCTGCGGGTGGCGAAGTTGTCGCTGAAGAGCTCTTCAACGAGGGTGACACGAGTTTCGACGCGCAGGTCTCGGCTCTGACCGCTGCCGCGCCCGACGCGATCGCTGTCATCACCTTCGACCAGGCCAAGGTCGTCGTCCCCGCGCTCGTGGGTGCCGGCTACCCCGGTTCGCAGCTGTACTTCGTCGACGGCAACCTCGCCGACTACAGCGCCGACTTCGAGGCTGGCCTCGTTGAGGGCGCCAAGGGCACGCTGCCCGGCCCGGCAATCGACGACTCGTTCCGCGACCGTCTGCTGGGCGTCGACGACGCGCTGACCGACTTCTCCTACGCGGCTGAGTCGTACGACGCCGTCATCCTCATCGCGCTCGCCGCTCTCGCGGCCGGCTCGACTGACGGTGCCGACATCGCGTCGAAGCTGCAGGAAGTCTCGGGCGGCTCCGGCGGCGGCGAGAAGGCGACCGACTTCGCGTCGGCCGCGCAGATCATCCTCGATGGTGGAGTCGTCGACTACGACGGCGCCAGCGGCCCGGTCACGTTCGACGAGAACGGCGACCCGACCGAAGCCACGATCGGCATCTACCAGTACGGTGCCGACAACACCTACAGCCGCATCAACTAGTCACGACTAGCTGAGAAGCAGCGAAGGGCCCCGGCACTGCGCCGGGGCCCTTTCGCGTGCCCGCACCACGGCGCAGCATCCACGGCGCAGCATCCGTCGACCGAACGACGGAGACGGGCCCGTTCCACATCCACATCCCGCCACTGTGTGGTGTTCCACACGCCGATCTCCGTCGTTCGGTCGATGCGAGCGGGCAAACGCAACGGCCCCGCCGAGCCTGAGGGGCTTTGCGGGGCCGTGGGTGCCGTTCTGCGGGGTTATTCCTGCCCGAGCGTGCCGAGGTAGAGCCCGATGACCTTCGGGTCGTTCAGCAGCTCGCGGCCCGTGCCCGTGTAGGCGTCGGTGCCCTGGTCGAGCACGTAGCCGCGATCACAGATCTGCAGGCAACGGCGTGCATTCTGCTCGACCATGATCGTGGTCACGCCGGCCTTGTTGATCTCCTTGACTCGCAGGAAGGCCTCGTCTTGCCGCACCGGCGAGAGGCCGGCGCTCGGCTCGTCGAGCAGGATCACTTCGGGGCTCATCATGAGTGCACGGCTCATCGCCACCATCTGGCGCTCACCGCCCGACAGCGAGCCAGCACGCTGGCCGAGCCGCTTGCCGAGCTCGGGGAAGATGCTCACGACGAACTCGAGGCGGTGCGAGAGATCTTTCGGCCGCTGGTACAGCCCCATCTCCAGGTTTTCCTGGATGGTGAGCGTCGGGAAGACGTTGTTCGTCTGCGGCACGAAGCCGACGCCCTTCGCCACGAGCTTGTTGGCCTTGAGGTTCGTGATGTCGTCGCCGTAGAGCGAGATGCTGCCCTCGCGCACCTTC
>SXMH01000116.1 GCA_005777405.1 Actinomycetota bacterium
CTCGAGCAGAACCTTGAGGCTGAACGGAAGAGTCTCGTGACCCTCGACAGCGTCGATGCGAAAGACCTCGTACTCGGTTCCGGCCACCTCGAGGGTGCTGCGGGAGTGGAAGCTGTTGACTGCGGACACGGTGATTCCTCCCAAGCGAACGGCCCGTCGAGCTCGTCGTCGTGCGACGGACGCGCCTAGCCTACTCGTCGAAAACTATCTTGATATCGAGATACTTGATGCTAGCACTCAGTCGTTCGCACGGGCGTACACGGCACGCACCATGAGCCAGGTGACCCACAGCACCGCTGCGTAGAGCGGCAGCCCCATGAGCAGCTTCGTGGCGCCGAGTGCCGCGGCCTGCTCCGCGAGATAGAGCGGCACCTGCACACCGAGGCGCAGGGCGAACAACGCTACCCACAGCCACGTCGTCAAGGTCAACACCGTGCGCTTCGCCGGGTCATCTCGCCAACCGCCATCGCCGGTCAAGAGTCCGGTGATGATGCCGATGAGCGGCCTGCGCACCACCAGACTCACGAGGAGCGCCACGAGCCAGACGGCGTTGATGACGAAGCCCAGCAAGAAGTTCTCTTCCGCCCGCCCCGTCCACAGCGCGAGTCCTGCCGAGAGGGCGATGCCGACGAGCCCGATGACGGCGGGCATGACGGGCGAGCGCCCGACGATTCGCGCCAGCACGAAGACGACGGCGATGCCCACGGGAACGAGCACCGAGAGCGTCACGTCTTGCGTGATCGTGAAGACGACGACGAAGAGGAAGCCCGGCAGGAGCGACTCGATGAGTCCGCGCACTCCGCCGACCGCACCCCACAGGTCGTGTGCGCTCGGCCGTTCGCCTGGCGCCACTCGGCCGAAGCCTGAACGCTGTGCCGCGGCGGTCACAGCGGCGCGAAGGTCGTCGGTCGACGAAGCCTGCGGCGTCGACTCCGACGCGGGGTCAGCGGGAGGATTCGCGGTCATGCGCCGCTCGGGGCTGGTGGAGCCGCAGTGGCGCCGGCCGCAGTCGCGGCGCCCTGAGGCACGTGCAGCGGAATGAGGTCACGCGGGGGCATGGGCGTGTTGCCACGCACCACGACGATGCTGCGGAACACGTCATCGATCGCCGCCGCGGCCTCGGCCTCGACCGCGCCTCGGCCCGCAACCACACCGCGCAGGAACCACCGGGGACCGTCGACGCCGATGAAGCGAGCGATGCGGGTCGCTCCAGCCTCGCCGCCCGTCACCGGAATGCGAGCAACGACCTCGGGCCCGAAGGTTCCCTCGCGATGCTGCACCTCGCCGCCCTGCCCCCGAATTTGTTCGACGATCTGCCCGCGGATCTCGTTCCAGAGTCCGCTCGAGCGCGGCGCCGCGAAGGGTTGAACCTGCAGCGTCGACCCGGCGAAATCGATGCCCACGGCGACAACGCGCTTCGTGCCTTCTTCGATTTCCAGACGCAACTGCAGGCCGTCACGCGGCACGAGCTTCACGCCACCGAGATCGACGTAGGGCCGAACAGCGTTTGCTTCGTTCTCGTCGAGTGGGCCGAGTTCGGCGCGATCTGCCGGGGCGCTCTTCGCGTCATCTGGCAGAGCGTCTGCTGGCGCGGCGTCGACGGCGACGTCGTCGCGGTCGTCGGGTGCATCAGTCACGGAGTTGCTCCTTCGTCGTCCGGTGCACCACGGTAGCCGGTCGAGCCGAATCCCCGCTCACCTCGGTGGGATCCGGGCAGCGACTCGACGGGAACGAACACGGCACGCACCACGGGCTGAACGACGAGCTGCGCAATGCGGTCGCCCGGTTCTACCCGAAAGGCCTCGGCGCGGTCGGTGTTGAGCAGCGTGACTCTGATCTCGCCGCGATAGCCGGCATCCACCGTGCCCGGTGCATTGACGATCGTGATGCCATGACGTGCCGCGAGACCCGAGCGCGGCATGACGAACGCGGCGAAACCCTCCGGGAGCGCGATAGTCGCTCCGGTACCGATCGTCGCGCGCTCACCAGGGCCGATGACGGCAGACTCCGCCGCCACGAGGTCAGCCCCGGCGTCGCCAGGGTGAGAGTAGATGGGCGCAGCAGCGCCGGTGAGAAGCACCTCGACTGTTCGCAGCACGCGTCGAGGCTAGTGCATGGTCGAATGGAGCCATGGAGTCGTATCGAGAACGTGTGTGGCCCGCCGTGTGGGTGCCGGTGGTGATCGCGCTCGCCATCCCCGCGAGCATGCTCGTGCTCGCTCCGGTCAACCTCACGGCGGGAGTCATCACCGGCATCGTGATCACGGCTGCGCTCGTCGGAGTCGCGATCGGCACGGCGCCGGTCATCGACGTCTCCCACGGGATGCTCCGCGCGGGAGCGGCGCGCATTCCCGTGACCCTGCTCGGCACTCCGATCTCTGCTCGGGCGGAGGAAGCGCGACACGAGCGCGGCCCGGGTCTCGACGCGCGCGCCCACCTCGTGCTGCGAGGAGACGTCGACGGGGTCGTTCGCGTGCCGATCAACGATCCGAGCGATCCAGTGCCCTACTGGCTCATCTCGACTCGCCGACCAGAACGGCTCGTCGCCGCGATCACCGCAGCGACGACCGTGGCGAAGAAGTAGCGACGGATCAGAGATCGTCGCTGCTCACAACCCTCCGCGGATCAGGCCGCGCACTCGCGGCAGACCGCCCCGAGCTTCTCTTCGTGGTCGAGCTGCGAGCGGTGCTTCACGAGGAAGCAGCTGATGCACGTGAACTCATCAGCCTGAGGGGGCAGAACGACGACGTCGAGATCGAGATCGGCGAGATCTTGACCGGCGAGCTCGAAGCCTGGATTGTCGGCGTCATCGACGTCGACAACTCCCGACATTTTGTCCGGCACCCGCTCCTGCAGAGCTTGGATCGAGTCGGTGTCCTCGTCCGTCTTGCGGGGGGCGTCGTAGTCGGTTGCCATGCCTGTCCACTTCTGTGTTGTCACTCATCGGCCGCGTTCGGCGGGCATAGTTTGCAGGAAGGACCCCCGAAACGCAAACGCAGCCTCGAGGTCATCCATCTGACCCGTCGGGGCGTGCAACTGACGGCGCGCCCGCGATATTCCCGCAGTTCACGGTGCAGCCGTGGGATGCTCGCAACGCAGCACTGCAGGAGGGAGGCGCAGACCATGGAAGAACTCACGGTCATCGGCGTCGACAATGGCGCACTCGTGGTCGTCGGAGACGACGGCGCGCGGTATCGCGTTCCCATCACTGAGGCGCTGCACACCGCCTTGCGGCAGAACCGACCCGCGGCGCCCGCGGCCCATCGCGTGGGCCCTCGCGAGGTGCAAGCGCTCATTCGTTCCGGTTTGACCGCGGCGCAAGTCGCCGAGCAGACGGGAGAACCGCTCGACTACATTCAGCGGTTCGAAGGCCCGGTCGTCGCGGAACGCGAGTACGTGGTCACCGCGGCCCGCACCGTGCCGGTCTCGGTGGGTGCAGACGGCGAATCGGGCGGCAATTTCGGCGCCGTCATCGACTCGCGACTCGACGAGCTCGGCGCGACTCGCGTGCGCTGGTCAAGCCGCAAGAAAGATCAGCACTGGATCGTGACGGTCGACTTCGTCGAAGGTGACGTCGAGCGCAGCGCGCGGTGGACCTTCGACCCGAAGAAGTCGACCCTCGTGCCTTCCAATCACGAGGCGCAATCTCTGTCTCAGCAGGGTGCACAGTCAACGCCGCTGTTGCCCCGGTTGCGGGCGGTGCCGCCTGACGACGCGCCGAACGGGCGCTTCGACAGCGGTGCCTTCACTCCCGATTTCAGCAACGCAGGCGCCGCGTCTGCGGCTCCCCCGCCGCAGCGCCCTCTCGCGCGCATTGCCCCCGTTGACGACGCCGACACGCAGGAAGTCACGAACGGCCAGACCGCCGACCTGCTCGATGCGCTTCGGCGACGCCGGGGAGAGCGCGAGGGCGCGGCTTTCGACGAACGGGAAGCGTCGCGAGCGGCGCACCCGTCGACGGGGTCGATCCGCATCATCGACATTCCCCTTGATGACCCATCGTCGGCTCCCGACTCCGACATCGACGATGCTGGACTCACCGGAGTGGATGCCGACGCCATCGACGAGACTCCCGACCAGCCGAACCCGCCGAAGGCGGCTGGCCGCAAGGGGCGCGCGGCAATGCCGAGCTGGGACGACATTGTCTTCGGCGCTCGCCCCGACGACGACCCGGCCTAGGTTCTCAGCGACGCCCGGTCCGTCACGCGATGGCCCACCTACCGACGGAACGCCGCCCATCGCGCAAGGGGTACCCGCACCTCCTCGGGTGAGAACGACCCGTGCTGACCGACCATGGCGAGCGATTGCGAACTCGCTGATCGCTCGTCGTAGTAGGCCACGCGAGCTCGAGCAGCGACGAGCACATCGCCGATGCGGGGCAGCACCGCGGGGGCAACCGTGCCGAACCACCCGGCGTCGATGGCCTCCTCGCGCGACACCACCCATGCCCGCGAGCCTTCGGCCGCCCGCCAACGCTCGACAACGGCATCGACGTGCTCGACATCTTCGAGCCCGAGCTGCAGACACCGCGGCTCACCCGCGACGAAGCGCACGCCCTCCCAGAGGTCGCTCGACTCGGCAACCACGAGCCGCTGATGGGGCGCGAGATCGAGCATGCCGTGATCGGCCGTCAGCAGCACGCCGGTGTCGCGCGGCACCGAGTTGTCGAGCACGGCGAGCGCAGCATCCAGTTCCTCCAGGCGCTCGAGCCATGCCGTGGAATCGACTCCGTGGGCGTGACCGGCCATGTCGAGCTCGGGAATGTAGACGTAGACGATGCGCTCGCCTGGTTCGCGAAGGAGCGCGGCAGCGAGTTGCAGGCGCTCGTCGATCGACGCCGCCGCGACCCATCGCGCCCCGCGCAGCACCGCGGCCGTGAATCCAGAATCGCGATAGCGCTCAGCGCCCACGACGACGGCATCCACGCCGGACTCGCCCGCGCGCTCGAACACGGTGGGGTGCGGTTGCCATTCGAGGGGCTGCGTTCGGGCGTCCCAACCGGTGAGCATCGGCACGACCCGGCCGCCTGCTCGGTCGATCGCGCTGAACCCAACGAGTCCGTGCTGCCCGGGTGAAAGCCCGGTCGAGAGCGTGGCCAGCGCCGAGGCGGTCGTCGTGGGGAATCCGGACTCGATGATGTCGGCACGTGCCGGCGCCGCTGCGGTGAGACGCCGCGCATGCCCGGCGTGAGCGCGCAAGAGTGAGGCTCCCAAGCCATCGACAAGCACGACCGCCGCCGCTCGCACGGGAGGAAGATCGAGGAGCCCGGGCTCGCCGACGATCGCACCGAACGCACCGGTCAACACGTCGGCGAGTGACGGGGCGTCACGTCGGGGCGCCGGTAGCATGGGGGCCATCTTATGACTCCCCCCACCTCGCCCCGCAGCCGGGGAACGCAGCCTGACGATGTGCCCGTAGTCGAGCGGATCGATGACGTCGATCTCGCCGACGAGATGCAAGGCTCGTTCCTCGAATACGCCTACTCGGTCATCTACTC
>SXMH01000011.1 GCA_005777405.1 Actinomycetota bacterium
CATCGGGCTGCGGCAAGACCACGGCGCTGCGCGTGCTCGCGGGGCTCGAGAACGCCGATGAGGGCAGCATTCTCATCGACGGCGACGACGTCGTCGGCACGCCCGTGCACCGTCGCGACATCGGCATGGTCTTTCAGTCGTACTCGCTCTTTCCGCACCTCACGGCGATCGAGAACGTCGAGTTCGGGTTGCGGATGCGCCGCGTGCCCGCCGCCGAGCGCCGCACGCGCGCGGCGGAGGCTCTCGACCTCGTCGGGCTCGACCACCACGCTGCCCGCTACGCCCACCAGCTCTCAGGAGGTCAGCAGCAGCGTGTGGCGCTCGCGCGGGCGCTCGTGACGCGTCCCCGCGTGCTGCGGCTCGACGAGCCGCTCAGCGCACTCGACGCCAAGGTGCGCGTGCAACTGCGCGACCAGATCCGGGCCATTCAGACCGAGCTCGGCATCACGACGCTGTTCGTGTCGCACGACCAAGAGGAAGCGCTCGCCGTGGCCGACCGCGTTGCCGTCATGCGTGCGGGCCGCATCGAGCAACTGGGCACGCCCGAAGAGCTCTACAGCCGACCCTCGAGTGCCTTTGTCGCCGACTTCGTCGGACTCAGCAACCGCCTGCCCGGTCGCATCGACGGCGACACCATCGAGGTGCGCGGTCAGCGACTGCCGCTGCTCGACACCTCAGCGCCCGCGGGTGCGGCCGTCGCGCTCGTGCGGCCCGAAGACCTGTCGATCGCCTCCGTGGATGCTCGCGAGGGGTTGCCCGCGACCGTGCTGACGAGCTCGTTCCTCGGGTCGTTGCGTCGCACGCGACTGCGCCTCGACGACGGCCACGAGGTCGTCGTGCAGCACGAGGTGAGCCTGCACCCGCAGCCGGGGGAGGCCGTGCGGGTCACGATGCTCGGGCGACCGGTCGCCGTGGCAGGGGCGTGAGCGCGCGACAGGGGTGAACTGCGCGCATGCCGTGAAGAGCATCCATAGCCCGCTGCGTACACGAGTGCTCGTAGACTGAGGCGATGTTCTGGCGACCGCGAAACTCCGAGCCTTCTCTGCGCGCCATCGACACGGTCTCGCCGGGAATGCGCATCGCCGCAGCGTGGTCGTGGCGCTTCGTGGCGGTCGCCGCTGCGGCGGGCGTGCTGATCTGGCTGATCATGCAATTCAGCCTCATCGTCATTCCACTCTTCATCGCGGTGTTGCTCGCAGCGCTGCTCGGGCCGTATTCGGCGTGGTTGACCCGTCGACTGAAGTTTCCCCGATGGCTCGCCGTGCTCACGGCCATGGTCACACTCATCGGAGTCGTCACCGGGCTCGTCTGGCTCGTCGTCGCGCAAGTGCGCGCGGGCTGGGAAGACGTTCGCGACCGCGGGCTTGAACGCTGGGACGAGTTCTTGGTCTGGCTCGACTCGCTCGGCTTCAGCGCTGACGAGATCACCGGCTACATCGACGGCATTCTCGGCGAGCTCGACCTCTCGACCAACGGGCCCCTCGTCTCCGGCGCGCTGTCGGTGGGCGGCACGGCGGTCGAGATTCTCACGGGCAGCGTGCTCGTGCTCTTCTCCCTCATCTTCCTGCTGCTCGACGGCCGCGGCATCTGGCGCTTCGTCGTGCGACTCTTCCCCGCGCGAGCTCGCAGCGCGGTCGATGGTGCCGGGCAGGCGGGCTGGCTGACGCTCACGAGCTTCGCCAAGGTGCAGATCTTCGTCGCCTTCGTCGACGCCGTCGGCATCGGACTCATCGCCTTCTTCCTCGGCGTGCCACTCGCCCTGCCGATCGCCGTCGCGGTCTTCTTGGCGAGCTTCGTACCCTTCGTGGGCGCCATCGTGTCGGGTGCGCTCGCCGTACTCGTGGCCCTCGCCTACAACGGCCCGGGCATCGCCTTGCTCATGCTCGCGGGTGTGCTGGTCGTGCAGCAGGTCGAAGGCAACATCCTGCAGCCGCTCGTCATGGGGCCGGCCGTGCGCGTGCATCCGCTCGCCGTGGTGCTGGCCGTGACCGCTGGAGGTCTGCTCGCGGGCATTCCCGGCACGCTCTTCGCCGTGCCGATCATCGCCTTCCTCAACGTCGTCGTGAGGTACATCGCCCGAGGCCAGTGGCGCACGACACCACACCCCAAACTCGGCGATATTCTTCGCGAGCCTCCCGCTGAGGCCCCGAAGGAGACAGCATGACGGTCGAGACAGGGCACGTGGCTGGCGCCTCGCTCGTCGGCCCCTCGCTCGCCGAAGTCGAGAGTGCTCGGGCCAGCCTCGAGGGTGTCGCGCTGATGACCCCGATGGAGACCTCGAGCTACCTCAGTGAGTTGCTCGGTGCGCCCGTGCACCTCAAGTGCGAGAACCTGCAACGCACCGGGTCGTACAAGATTCGCGGGGCGTATCACCGCATCTCGCGACTGAGCGATGACGAGAAAGCGCGCGGAGTCGTCGCGGCCAGTGCCGGCAATCACGCTCAAGGCGTGGCCTTCGCCGCGCGAGAGCTCGGCATCGCGGCGACGATCTTCATGCCGCTCGGCGTCGCGTTGCCGAAACTGCAGGCGACGCGCAGCTACGGCGCCGAGGTGGTGTTGCGCGGCCACACCGTCGCCGAACCGCTCAAGGCTGCTCAAGAGTTCGCCGAGCGCACCGGTGCCGTCTACATTCCACCCTTCGATCACGCCGACGTCATCGCCGGTCAAGGCACCATCGGCCTCGAGATTCTCGACCAGGTGCCCGACCTCGAGACCGTGGTTGTTCCGATCGGCGGGGGAGGGCTCATCTCTGGCGTCGCGAGCGTGCTCAAGCGCCGCGCTGCCGAGCAGGGGCGCAGCATCCGTGTCATCGGGGTGCAAGCGGCCAACGCAGCGCCGTATCCGATCTCGCTCGCTGCAGGCGAAGTGACCGAGATCACCATCTCGCCCACGATCGCCGACGGCATCGCGGTCGGCAAGCCCGGACACCTCAACTTCGCCATCATTCGCGAAGCAGTGGATGACGTAGTCACGGTCGACGACGACGACATCGCACGCGCGATGCTCGTGCTGCTCGAACGCGCCAAGCTCGTCGTCGAACCCGCAGGAGCGGTCGGCGTCGCCGCGCTCATGACAGGCAAGATTTCGGCCAGCGGGCCGACCGTCGTGCTGCTCTCGGGCGGCAACATCGACCCGCTGCTCATGGAGCGCGTCATCGCCCACGGCCTCGCAGCGTCAGAGCGTTACCTCAAGCTGCGCATTCCGCTGCCCGATCGACCGGGGCAGCTCGCGCGCACGAGCGAGATCATCGCCGACCAGAACGCGAACGTCGTCGAAGTGCTGCACACGCGCCACGGCACCGGCCTCGACATCAGCCAAGTCGAACTCGAACTGCACGTCGAAACCCGTGGCCCCGAGCACGCTGAGCTCGTGTTGCAGGCCCTGCGTGACAATGGGTACGACCCCCGCGTCGACTTCTAGCGGCACGGCGGAACGCTAGCGCGTTCCGGGGTACGACCCCCGCGTCGACTTCTAGCGGCACGGCGAAACGCTGGCGCGTTTCGGGTTACGACCCCCGCGTCGACTTCTAGCGGGTTCTAGCCGGTGTAGGTCTCCACGTTGACGATCGTCACCGAGATCTCCTTGCCGTTCGGCGCGGTGTAGCTCACGGTGTCGCCCACCTTGGCGCCGATGACCGCTTGGCCGAGCGGGCTCGCCTCGCTGTAGACGTCGATGTCGCTGTCGTCTCCGACGATCTCGCGGCTGCCGAGCAAGAAGCGCTCCTCGTCACCGAGAATCGTCGCCGTGATGACCGTGCCCGGCTCGACGACGCCGTGGGCAGCGGGCGCGACGCCCACCGTCGCGGTGCGCAACAGTTCGGTGAGCGTGCGAATGCGGGCCTCGATCTTGCCCTGCTCGTCCTTGGCGGCGTGGTACCCGCCGTTCTCCTTGAGGTCGCCCTCGTCGCGCGCTGCCTCGATGCGCTTGGCAATCTCGGCGCGGCCCGTGGTCGAGAGGTGTTCGAGCTCGGCGCTGAGGCGGTCGTGCGCCTCTTGCGTCAGCCACTGGGTCGTGCTCGTCGACTCGCTCATGCTGTGATGCCTCCTGACATGACGGAACCGGCCGCGCGGGCCGGTTCCGTCGTAACGATTCCGGCGATGCTACGGGAGCCAGCACCGGTAGGGCAAGCCCGTGACCGGCGGCTCGGTGGTGCGCAACGATTCCTCGAAGACTCGCGTGCGCTCGGTCGATGCGGGAATGGTGACGACCTTCCACCCCACGATGCCGAAGCTCTCATTGAGTGCTTGAATCGCGCACGCGACGTCGGTTCCGGGCTCTGCCGAGACTTCCCACCGCACGGTGATCGAGGTCTCGGTGACCTCGCGGTACCCGAGTTCGCGCGTCTCCAGCTGCGCGTTCGAGCCCGACAGTCCACCCCACACGACCCACGCGGCTAGTACGCCTACGACACCAATGCCCCCGCCGATCATGATGAGTCGACTCCGACGTTCTGACCGCGGCGAACGGCCGTAGCGTTCGTCGAGCGACTGCTGGGTAGTCGTCATGAGGGGGTGGATGCTCCTTCGGTCGCCGCACAGCGGTACTCGCTACGCTGTTCTCTCAGCGTAGAGCTGCTCGCCGAAGAATGGCCGAGTCGCCATCGCCCAGCGTTGCATCACGTTCCGGCGTCAGTTCTCTGACGCAGCTCACCGTTCGAGGAGTCCATCGTGCACCGGTTTATCGTCGCCGTCGCTCACCCGGCCGGCATCGGCCCGAACCCGGTCGACGATCCACTGATTCCTCCGATCCAGGTCGACGAGAACCTCGTCACCCCCGGGGTCGTGGGCTTCCTGCTCACCCTGTTCGTGGCGCTCGCCGTGATTCTGCTCATCATTGACATGAACAGGCGCATTCGACGGGTGCGCTACCGCGGCGAGGTGCGCGAGCGCATCGAGGCCGAGCAGGCCGAAGCGGCCGCGAAGGCTGCCGGAGAGCATCCCGCAGCCGACTGACGACGCGTCGTTACCAGCTGAACGGCGGGTCGATCGCGACGAGCAGCACTGCCGTCCAGTGGCACAAGAAGGCCACCACGGTGAGCACGTGGAAGATCTCGTGGAAGCCGAAAACGCCGGGCACCGGGTTGGGCTTCTTGAGTGCGTAGACCACGGCGCCCGCGGTGTAGGCGAGGCCGCCGACCACGACGAGAACCATCATGGCGAGGTTCGCCTGCGCGAGGTCGACGAGGTAGAGCACAGCGGCCCAGCCCAGCAGCACATAGAGGGGCACGTACGCCCAGCGCGGGGCGCCGATCCAGAACACTCGGAAGCCGATGCCGAGCAGGGCTCCCGCCCACACGAGCGAGAGCAGCAGAATGCCCTTCTCGGCGGGCAGCGCGAGTACCGCGAGTGGCGTGTAGGTGCCGGCGATGAGCAAGAAGATGTTGGCGTGGTCGAGTCGTTTGAGAATGACTCTGCTGCGGTCAGGCCAGTTGAAGCGGTGGTAGGTCGCCGAGATGCCGAACATGAGCATCGACGTGAACACGAACACGGCGCTCGACCACCGCGCGGCGGCAGTGTCGCCGAGGGCCAGCAGCACGAGGCCGAGCACGATCGCGAGCGGAAAGCTCACCGCGTGAATCCAGCCCCGCCAGGTCGGCTTCGCGTCTGCCGGGCGGTGCTCGAGCGCGTCGTCCAGCAGCGGGATGTTCGGGATGTCCGTGCCGGAAGTCGTCATGGCGCGATGATACGGGAGCACCACCGAGAGACAGCTTCGATTGGATGCTCGCCACAAGCTAAGCGGGGTGCACTACCGTATGCACGTGCGAACGTCGAGGAGTCCCCGGGGCGACGGTCTTCTCTACCGCCTCTACATGGGGCGCCTGCGCCGCGAACTCGACGACGCCATCCACCCGCGCCACGTCGCCATGATTCTCGACGGCAACCGTCGGTGGGCCCGCGCTTTCGGCCAGACCACCGCTCACGGGCACCGAGCCGGCGCGGAGAAGATCCACGAGTTTCTCACCTGGTGCGACGACGCCGGCATCGGTGTCGTGACGCTCTACCTGCTATCGACCGACAACCTCTCCGGCCGCGACTCCGACGAGCTCGGAGCGCTCATTGAAATCATCGGTGAGCTCGCCGACGAACTGTCGACCGTGCGTGACTGGCGCGTGCAGCACGTCGGCAGCCGAGAAGGACTCCCCGAGAACCTGCTACGCGCGCTCGACACCGCGCAAGAACGAGGAACCGGCCGCTCAGGACTCCACATCAACCTTGCGGTCGGCTACGGCGGTCGCCGTGAAATCGCAGACGCGGTGCGTCGCATCGTGCACCGTCACGCAGAGACGGGCGGCACGCTCGACGAGCTCGCCGATCTCGTGACGCCGTCGACGATTGCTGAGCACCTCTACACCGGGGGTCAGCCCGACCCCGACCTCGTCATCCGCACCTCCGGTGAGCAGCGGTTGAGCGACTTCATGCTGTGGCAGAGCGCTCACAGCGAGTTCTACTTCGTTGAAGCGCTCGGACCCGACTTGCGCGAAGTCGACTTTCTGCGCGCTCTGCGCGACTTCTCGCGACGTCAGCGCCGCTTCGGGCAGTAGTCTGCTCTTCCCGCTCGTGGCAGCGCCGCCCGCGCCTCCACCGAGCAATCCGCACCGAACTCGACCTTCCCGCACAGCAGAGGAGCGCACGCATGGCGCGACGCCCACCCGAGCCCACTCCCGTCGAGATCTATGCTCGCGGGTTCGCCGAAGAACCCGGGTACCTCGACTTTCCGCGGCTCGCCCCCGTGGGGGAGCACGCTCTCGCGGAGTCGCGCGCGATGCACGACGTGCTTGCAAAGGCGCGCTTCGGAGTGCTGAGCCCGCTTGCCGAGCAGGATGCCCGCGCCCGCGCCGCGCTGTCGACGCTGCTGCGCGTGCGCGACGAGCAGATCGTGCTGCAGCCCTCGACGAGCCAGGCCCTCTTGCATGTCATGTTCGGCCTCACCGGCACCGTCGCTGCGTCGCCCGGTGAGTTTCCCGCGGTGGGCTACGCCATCGCCCGTGCTGCGGAGTCGCTCGGCGTGCTCTCTGCCCACGATCTCGTACCCGACCATGACCGGGTGACGCCCGGTGTGCTGCGCGAACAGTTGACCGACCAGGTATCGGCGATCGTCGTGAGTCTCGTCGACTATCGCACCGGCCACCTCGTCGATCTTGAGGGCATCCGTCAAGTCATCGGTGACCGGATGCTCATTGTCGACGCCGTGCAAGGTGCGGGTGTCGTCGACGCGCCCTGGGAGCTCTGCGACGTCATCGTGGGCGGCGGGCAGAAGTGGCTGCGCGCGGGGCCCGGCACGGGCTACCTCGTGGTGAGCGACCGCGCGCGAGAGCAGCTCACGCCGGTCTGGTCGGGGTGGAACGCGCACGAGTCGGGAGAGGTCGAGCACGAGGTGCTGCCGCCGCGTGCCGATGCGGGCGCTTTTCGCACCGGTCTCGGCGACCCCTTCGCCGAAGCTCGCCTCGCGGGGGCAGTCGAAGCGATTCTCGCGGCGGGCGTGCCGGCCATCCATGCCGCAGTGCTCGAGCGCACCGCGCGCGTCATCGCCCTCGCGGATGAGGTCGGCCTCGAAGTCGTCTCGCCGCGCGAGGACGCCGAGCGGGCTGGCATCGTGAGCATCGCCCCGCACCCCGAGCAGCTCAGCAGCCTCGCTGCCGCGCTGCACAATCACGGTGTGTCGGCGACGGTGCGCGGCGGCCGACTGCGACTCGGGGCGCACGTCTCCACCAGCGACGAGACGTTCGAGCAGCTGCATTCTGCGTTCGCCGAGTGGGCGATCGCCGCGCGCGGCTGAGAGCGAGCATCCAGAGCGCATCGCGAGTGTGTCGGCCTCGTGACACGCGCGTGTCGCTACCGGCGGATGCTCACCGGCGGCCTAGCGTCAGCTTCATCAGGCACAGCGCCTGATCGGGACGGCCGGAGCGATCGTTCTGAAACCCCCGGCCGACTCGCCAACAGGTCCGGGGCGTCCGGCGCCCCGGGGATGGAGCACCGGTGGCCGCTGCGCAGACCTCCCGTCAGAACACGTCGTCGTCGCACTCGAAGCAGGGGGTGGAGCAGCGCACGTACGTGCTCGACACCTCGGTGCTGCTGAGTGATCCGAAGGCGATGTTCCGTTTCGCCGAGCACGCGGTCGTGCTGCCCGTCGTCGTCATCACCGAACTCGAAGCGAAACGCCACGATCCGGAGATCGGCTACTTTGCGCGCCAGGCCCTGCGCAACCTCGACGAACTGCGGGTGACACACGAGCGCCTCGACTTCCCGATCGCGGTGGGAGACGACGGCGGGTCGCTGCGCGTCGAACTCAACCACTCGAACCAGTCAGTACTGCCGAGCGGGCTGCAGCTCGGTGACAACGACTCGCGCATTCTCGCCGTGGCGATGAACCTCGCCAACGACGGCCTTGCGGTCACCGTCGTCTCGAAAGACCTCCCCTTGCGCGTCAAGGCCTCGTCGATCGGGCTCGCCGCCGAGGAATATCGCGCCGAGCTCGCCGTCGACTCCGGGTGGACGGGCATGGCAGAGGTGCGGCTCTCGAGCGAGCAGATGTCGGAGCTCTACGACCAAGAGACACTGCGTGCCTCGGCCGTTGACTCCTTGCCCGTCAACACGTCGCTCGTGCTGCAGAGTGATCGGGGTTCGGCGCTCGGTCGTGTGCTCACCGATGGAGAGATCGGTCTCGTGCGCGGTGACCGCGACATCTTCGGTCTGCACGGGCGCTCGGCCGAGCAGCGACTGGCGATCGATCTGCTCATGGACCCGCAGGTCGGCATCGTGTCGCTCGGTGGCCGCGCCGGCACGGGCAAGTCGGCGCTCGCACTGTGCGCGGGGCTCGAAGCGGTGCTCGAGCGGCAGCAGCAGCGCAAGATCATGGTGTTCCGCCCGCTCTACGCGGTCGGCGGTCAAGAGCTGGGCTACCTGCCGGGTGACGCGAGCGAGAAGATGAACCCGTGGGCGCAAGCCACGTTCGACACTCTCGGATCGGTGGTCTCGCAGAACGTGCTCGATGATGTGATCGATCTCGGACTGCTAGAGGTGCTGCCGCTCACACACATTCGCGTCCGGTCGCTGCACGATGCTTTCGTGATCGTCGACGAAGCACATTCTCTCGAGCGCAACGTGCTGC
>SXMH01000117.1 GCA_005777405.1 Actinomycetota bacterium
CAGGCCGATCCAGACCCCGTCGACGAAGTGCCAGTAATAGGAGACCACGATCGCGCTCGTGGCATCCCGATGTGTGAACGTCTTCACGGCATATGCGCGGCCGATCACCAGCAGGAATGCGATGAGTCCGCCCGTGACGTGGAGACCGTGGAAGCCGGTCGTGAGGTAGAAGGCCGAGCCGAAAGCGTCAGAGTCGAGGGTGACGTACTCGCTCACGAGCACCGAGTACTCGTAGATCTGGCCGACGACGAAGACAGCACCCATGGCGTAGGTCAGGAAGAACCACTCGACCATGCCCCACTGGCTGGGCTTCCAACCGGTGCGACGAGCCTGAAGGCGCTCGGCCGCGAACACACCGAACTGGCACGTCACGCTCGAGAGCACCAGGATCGTCGTGTTGACCGCGGCGAAGGGGATGTTGAAGAGCTCAGTGCCCTGTTCCCAGAGTTGGGGAGACGTCGACCGCAACGTGAAGTAGATCGCGAACAGGCCTGCGAAGAACATCACCTCGCTTCCCAGCCAGACGATGGTGCCCACGGCGACGACGTTCGGCCGATTGATGGTGGGCGCGCTGAGAGAACTCGAGAGCGAGGAACTGGTCACCCCTTCATTATGACCGATGTTCGGTGGCACTCTGACTCGCCGACATGCCCGATCGGCTCGATTCACTAGCATCGAGTCATGTCGACGACCCCCTCCTGGCCCCTGGTGTTGACCAAGATGCTCGAGCGCGAGGATCTCTCGATCGCTGAGGCCTCCTGGGCCATGGAGCAGGTCGTCGCGGGCGAGGCGACCGAGGCGCAGTTGGGCGGTTTTCTCGTCGCTCTGCGAGCCAAAGGTGAGACCGTCGACGAGATCGTCGGATTCAGAGACGCGGCACTGCGGGCCGCGCGGAGCATCCCGATCGATTCGATGGTGCTCGACATCGTGGGCACGGGCGGAGACCCCTACGGCGCGGTCGTCAACGTGTCGTCGATCGCGTCGATCGTCGTGGCCGCAGCCGGCGTGCCGGTAGCGAAGCATGGCAATCGAGCCGCGAGCTCAGCCTCCGGGGCGAGCGATGTACTGACCCAGCTCGGCGTCAACATCGACCTCGAACCAGAGCGCTTGGCTGAGGTGTTCGCCGAGGTGGGGCTGACGTTTCTCAATGCGGCGGTGTTTCACCCCGGGTTTCGGCATGCCGGGCCGCCTCGTCGTCAGCTGGGCATCTCGACGGTATTCAACATTCTCGGCCCGCTCTGCAACCCGGCGCGTCCGGAAGCCTCGGCCGTCGGTGTCTCGGCGCTCGACCGCGTTCCGCTCGTCGTCGGAGTGTTCCGCACGCGTGGTGCAACGGCGCTCGTCTATCGCGGCGACGACGGCATCGACAAGATCACGACGACCGGGCACAGTCACATCTGGGAGGTGTCACGCGGCTTCGTGACCGAACACGATCTCGACCCACGTGAGCTCGGCATTGAGACCGCGCGCATCGACGACCTGCTCGGCGACTCGCCTGAGCACAACGCCGGTCTCGCCCGATCGGTGCTCGCCGGCGAGGAGGGCCCGGTTCGTGACATCGTTCGCCTCAACGCAGCTGCCGGTCTCGTGTCGTTCCGACTGGCGCAGGACCCCGAGCAGTTGCGGCGACCTCTGCTCGAACGCTTGAGCGAACAGCTCGACGTCGCGACCGAGACGATCGATTCGGGAGCGGCGGCCGCAAAGCTCGACCAGTGGGCAGCAGCGACGACGCGAGTCTGACGTGACCGCGATCTTGCTCACGGGCATGTCGGGTGCGGGAAAGTCGACAGTGCTGCTCGAACTGGCGTTTCGTGGCTGGAGCACCGTCGACACCGATCTGCCCGAGTGGATCGAGCTCGCGGACGAGCGGTCACCGTGGCCGGGGGAGCGCATCTGGCGAGAACGTCACATGCACCGACTCCTCGACGCTCCACGCGCGTCGCCGCTCGCTGTGGCCGGCACGGTGCGCAATCAGGGGATGTTCTCCGATCGTTTCGACGCGATCATCTTGCTCAGCGCACCTCTCGACGTGATGCTCGACCGTGTTCGACGACGCACGACGAACCCTTTCGGTCGTTCAGAGTCTGAGCAAGCCGCGATCGCGCGGGATCACGAGGCGGTCGAGCCCATGTTGAGGGCCGCGGCATCGCACGAGATCGCGACGACAGGGAGCCTCGACGACGTCGTGGCCGAGGTCGAACGCATCGCCAGAGTCTGAGTCGCCGCCGTTCAGCCGACGCCGTCGAGATAGAACCAGCGGCCCGACTCCCGCACGAAGTTGCTGCGCTCCCGTTGTGATCCACGAGAGTCGCGCGAACGCCAGAACGCTTCAAACTCGACGACGCCCCGAGGTTCCAGAGGCCCACCACCAACGCGGTCGAGAATGTCGAGTCGGTACCACCGCAACTCTGCGTCGAGTTCGAGCGTCGTGGGCCGCGTGGAGGGATGCCACGATGCCAAGAGGTAATCGACATTCCCGACGGCGAACGCGCTGAAGCGCGAGCGCATGAGCGCCTCGGCCGTCGCGGCGGGTCTATCGCCTCGATGGGCGGGCTCGCAGCACTCGGTGAAAGGGAGGCCGCTCAAGCAGGGGCACCGGGTGGGCACCGCTAGGACCGCAGCACTTTCTCCATCGCTTTGCCCTTCGCGAGTTCGTCGACGAGCTTGTCGAGGTAACGCACCTTCTGCATGAGCGGCTCTTCGATGTCTTCGACGCGCACGCCGCAAATGACGCCGGTGATGAGGGAGGCACGGGTGTTGAGCGATGACTGGTCGAAGAACTCGGCGAATGTCGTTTCATTGGCGACGTGCTGGGCGATCTCTGCACCGTCGAAGCCGGTGAGCCACGAGATGACTTCGTCGAGCTCGGCCTGCGTTCGACCTTTGCGCTCGACTTTCGTGACGTAGAGCGGGTACACCTGGCCGAACGACATGCGCGCGACGCGCTCGAGGGTTGCGGGTGCTGTGGCCATGCTCAGTGCTCCTCGGTCTGAACGTTGGCGTAGGCAATGTCGGCTGACGCGGACTTCTGCTGTCGTTCCCTCATTGTGAGTAAATTCGCCCCGTGAGCAGATCGTGGCAAGGCGGTGCTCACCTCCTGAAAGCCGACTTTCTCGAGAACCCGACGGGAAGCCGTATTCCATTCCCAAACACCGGCCCACAGTCGGGGGTAACCAACTCCGTCTGCCCAAGCAACGATCGCTCGGGCGGCTTCGGTTGCGAATCCCTTGCCGTGTTCAGCGCGGGAGAGCTCAAAGGCGAGTTCGGGCTCCTCAAGACTTCCGTTGCCATGAGTCAATAGGCCGCAGTACCCGATCACCGTTCCGCTGTCCCGACGAACGACCGAAAGAAGTGCGAGCCCCGGTTCGTTGTGTCTCTCTTCGATATCTCGGGCGATGTCCGAGATGGTGGGCCGCCCGTTCGTGTCGATGTGGCGACGGGACGGCACTCGGTGGTCCCGTTCGGTCCACAACTTTCGCAGCGCGCATGCATCATGAGGGAGGGAGCGCCGAAGCGACAGGCGTTCCGTCTCAAGGCTTCGAAGATCCCTGGCCACCTACTTACGGTACTGCGGGTGAGCCGCCAACGGCTCAACAGTGGCTACTCTCAAGTTCCGATACAGGGAAGTTGCCCTGCGTGTTGCGAATGAGGTGGAGAGCACGTGAACCATCACGAGTGCCATTTCGTCGAGGAATACGACGACGGCCCCCAAGGGGGCAGTGAGACGTGGTCTCTGGTTGACCCCTGCACCAAGACGAAAGCATGGACCGTCAGCCGACAAGACTTCGGACCTCAGTCGCATGTTTTGCGCGCGGAGCAGCACGCTGAGAGGCTTCCGGAATCGGCAGAGCTCATGCACAGAACCCGCATCTTCGTGAACAGATTGTTTGAGCAAGTAGGGCTTACCGACGACCCGGTCGGCTGGGCCGCCGACAATGTCACTGCGATGCTGGCGCTCGCTTCGGGGTCGATCGACGCATGGAGCGGAAACGAGTGGGCCTACAGCTTCGAGCCCAACGTTTGGCTTCTGGATGACTCGCGGCGACGGGTCTACGACTTCTTGTGTGCAGATGGTTCCACGGGCCAGACGACCTTCTGTTCTTATCAGGACGTCGAATTCGGACTCGGATGCCAACGCGGAGAATCTCCAGCACTCGTTCGGCCGGAGGACGAGCAGACATGGGGTCGACGGGCTTGTGAGAATGTGCCTGCAGTGACGGGGCGCATTCGCGCTGTAGAGGTGCTGTGCGAAAGCCACGTTCGCGGCATGGAAAATCGCGCATTGCCCGTCGAAGCGGCGATTCACGCGTGGTCGGGAGCATCGTCGCTCGTTCTGAGCGGAGACCAGTACCTCAGGACGGGCGGACAAGTGACATTCAGCAGGTTCGACACTGATGTCACGCTTGTCCCTGACGCTCGCGATGCCGATTCGCTTGAGTGGTGGCCTCCTCGACCACAGTGGGTGAGAAGCGGTGATGAACGCACTTAAGTTGACTGGGAGTCAACAGACGAGCGGAAGCAAGTACATGATCTGCGTCTTCGACGATGAATCCGGCTCAGGTTCTGCGGAGGAGATGGCGGCCATCGACGCGTTCAATGCGCGGCTGCACGACGCCGGCCAGCTGATCATGGCGGAGGGCTTGGCCTCGCCTCGAGCATCCGTCGTCGTCGACAATCGCGGGGGAGTGGGAGTGGGAGTGGGAGTGGTGACTCCTGGGCCGCTGCACGATTCCACGCCGTACGTGTCGGGATTCTGGATCGTCGAAGCGATCGATCGCGATGCCGCGCTAGCGCTCGCGGCGGAGGGATCGCGGGCCTGCAATCGCGTGGTCGAAGTGCGACCGTTCTATGGGGCTGAGGCGAGCGAGCCCGCCTCAGCCTGACACTGCGCCCGGTGCAGTCGACGGTATGGGCTCGGGTTGAGACCGATGGTCGAGAGCGTGCTCAAAAACGATGTTGATGGGCGAGTACCCGTGTGCGGCGAAGAACTCATGCGCGTCCGTATTGAAGCTCCACGAATCCAGACGAACTGCCGACGCGCCAAGCTCACGCCCGAGCGAGGCGGCCGCGTTCATGAGTCGGGCGCCGACACCCTGACGTTGGACCGCGGGTGAAACCGCGATGTGTTGGATGTACAGCACCGTGGACGCGTGCTTGAACGCCGTGGCGCCGCGAGCGACAAGGTCAGCAAACACGTAACCGAGAACGGTGGTGCCATGTTCGGCCACCAGCACATGACTGTCACCGGCGAGAACGCCGTCGAAGAACTCGGCGAGGGCATCCCGGTCAGGCGCGACGAAGATCTCAGGCAGGTTCTCTGCGTGGAGTGCCTGAATCGAGAGGCCGAGATTGACCAGCGCCTCGCGGTCGGTCGACTCGGCGCGGCGTATCGTCATCTTGGTCGTCACACTGTGACGGTAGTGCGCTCGGAGCACTCGCGTCAGGGAAGCGCCACGAGAAAATTCTCGTGATGGAGGACGGGAAGTGTCAACCTGGGCGTATGCGCCCACTGCGGTACTCCATCAACGTCTCGCTCGACGGTTGTGTCGACCACCTTGCTGGTCGAGTAGATGAAGAGACCCATCACCACGCCACGACGACGATCGCGCAGGCCGACGCGGTCATCTTCGGTCGAACGACGTACGAGCTCATGGAGTTCTGGCGCACCGCGACCGACCTGCCTGCCTGGATGAGACCGTTTCAGGAATCCATCTCGGCGGCGAAGAAGTGTCTCGTCTCGACGACACGTGAGCCGGACGGGTGGAACACTGAGGCGCTCTCCGGGGACCCCGTCGAGGCAGTTCGGCAGCTCAAGCAACAGGCGGGAGAAGGGCTTTACGTCGGGGGAGTCACGCTGCCGCTTGCGCTCGCGAACGCGGGACTCATAGATGAATACGAGTTCGTCGTGTACCCGATGGTGATCGGCCGTGGGCCTCGGTTGTTCGACGGACTCACCGAGCCGCTAGAACTGCAACTCGTCGGTGTTACCGAATTCGCCTCTGGCGCTCGCGCAGAGCGCTATGTTCCGGTGCGCACGTCAGCTCACGGGGAGTAGTCGCAGGGTGCGAGATTCTCCTCATACTGACATAATGTGCATTATCGGACACTGCCTGCGTCGATCGGTGGCGGGACCGCGAGCGGCATGCTCTACGGCTGGTCTTCGACGTACGGCGGCGCGTAGCGGTCGCGACCGATGAGAAACCAGATGATCGGGCCGATGAACTGGGCGAACACGACCAGGGCGCACCAGCCGATGACTTCGAGGCCTGACATGCCGCGTGCGCGGCGGGCAATCGACACGAGCGCCCCAACCCACAGTGCGGTGAGACCGAGGAGCACGGGAATCAGAATGACGCCCGGTCCGAAGCCTGCGAGATTCAGATCCATGTCGAGAGTCTCTCAAACATCGGCGGCGACGGCACGCAGCAATCTCGGCAGGTCGTACGGTTCGAACGGCTCGCCCGAACGCAATAACTCGTCGGCGGTGAACCAGCGATGCGCCGTCACGTCGACGTGCTCGTCGGCGGTCCAGTTCGTCGACACGGGCTCAAAACGCTCGCACCGAACCACGTAGTACTCCGCGTGTCCGCGGTCATGGTCGGCGTCGTCCCACGCCACCTCGAAGTCGAGGCTCCAGATCGACTCCCCCACGTGCTCGACGGTCATTCCGGTCTCTTCGAAGAGCTCGCGCACTGCAGCCTGCTCGTGCGACTCCCCCGGGTCCACTCCCCCTCCGGGCGTGATCCATCGGGTGAATCGAGTGGAGTCGGGCGCCGCGGTGTTGAAGAGCAGCGCGGCACCGTCGGCATCCATGAGAATGATTCGGGATGTTCTCCGCAGGCCGCGCTGGGGCCACACCGCTACTGGCCCGAGAACTCGGTGAAGTAGCTCACATCACCGACGAGGCGCGTGTTGTCGGCGGGAACGGGATCCACCGCAGCCTGTGCGACTTCGGCGGCGAACTCGCTGACGTTGTAGAGCTTGCCGGCCGCCTCCTTGCGCGCATCGATCGCGCCGGGAGCCGCGCGCTCGAGCAGTGTGGCCGTGATCGTGCCCTCGATCATGTCGCCCGAGACGACTGTGAAGCCGATGCCGCGAGCCTCGAGCGTCGGAATGAGCTCGCGCAGAGCATCTTCACCCGCTCGCTTCGAGAGCGCGACGGCTTCGTATTCGGGCATCGTCGGAACGGTGCCGATGAAGTGCGCTTGGTGGCTCGTCACGAACACGACGCGGCCGCCCTCGCCCATGAGCTCAGCGCCCTGGGTCAGCACGTTGACTTGCGCGTCACGGTTGAGGCGCAGGGCGTAATCCTCGCCCATGCCCGATTCCATGCCGCCGGAGGCGTTGAGCACGAGAATGTCGAGGCCACCGAAGCGCTCGCGCGCAGCATCCATCATCGCCGCGACCGACAAGGGGTCGGTGAGGTCGGCGCCGATGGCGATCGCCTGGCCGCCAGCGGCCTCGATCTCGGCCACGAGCTTCTCGGCGCGGGGTGCCTTCGCGCGATAGTTGATGACGACGTTCGCGCCAGCAGCGGCGAAGTACTTCACCGTGTCAGCGCCGATGCCGCGCGAGGATCCGGTGACAAGAGCGGTCTTGCCGGCAAGTTGGCCGGGCTGCAGCAGGGTGTTCGAAGCGGTGTTCACGGTTCACGACCCTATCGCTTCACCCCGCCGCGGCACTCGTATGGCAGAACCCGAGAGGCGGTCAGGGGCCGGTGATAGCGTGAGGAACACACGACGTCGAGGAGGGTGCACGTGGTCGATTTGACCGAGTTCCTGTGGATCATGTGGCTCGTCTTCGTGATCGTCTGCGTCATCATCGAGCTGTTGACCCTCGAGTTCACGTTCCTCATGATCGCGGCGGGCTCTCTGCTCGGTGGGCTTGGGGCGAACCTGCTCGGTGCCGAGTGGTGGGTGCAGATTCTCGCCGCGGCGGTGCTTTCGGCGTTGCTGCTTTTCACGATCAGACCGCTCCTCCTGCGAACTCTTGATCGCAACTCGTCGCCAGCACTCACGAACGTCGATGCCCTCGCCGGCATGAGCGGTCGCGTCACGACGACGGTGACCGACGTCGGTGGCTATGTGCGCCTCGCCAACGGCGAAACGTGGACCGCCCGACTCGACGACGCCGCCCCGAACGATCCGCTCGCTGAAGGTACCCGCACGATCGTCGTGCGCATCGAGGGCGCCACTGCCGTGGTCGCTCCCGCCTCCCCCATCGCCAGCCCAGCCGAACCGACTTCACCAGAAGGAGCGTGACTCATGCTGTTCGATCCCGGCCAGTTGTTCATCACCGCACTACTCATCGTCGTGGCGATCTTCGTGGTCGTCGTCATTCTGCGTGCGATTCGCATCGTGCCGCAGGCCTACGCGGGCGTTGTCGAGCGGCTCGGCCGCTATCACAAGACGTTGCAGCCCGGCCTCAACATCTTGGTGCCGTTCATCGATCGCATGCGGCCGCTCGTCGACATGCGCGAGCAGGTTGTGTCGTTTCCGCCGCAGCCCGTCATCACCGAAGACAACCTCGTCGTGTCGATTGACACGGTCATCTACTTCCAGGTGACGGATGCGCGTGCCGCAACGTATGAGATCGCCAACTACCTCGCCGGTGTCGAACAGTTGACCGTCACGACCCTGCGCAACGTCGTGGGTGGACTCAACCTCGAAGAAGCACTCACGAGCCGTGACAACATCAACGGTCAGCTGCGTGTCGTGCTCGACGAGGCAACGGGCAAGTGGGGTCTGCGCGTCAACCGCGTCGAGCTCAAGGCGATCGACCCGCCCATCAGCATCCAGGACTCCATGGAGAAGCAGATGCGCGCCGAGCGCGATCGTCGCGCGGTGATCCTCACCGCCGAGGGAACCAAGCAGTCGCAGATTCTCGAGGCCGAGGGTGCGCGTCAGTCGGCCATTCTCAAAGCCGAGGGTGATGCGAAGGCTCAGGTGCTGCGCGCCGAGGCCGAAGCGGAAGCCATCAAGACGGTCTTCGCCGCAATCCACGCCGGCAACCCCGACCCACAGCTGCTCGCCTACGAGTACCTGCAGACGCTGCCGAAGCTCGCAGAAGGCGAGTCGAACAAGATGTGGATCATCCCGAGCGAACTCACCGAAGCGCTCAAGGGCATCGGCAACGGCTTCCTCGGTGGTGGCGGCACCAGTCAGCAGAAGTGATCGCTCGGCATCCCTTCTTCGTCGGCGATCCCCCGCGTGTGCTGGCACACCGGGGGCTCGCCACGAGCGCTCCCGAGAACACGCTGCTCGCCTTCGCCGCTGCCGTCGGCATCGGTGTCACGTACCTCGAGACCGATGTGCACGCCAGTGCAGACGGAGTCGCCGTCGTCGCCCATGACCCTGAACTGTCACGGGTCGCGGCGGGTCGAAGCGAGAAGGTCGATCAACTCACCGTCGCCGAGCTTTCCAAGGTCGACCTCGGCGATGGCCAACACATGCCCACTCTGGCGGAAGCGCTCGATGCCTTCCCCGACGCTCGCTTCAACATCGATCTCAAGTCGGCGGCAGCCGTCGAGCCCACCGTCGAGGCGGTGCGTGCGGTGCGTGCGGAGGAGCGCGTGCTGCTGACGTCGTTCAGCGAACGACGCAGGAGTGCGGCGCTCGCGTTGCTGCCGGAGGTCGCGACGAGCGCCTCTGGACCGCGCTTCGCCGCGGCCCTCCTCGCGAGCGTCGTGCGCGGTGGCGCGGCGGTGCGAACGGCGCTGCGCGGACTCCACGCCGTGCAGATTCCCGAACGAGCACTCGGTCTCGACACGGTCTCCCCCGCGCGACTGCGGGCCTTTCACGCTGCCGGCGTCGAAGTGCACGTCTGGACCGTCAACGAACCTCACACCATGCGCGAACTGCTCGATCGCGGTGTTGATGGCCTGGTCACCGATCGCGCCGATCTCGCGCTCGCGGTACTCGCCGAGCGCTCATAGTCGCGACGTCGCGACGCGAGCAACCTGCCGCCGCGAACGGGCGTCGGGCCTGACCGCGCCCTGGCAATGGTCTGGGAACCGCCATGGCGCGGAATGGTCGAGGCCCCTCGGGGGTCTATACCTATACATGAATTGCGTCGCCGCTCCCGATTCGGTCGCACGACATTGGGGAGTGGTCGACGACCGACGAGGAGGACCACGATGGCAGATCGCACCCTGCGCGGCATGAGGCTCGGTGCTCAGAGCATGCAGAGCGAAGAAGGCGTCGAGTTCGCCGACCGCCAGCGTGCGCGCTACCGCACCGATGATGGCGAGCACTTCGACGTCATCTTCGCCGCCGACGCCGAGCTACCCGACACGTGGGAGTCGCCGAAGTCAGGCCGCGAAGGCGTCTTGCTCGCTCCTGACGGCACCCCCGTCGAGATCGATGCGGGCGAAGTGAAGGCCGCCCGCACGCACTGGGACATGCTGCTCGAGCGTCGCTCGCGTGACGAGCTCGAAGAGCTGCTGGAGGAGAGACTCGCGCTGCTGCGCGCCCGCCGCGGCGGCGGTGAGCGGCTCGGCGCCTAGAGCCCGGGCTCTTCGGCGACAGGTTCCTCGGTCGCAGGAGCCGTAGACACGCGCCGCGGAGTTCGTCCGAAGCGAGCCGCGATGCCCCAGCCGGTGACGCGCACGAGCGCCTCGGCGACGATCCCCGAGTGCATCTTCGAACGGCCTTCAGCTCGTTCGACGAACACGATCGGATGCTCGACCACGCCTCCCCCGGCGAGTTCGATGCGCCACGCGAGCTCGACCTGAAAGCAGTACCCCTGCGATGAAACACCCGCGCGGTCGAGACCGTTGAGCGCCGAGACTCGATACGCGCGGAAGCCGGCAGTGAGGTCACGGATGCGTGAGCGCAGCATCCACCGGGCGTAGCGATTGCCGCTGCGCGAGATCGCACGCCGCAGCCACGGCCAGTGCACGACACTGCCGCCCGGCACCCAGCGCGATCCGATAACGAGATCGGTGCCTTTCCGTTCGAGCAGATCGAGCATGGCCGGCAGCTCGGCGGGATCGTGCGATCCATCGGCGTCGATTTCGACGACGGCGTCGAACGCTTCTGCCGCCGCGATGGCGAAACCCTCGAGATAGGCCGTGCCGAGCCCCGAACGGCCCTCGCGATGCAGCACACGCACGGCGTCATCGGCGGCTGCCAACTCGTCGGCGATGCTGCCGGTGCCGTCGGGAGACGCGTCGTCGACGATGAGCACCTGGGCCAACGGCACCGAGGCGCGAATTCTCGCGATGATGCTGCGGATGCTCTCCGCTTCGTCATACGTGGGCACGACGATGAGCGTGCGCATCACCGCTCCCCCGCCGTGGTCGTACGCACACGGTGGGCGCCGGATCGGGGGCCAACACTCGTGAGCAGCCCCGCCAGCAGGACGACGGAGAACGCCAGCAGCACGATGAACCACTCGGCCGTGCGACCCAGTGCGTGCGCGGGAGTGATGGTGTCGCTCAGCGGCACTTCCTGCACCATCGTGTCCGCCGTGAAGAGCGGCAGCTCGTCGAGGGTCGAGCCGTCGGGCAACACGATCGCGCTCGCGCCAACGGTGGACGTGTTGACGAGTGTGCGGCCCGACTCGACAGCACGCAGCCGTGCAATGGCGAGTTGCTGCACGCTCTGGTCGCTCACGCCAAAGTCGGCGTTGTTGGTCGGCGCGAGCAGCACCTGCGCGCCCTCATCGATCTGGCGCGCGAGCAGGTCATCGTCGACGATGTCGTAACAAATCGAGATGCCGGCGATCACGCCATCGAGATCGACCACCGTGTCGCGTTCACCGAAGGAGTAGTCGCGAGGCACGAGGTCGAACAGGCTCGGCGCGAGCGGGTAGAAGAACTCGCGCGCCGGCAGGTACTCGGCAAAGGGAACAGGGTGCACCTTGTCGTACTGATCGACAGCCCCCTCTCCCGCCTGCCACAGCAGCACCGAGTTGAACGACTTCTCGCCCTCTTCGGTGATGGTGCCCACCACGAGCGGGGCGTCGAGGCGGTCGCTGACGAGGTCGAGCACCGAGGCTGCGTACTCGCTGGTCAGCGGGTTGAGATCACTCGCGTTCTCGGGCCAGACGACAACGTCGAGCTCGAGTCCGCGGTCGAAGAGCGTCGTGGTCGCGTCGTAGTGATCGTGCAGAATCTCGCCGCGTTCGTAGTCGGCGAAGAGGCCGGAGTTCGAGTTGCCCTGCACCGCGGCGACAGTGATGGTGCCGCTGGTGGTGATCGGAAACGCGGGCCACGCGAGCAGGGCTGCGGCGAGACCCACAGGCAGCGCGATGCGCGGCAGCACGGGTACTCGACGCTCGATGACAACGACGGCGAGTGTCGCAGCGAGCCAGGCGAGCAGAAAACTCAGGCCCGAAAATCCGACCCAGGCCGCCCACTCGACGAGCGGACCTTCAGCCTGGCTGTGCGCGAGTCTCCCCCACGCGAATCCTCCGAACGGCCACACACTCGCCAACGCTTCTCGCGCGGTGAACGCCGCGGCAACGATGACGGGCGTGAGCAGCAGTCGGCCAGCGGTACCGGGCCACGCGCGTGGCACCCAGCGCCACGCGAGCGTGATGAGCACGGCGCCGACGACGCACAGCGCTACTTGAGCCATGGTGAGCGCGAGCCAGGGCACGAGCCCGAGATACACCGTGAGCCATTCGATGAGCGCGCCGTAGTACGCGAATGCGCCGATGGCGCCGACGAGCATGGCTCCCGGGATGCTGCGCCCTCGCAGAGCGAGCAGCACCGCTGCGCAGCCCACGATGGTGAGTGGCCACCACGCGAGATCTGGGTAGCCGAGGTGCTGCATCCACCCGCCGACGAGCGCGACGGCGGCCGCCGCACCGAGTGGCAGCGGCGGGGCCCACGCGGCATCGCTCGCGGAGCGCGGAGTGGTGGTCACGACCGTCAAGCCTAAGAGACTCACTCGTGGCGCTCGACCTAGGCGACCGAGCTGTAGGCGACGATGCCGCGTCGAATCGCATCCAGAGCAGTACGTGCGGTGCGGCCGACGGCGCCGTCGGCGACGATCGAGACCTGATCGAGCAGGTCGATGGTCTGCTTCGTCCAGCGCACGAAGTCGCCTGCGGCGAGTTCGGAGTCGCGGAGCACACTCTCGAGCCCGCCGCCAGACGCCCAGCGGTGCATGGGGAGCGCGAGCGCCGTCGCGAGCGGTTCGGTGCCCGGCAGCTTGTGCGAGCGCTCGAGATCGTCGAGTTCAGCCCATCGCAGCTGCGTCAGTTCGAGAGCGTGCCGGAAGGCTCCGCGCGGCAGCGCGTACTCGGGTGCCTGGCCGTCGTCGCGCCGCGCCGCGAAGACGATGGCGCTCGCCATGGCCGCGAGGCCGGGCGCGTCGAGGTTCTGCCAGTAGCCGTGCCGCAAGGCTTCGGCGACGAGCAGATCGCGTTCGCCGTAAATGCGCCGCAGCGAACGACCATGCGTCGTGAGGCCGAGCCGACCGTGCTCGTCGTGCTCGAGGTACTCGAGATGGCCGAGAATCTCGGTGATGCGGTCGAAGACCGCAGCGACCGCTCCGGTGCGTCCTGAGATCTGGCGACCCAGCTTCTCGGTCTCGCGCTGCAGCCGCCACCAGCGTTCCGACCACCGCGCATGCGATTCACGGTCGGCGCAGCCGTGACAGGGATGCTTGCGCATGCGCGTGCGCACTCCCTCGATCTGCTTCTGCCGGCGAAGACGATCAGCCTTCTCCCCCGGCTCTCCCGATCGGCGCGTGCCGCGCTCGAGATCACTGAGCTCGCGTCGCAGAGCCGAGTACTCGGCGAAGTCGCCGAGGTGGCACGACATCGCTGTCGCATAACCCTCGAGCGACTGCTGGTTCTTGCGCATCGTGCGCGCGAGGTCGACGACTGCTCGGTCGGCTTGGAATTGCGCAAAGCTCGATTCGAGCACTTCGCGCGTGCGCTGTCGACCGAACTGCTCGATGAGATTGACGGCCATGTTGTAGGTCGGTCGAAAACTCGAGTTGAGAGGGTACGTGCGTCGCGAGGCGAGGGAGGCGACGGCCTGCGGGTCGAGACCGCCTGTCCACTGGATGACCGAGTGGCCCTCGGTGTCGATGCCGCGTCGCCCTGCTCGACCCGTGAGCTGCGTGTACTCGCCGGGCGTGATCGGAACCCGCGCTTCGCCGTTGAACTTCTCGAGCTTCTCGAGCACGACAGTGCGCGCCGGCATGTTGATGCCGAGCGCGAGCGTTTCCGTCGCGAAGACCACTCGCAACAGCCGGCGCTGGAAGAGTTCTTCGACGACCTCTTTGAAGGCAGGCAGCAGGCCCGCGTGGTGCGCCGCCACGCCGCGCTGGAGCCCGTCGAGCCACTCCCAGTAGCCGAGCACGGCGAGGTCGTCGTCGCGCAACGTGCGGCACCGGTCTTCGACGATCTCGCGAATCTCTTCGCGCTCGGCGGCATCGGTGAGGCGGATGCCCGATCGCACGAGCTGCCGCACCGCCTGGTCGCAGCCGACACGGCTGAAGATGAAGAAGATGGCGGGCAGCAGGTTCTTGGCCCCGAGCATCCCGACGACCTCGGAGCGGTCCATGCGCCCGTCGCCTCCGGGGCGTTTCTCCCAGCGGCGAGGGTGATGCTGGCGCCCGCGATGCGGAACGTGCCCGCCTGCGCGGGCCAACTGCACGAGTTCTGGATTCACGCGGTGGGTCGCGGCTGTGCCGGAGGAGTCGAAGAGGTCGAGCAACTTCGAGCGCACGAGCACGTGCTGCTCGAGCGGCACGGGCCGCGACTCGCTCACGATGACGTCGGTGTCGCCCCGCACGACCTGCAGCCAGTCGCCGAACTCTTCGGCGTTCGAGACCGTCGCGCTGAGCGAGATCATGCGCACGTGGGCGGGCAAGTGGATGATGACCTCCTCCCACACGGCACCGCGAAATCGGTCGGCGAGGTAGTGCACCTCATCCATGACGACGTAGGAGAGGTCGGTGAGCAGGTCGGAGTCGGCGTAGAGCATGTTGCGCAGCACTTCGGTCGTCATGACGACGATGCGGGCGCGCGCGTTGATGTTGGTGTCGCCCGTCAGCAGCCCCACGTCACTCGCGCCGTACTGCGCGACGAGCTCGGTGTACTTCTGGTTGCTGAGCGCCTTCATGGGCGCGGTGTAGAAGATCTTGGCGCTCGGCTCGAACATCGCCAAGAACACGGCGAACTCGGCGACGATCGTCTTGCCGGCACCCGTCGGCGCGGCGACGAGCACGCTGCGACCTTGCTCGAGTGCCGTGCACGCCGAGAGTTGGAAGGGGTCGAGCTCGATGCTGAGCCCGTCACGGAACGCACGCAGGCGCGGCAGCCCTCGCAAGGCGCGGGCTTCGGCGAACCGCTCGGCGTGACTCTTGCCTTCGTCAGCCATCGGCGACGATGCCGTACTCGGCGTTGAGCGCCGACTCGCGCCGTTCGACGCGCTTGTCGTTGAGGATCGAGATGGCCGTGGCGAGAAAGTAGAGGCCGATCATCGGAAGCGCGAGCAGCACCATCGACACGACGTCAGCCGCAGGAGTCGCAATCGCGGTGAAGGCCGTGATCGCGAGAATCGCCCAGCGCCACGCTTTCAGGATGCTCATGCCGCTGATCACTCGCGCGAAGTTGAGCATCACGAGCACGACCGGCAGCACGAAGCCGATGCCGATGGCCAGCACGAGCTTCACCGCGAAGTCGAGATAGGTGCGGGCCTGCAGAAGGGTCTGGGTGTTCTCGGCAGCAAAGCCCGTCAACAGCGACACGATATTCGGCAGGATGAGCCAACCGGCCGTGCATCCGGCGAGGAAGAGTGGGATCGAGGCTGCCAGGAAGCCGATCGCGAAGCGCTTTTCGTGCTTGTGCAGAGCCGGCGTGATGAAGGCCCACAGCTGATAGAGCCAGAACGGGCTCGCCATGACGATGCCGAGCGTGATGGCGATGATGAGTTGCGTGTCGAAGGCCTCACCGACGGTCGTGTAGCTGATCGCTGCTTCGCGATCCTGCTCTTCGGCGACCCTGATGATGGGCGCACTGAGCGCCGCCCACACCGGGGCGGCGAGAAACCAGCCCCCGATCGACGCCAGCAGAATTGCGAGCGCAGACCACGTGAGGCGCTTGCGCGCCTCGACGAGGTGCTGGCCGAGGGTCATGCGGCCCTCGGGATTCCGGGGCCGCGGAGCGCGGCCGGCCACGCGCTACTTCTGCGCGGAAGAGTCGGTGCCGTCGGCCGTCGACGCGGGCTGCGACGGAGCAGATGCCGCCGTCGACTCCGCAGCAGGCGTGGACTCTGCCGGAGCGTCGCCGTCTTTGTTCTTGATCTCCTTCTTGAAGATCGTCATCGACTGGCCGAGGCTGCGTGCGAGCTGCGGCAGCTTGGGTGCTGCGAAGAGCAGAATGACCACGAGCAGCAGAATGAGGCCGGTCCAGCCTCCGAGATTCGCCGGCATTGCGCTTACGTCCTCACGTGAGTCGGTCGTTGGTGTGGGCAGTCTAGCGCGCGGGCCCTGTGGGTCTTTGTGCGTGGGCACGGTGCGCGCCTCACGCGCTCACGCCGAGCCCGAGAGTGCCGCGCGAGCCCACTCGATCAGCGCCGCGCGAGCAGTGGCGGGCTCGAGCACCTCGAGTTCGCCCGAGAGCCGCGCGGCGAGTCGCCCCAGCACGCCAGGATGAGCGATCGGCAGCGTCACGATGGCCCGATCACCCTCGATGCGCACCGCGTCATCCGCCCCGCGATAGTCGGCGATGAGCGGCAGTGCTGCAGCAGGCAGCGCGATCGTCACGAGCTCGTCTGCTGGATCGCTGTGGAAGAGCTCGTCGGGCGAGGCAGCGGTCTCGTGCACCTCGGCGGGCCCCAGCAGTTCTGCGCTCGCGATGCGGTCGAGCAAGAAGGTGCGCTCGTCGTCGCGGGTCAAGCACCACGCCCGCAGATATCGGGCCTCGTCGATGTCGTCGAGTCGGATGGGGTCGACCTCGCGCAGCTCGCGGTCGCCCCGCGCGGTGACGTAGTCGATGCGCACACGGCGGCGTTCGGCGACGGCGCTCGCGAGCAGCGCGTGCAGTTCTGCCGTTGCCGCTGGCCGCACCGCGACGGGCGCCGGCGCATCGCTCGCACCCCGCGCGAGCTTGGCCATGAGTGCTGCCACATCAACACCCGCAGTGAAGGCGGGCAGTGCGGCGACGCGTTGCAGTCCGGCGAGCAATGCTGCAGCCTCGCGCCCCGAGAGCCGCGGAATCTCCTCCATCGGTGCCTGGCGCACGCGGATGACCCCGCGTTCGAAGTCATCCCAGTCGATGTCGAACAGCGACTCGTGCGTGTAGCCCCCGTCAGCGCCCGGCGTGCCGCTCATGGCGATGAGTTCGACGTAGGCGCGCATCTGCGCCGGTGTGGTCTCGAAGTGCGCGGCCGCCTCGTCGACCGTCACCCGCACCTGATCGATGAGGTACGGCACGAGGGCCAGCAGGAAGGTCAGCTTGTCGGTCGCCTTCGGTGGTGCCGCGCGATCAGCCATGGATGCTCACCACCCGTTGCCACCGGGTGCGCACGGCCCCGCGCAGCACGTCAGGAGACTCGACGACCGCATCGCCCCCGAAGGCGGCGAGCTCATCGGCGAGGATGTCGAGGTCGGTCGCGTGCAGCAGGAGCCGCCGTGTGTCGGCCGGCACTGCGTCGTTCTCGACGTCGAGCACCTCAGTGCCCGCGCGGTTGCGCAGCACGACCTCGGCCTCACTGCCCTGTCGCACCCGCACAACCCCGACACGTTCGGTCCAGAGCTGCTCGAGCTCTGCGAGCACGCGCGCCGATTCGTCGTGCGCAGCTTTGCGCGTCGCGGGCTGACCCGTGAGCTCGACCCCGCCGACGATGCGGCGCAGCAAGAAGGTGCGTGGAGCATCCACCGAGTCATCGTGCGCGTGCAGATGCCATCGACCCTCGTGAAAGACGAGGGCGAGCGGCGACACCGTGCGGGGCGCAGCATGAGGGGTGCCGGGCTTGACGTAGTCGAAGCGCACCTGCTGGCCGCGATCGATGGCGGCCGCGAGCGGCTCGTGTGCGGCATCCCGTGTGCGGATCGTCGGGGCGAAGCCGATGACGCCCTCGTCGACGCGAACGCCGAGCGACTGAAGCTTGCGCACGGCGCGGCGCGAGTCGCTCGAGAGGGAGCCGTCGCGCCAGACGCGGGCCGCGAGCACGAGCAGCGCGAGCTCGCGTTCGTCGAAGCGCACGTCGTCGGGCAGCTGGTAGCGCGCGGGGTCGATGCGATAGCGCTGCAGCTTGGTGTCGCCTTCGGCGCCGCGCTCGTCGACGGTCTCGAGCGGCACGCCGATCTCGCGCAGATCTTCTTTGTCGCGCTCGAACTGCCGCTCGAGCGCGACGCGATCGCCGCCGGCGTCGTAGCGTGCCGCGTAGCCCGTGACAGTGGAGAGGATCTCGGCCTTCGTCAGCCCGTGCGCACTCGCGAGCAGGGCGAGGACGAGGCTGAAGAGCCGCTCCTCGACCGGCACGCGGCGCACGGGAGCTGCCATCGAAGCTACTGTCCCTCCACGCCCAGGATGTCGACGACGAACACCATCGTCGATCCGGCGGGAATCGTCGCGGGGGCCTGGCCCTCGGGGTAGCCGAGCGCCGGGGGGATGACGACGACGACTTGCGAGCCGACGGTCTTGCCTTCGAGAGCTTGCGCGAGGCCGGGCACGATGCCGGCAGGGTCGTCTTCGAAGCTCACGATCGGGAACGTCGCGGGCACGCCGCGCTCCCAGCTCGAGTCGAAGATGTCACCGGACTCCCACACGATGCCGGTGTAGTGCAGCACGGCAGGGTCGCCCGCTTCGAGCGGCGCACCGCTGCCGAGCACGAGCGTGTGGGCGATGAGATCGGTCGAGGGGTCGGAGTTCGGAATCGTGACACCCGGCACGCCCTCGGGCGTCGTCACGACGGCAGGCACGCCTTCGGCGCCGAGCTGAGGTGCTCCGGTCGCACGACCGAGGTACGAGGCTTCAAGGTCGAGCACCAGCACGACCGACGCCTCGGGGTCGACGCCCTGAGCGGCAGCGGCCTCCGCGTCGCCATAGAACTCCGTCCAGGTGTTGACCACGGCGATGCGCGAACCGACAGTGGCGCACTGCACCGCGTCGGCGATCACGTCAAGGCCCGAACCCGCAGCGCGACGAATCGGCTCGCCCTCGGGCGAGTACGACGTGGCGCCGAGCACCTCGCCCGTCGTCGCGTCGAGAAGAGTCGCCTGCATGTCGACGGTCTCCCCCGCGTCGATGCGCTCGCCCTCGCCGGTCGTGAGTACAGCGCTCTGCGCGCTGGTCACCGAGAGCGGGGTCGGGAAGTCGATCTCGGGTTGCGTGCCGACTTCGCCCGTGGCGCTGATGTAGCCGGCCGTTTCACCCTCCGGAATCACGGGAGAGCACCCACCACCGTTCGGGGTCGCGCATGCCGCGAGCGAGCCGACGAGGGCGGTGGTCAGAATGAGCGCGGGAAGCGTGCGCACGGAACCTCTTCTCGGTGTCAGGAGCATCGTCACTCTATCGGGCGTCGCGATGAGCGTTCCGCCAGCGATTGGGCTTCGCGGGCGGCTTTGCGCAGTCTCTTGTCACTTGCTTGACGGTCGCCGACGGCGCCGGGAGTCCACAGCTCGACGTCCTCGTCGCCGAACTCGGTCTTCGAACCGCGCTTGGCCTTGACGAAGCGACCGGCACCGTCGGCGAGGCGACGAGCGGTCAGCAAGAAACCCGTGTGAGCGACCATGCGGTGGTCGGGTCGCACCGAGAGGCCGTCGACGTTCCAGCCGCGCACCATCGTTTCGGTCGAGACGGGTTCGGTGAAAGTCTCGGTGAGACGGATGGCCTCCGCCACCCGCGACAGCTGCGTGGCTGTGGCGACGTACACGAGCAGCACTCCCCCGGGCGTGAGCGCCTCGGCCACGACGTCGAGGCACTCCCAGGGCGCGAGCATGTCGAGCACGGCGCGATCGGCGGTGCCGGCGGGCACGGCTTCCGGCAGAGCATCCTGCAGATCTCCGAGAGTGATCGTCCAGTGCTCGGGGCGGCGACCGAAGTACGCGCTCGCGTTGCCCTCCGCGATCTGGGCGAACTCCTCGCGGCGCTCGAACGAGAACAGGTGACCGGTCTCGCCGATCGCGCGCAGCAGCCACATGCTCAGCGCACCCGATCCGACTCCGGCTTCGATGACGCGCGCGCCAGGAAAGACGTCGGCCTGCGCGAGAATCTGCGCGGCATCTTTCGGGTAGATGATGGCGGCGCCGCGCGGCATCGACATGACGAAGTCCGTCAGCAGCGGTCGCAGTGCGAGGTAGGCGACACCCTGCGAGTTCTCGACGACACTGCCGTCATCGAGACCGATGAGCTGCTCGTGCAGCAACACACCTCGGTGGCTGTGAAAGGCCTTGCCCACTTCGAGGGTGACGGTGTTGAGTCGCCCCTTGGGGTCGGTCAGCTGCACCTGGTCGCCCTCGACGAAGGGACCGCTTTGACGGCGGAGGGTCATGAGGTCGCTCCTGTCGCGCGGGCGCGGTGGCGTTCGAGTGCTGCGCCGAGATCGTCGACCGTGCGGCCCTCGAGCGTGGACCACAGCTCGTGCGTCGGGGCCTCGTGCAGGGTGAGGTGCAGAGGCACGCCGATCGCGGCCGCGCCCGACGAGACGGCCGAGACGAGACCGAATTCGGAGTCTTCGATGGCGACACAGCGGCCGATCGCAACGCCGAGCCGCTCTGCAGCGAGCAGGTATGGCTCGGGGTGCGGCTTGGCGTGCGTGACGTCATCGCCCCCGACCACGACATCGAAGGTGCCGTCGCCGATGGCGTCGGCAACCCGCAGTGCCATACGGCGCAGCGACATCGTCACGAGCGCGATCGGAATGCCTTCGGCCCGTAGGGCCTCGATGAGTTCGCGCGCCCCGGGCCGCCACGGCACGGCCACCGCGATCTGCTCCATCACTCGGTCGGTGAGGTGGTCGATGATCTCGTGCACGCCGAGTTGCACTCCAGCGCCCTGCAGGATGCGTGCCGAGTTCTCGAGGCCGGAACCGACGAGCTGCATCGCCTGTTCGTGGGTCCAGGTGCCGCCGTGCTCGACGACGAGCGCCGTTTCGGCGGTCATCCAATAGGGCTCGGTATCGACGATCGTGCCGTCCATATCCCAGAGAACAGCGGCAGGTCGGGGGGTGGTCACGACGGACGAGTCTAGTTGCGTTCTATCCTGGGGCGACCCCGCACACCATCGGGGCACGAGGAGGATGCACGAGCGTGGCTAGCGATCTGTTCCGCAGCGGGCGGCTGCTCGTCGTCGCCTTCGAGGGTTGGAACGACGCGGGCGAGGCTGCGAGCGGTGCAGTGCGCGCACTCAAAGACGTGCTCGACGTCGTGGCGATCGCCGACATCGACCCCGAGGACTACTACGACTTTCAGCTCAACCGACCGCAGGCGGAGTTCGACGACGACGGCCGACGCCGCCTCGTCTGGCCGAGCGTGACGCTCTTTGGGCCGGCGAGCGACGACGGGATGCCCCGATCGAAGCCTGCTGATGACGACCTCATCGGCGTGAGCGGCACCAACCACGACAACATCTACCTGCTGCAAGGTGTCGAGCCTTCCCGTGGCTGGCGAACCTTCGCGGCCGAGACGATCGATCAAGCGCTCACTGCTGACATCACGGGCGTCATCATTCTCGGCTCGCTGCTCGCCGATGTGCCGCACACCCGACCGATCTCGGTACACGTCTCGAGCGAGAACCCCGAGGTGCGCGAAGAGCTTGGTGTCGAGCGCAGCACCTACGAGGGTCCCGTCGGCATTCTCAGCGTCATCGCGCTCGCGGCAGAAGAAGCGGGTATTCCGACGATCTCGTTGTGGGCATCCGTGCCGCACTACGTCCACAACGCGCCGTCGCCGAAGGCCACGCTCGCACTGCTCGACAAGCTCGAAGAGCTCGTTGACGTCGTGATTCCGCGCGGCGACCTGCTGGAGGAAGCCCGCGCTTGGGAGGAGGGCATCGACGCCCTCGCCGGCGACGACGACGAGATGAGCGGCTACATCGCGCAGCTCGAGCGAGCTCGCGATGCCGTCGAGGCCCCCGAAGCCAGTGGCGAGGCGATTGCTCAGGAGTTCGAGCGCTACTTGCGCAAGCGCGATGACGAGCCGCCGACCGAAGGCCCCGGCCCCGCCTGAGCTGTTAGAGCGGGTCGATGACGCCGAGCGAGAGCAGCACGAGCAGGGTCGACCCGAGCAGCACGCGGTAGATCACGAAGGGCAAGAACGAGCGCTTCGAGATGTAGGCCATGAGCCCCGCGATGACCGCGAGACCCACGCCAAACGCGACAACCGTTGCGACGCCCGTCTCGAACCAGCTGAACGGGCTCGAGCCCGGCTCGCGAATGGCCGTGACGAGTTCGAAGAGTCCGCTGCCGAAGACGGCGGGAACCGCGAGCAAGAAGGCGTACCGCGCGGCGGCAGGGCGGGTGTAGCCGAGAGCGAGACCCATGGTGGTCGTGGCTCCTGAGCGAGAGACGCCGGGGATGAGCGCGAGGGTCTGAGCGGCACCGTAGGCGAAGCCGTGCGGGTAGGTGAGAGCATCCAGTTCTCGAGTGCGCTTGCCCAGCCAATCGGCCACACCGAGCAGGATGCCGAAGATGATGAGCACGATCGCCACGATCCACAGCGAGCGGAAGGCCGTGCGAATCTGCTCTTGTGCGAGGTACCCGATGATGACGATGGGCACGGTGCCGATGATGATGAGCCAGCCCATGCGCACATCGGGGTCGCTCGCCGGCACTCCGCGACGGGTCACGTGGGCGAACCAGCGCCCGATGATGCGCGTGATGTCGCGCCAGAAGTAGACGAGCACCGCCAGCTCGGTGCCGATTTGCGTGATCGCCGTGAAAGTGGCGCCCGGGTCGGTTGCACTCGGCAAGAACTCGCCGGCGATGCGCAAGTGCGCGCTCGACGAGATCGGAAGAAATTCGGTGAGGCCTTGAATGAGGCCGAGCACGATGGCTTCGAGCAGTGACACGAGAGCGCCGATCTGAATGGTGGGGCTAGTAGGAGCGCAGCAAGTCTGCCAGTGCTCGATGTCCGAACGAGAGAGCGTCGAGCGGCACCCGCTCGTCGACGCCGTGGAACATCGCGGGAAAGTCGAGATCGGGGGTGAGTTTGAGCGGCGCGAAGCCGTAGCCGGTGATGCCGAGCAGGCTCAGCGCCTTATTGTCGGTGCCACCGCTCATGAGGTATGGCAGCACCTCAGCACCCGGATCGTGCCGCTGGAGGGTCTGCACCATGCGATCGACGAGAGGCCCGGCGAAGGGGTTCTCGAGCCCAATGTCTTGCGTGACGACCTCGACCTCGATGTCGTCGCCAACGAGCCGCCGCACCTCGGCGAGCACCGACGCTTCCTCCCCCGGCAGCGTGCGGATGTCGATAAGAGCCTCCGCCGTGTCGGGAATGACGTTGTGCTTGTAGCCCGCCGTCAGCAGCGTGGGGTTGGTCGTCGTGCGCAGGGTGGCGGTGAGGAAACCGGCCGCGGTGCCCGTGCGTTCGAGCAGCTCGTCCGGGCTCAGGCTTCCCGGCTCGAGCTCGAGCACTCGGGCGAGCTCGGCGAGCAACAGCTCGGTGGTCATCGTGAGGTGCAGGGGCCACTCGGCGGTGCCCAGGGTCACCACGGCCTCGGCGAGCTTTGTCACGGCGTTGTTGCGAATGACCCGGGATCCGTGAGCGGCAGTGCCTCTCGCTCGCAGACGGATCCAGACGAGCGCCTTCTCCCCTGTCTGCAGCAGGTACGCCCGCCGGTCGCCGAGCTGCACGGAGTATCCGCCCACTTCGCTGATCGCTTCGGTGGCGCCGTCGAAGAGCTCGGGCCGCGTCGTCACGATGTGGTGCGAGCCGTACGCGCCGCCGTTCTCTTCATCGGCGAAGAAGGCCACGACGAGGTCTCGATTCGGTCCCCCCTGCGCGATCACCTCGCGCAGCGACGTGAGAATCATGGCGTCCATGTTCTTCATGTCGACGGCGCCCCGGCCCCAGAGCAGTCCATCGCGCACGACACCGCCGAAGGGGTCAACGCTCCAGTTCGCAGGGTCGGCGGGGACGACATCGAGATGACCGTGCACGACGAGGGCGGGGCGCTCGCCGCGGGCCGTCTCGACGGGAAGCTCGTAGCGACCTTCGACGCGCGTGATGACGCTGGTGCGCCCCGGCGCAGAGTCGATGTACTCGGGGTGCAGGCCCATCGACTCGAGCACGGCGCCCACGTACTCTGCCGCTTCGGTCTCGCCCTTGCTGGTGCCTTCGCCGTAGTTGGTCGTGTCGAAACGAATGAGGTCGCGGGCGATGGAGGCGGTCTCGTCGAGTGAGTCGAGTTGAGCATCCACCGTCATGCCCCCACGCTACCGGGCGCGACGTGCGGGTTCTCATTCGTGCTAATGTCGTCTCCGGTCGCGCGGCCGGAAGGCCGAGTGATCACGACCAGCGCGGGTGGCGGAAATGGCAGACGCGCTAGCTTGAGGTGC
>SXMH01000118.1 GCA_005777405.1 Actinomycetota bacterium
CCGCGCACGACGGCTTCACGATGGCCGATCTCGTGTCGTACGACGCCAAGCACAACATCGGCAACGGCGAAGACAACCGCGACGGCACCGACAACAACCGCTCGTACAACCACGGCGTTGAAGGCCTCACCGACGACGCGGGCATCACGACCGCCCGGCGCAAAGCGATGCGCAACCTCATGGGCACGCTGCTGCTGAGCGCTGGCATGCCGATGATCACCGCGGGTGACGAGCTCGGTCGCAGCCAGCGAGGCAACAACAACGCCTACTGCCACGACAGCGAACTCACCTGGCTCGACTGGCACCACGAGGGCTGGCAAGAAGACCTGCACCGCGTCGTGCGGCGACTGCTGCAGCTGCGTCGCGAGAACCCCGCGCTGCGTCCCTCACGCTATGGCCGCTGGGGCGAGACGGTCGCGAGCGCGACCCAGATGGACTGGTACAACAAAGACGGCCTGGCCATGACGATGGACGACTGGGACTCCCCCGCCGAGCGCACGCTGCAGTACCTTGCCGCCTCGACGCCCGAGTTCGAAGCGTTCAACCGCATTCTGCTCATCGTGCACGGGCTCGAAGACGAAGCGGTCGTCACGCTGCCCGCCCACGAAGGAGTGAGCGGGTACACGCTGCTGTGGGATAGCTCGCACGACGACATCTCCGGCGCCGAGCCCGAGCACGCCCCCGGCGAGCGGCTGCACATCGGCCCGACGTCGATGATGCTGTTCCGGGCCCACGACTAGCGGCATCGGGCACGACAGCATGGCGAAACAGCACAGCGCGGGCCCGGGCACACCGGCCACGGTGGCGCTCGTGGCGCAGGGCATCCCGTTCACCGCCCACACTTACACGCACGACCCCGCCACCACGAACTACGGCCTCGAGGCGGCGAGCGCCCTCGACCTCGACCCCGACCGCGTGTTCAAGACGCTGCTCGCGGAGGTCGATGGCCGACTGGCGGTCGGCATCGTGCCGGTCACCGGGATGCTCGATCTCAAGTCGCTCGCCGCGGCCTGCGGGGGCAAGCGCGCCGTCATGGCCGACCCCGCGCTCGCCGAACGCAAGACGGGCTACGTCGTCGGCGGCATCTCACCCATCGGGCAGAAGACCGCACTGCCGACCGTGCTCGACGAAACGGCTGACCTGTGGCCCACGATCTTCGTCTCGGGTGGCCGACGCGGCTTCGACATCGAGCTCGCCCCCGCCGACCTGCTGCTCGTGACCGGCGGCACCCTGGCCGACATCGCCCGCTAACACTGGGCTCGGTCGGCCGAACGACGGAGATAAACCTGTTCCACACCACAGTTCTGGGCTTGAGCGGCCTGGAACCGGCGCGTCTCCGTCGTTCGGCCGACGACGGGGCGAGGCGAGTCGTCACCAACGCGCGGCCCGAGTGCAGCATCCACCGACCGCAGCCTTCGCACTGCGGTGCCAACCGGCACGGTGGATGCTCTCCCGATGCGTTTTCTGCCCAGGCCCGGTGTCGCGATCTCGACCTCTGAGTTGCGCAAGCGCGGGGTCACCCGTCACGTCCAACGCGCACTGCTCGAGTCGGGGTCCCTCTGGCACCTGCGTCGTGGTTGGTACTGTTCGCCGGCCACTCCGCACGAGCTCTGCTCAGCCGGCCGAGTGGGCGGGGCACTCACATGTGGTGCCGCACTTCGCCACCACGGAATCTGGGTGATGGCCTCAACCGACGTGCCGCATGTCAGGGTCGCCGCGCAATCGCGCGCACTTCGATCGCCCCATGACAGCCGTCACAAGCTCGACCTGACCCCACCCTCACGCGATCGCGACGCCGTGGTGCACTGGTGGGCGCCTCCCGGACAGCCCCGCGATCTACTGAGCGACCTCGTCACCTCACTCGCCGACTTCTCGCGATGCGACGAGCCCGCCATCGTCGAGCTGTCGCTCGACAACGCTCTGCACCATCACCCAGAGATTCGTTCGCACCTCGAGACGGTCGGCGTGCACCTGGGGTCGGCCGACGGGGTGTGCGAGAGCGGCACCGAAACTCGGGTCTGGCAGCACCTTCGCGGTCGGCTTCCCCTCCGCCGACAAGTCGTGATTCCGGGCGTGGGCCGCGTCGACTTTCTGGTCGGCGAGAGACTTGTCATCGAGGTCGACGGTCGTGAACACCACGAGCGAACCCCCGATTTCGAGCGAGACCGGCGACGGGATGCTCACCTCAGCTCTCTCGGATACCGCGTGCTGCGCTTCACCTACCGCCAGGTGTTCCACGACTGGCCGTCAGTCGAAGCCGCACTCTGGGCGGCCGTGGCACGACACGACCACTACTGAGCCACCGTGCGATCGACCGAACGACGGAGACGCGGCCGTTCCACACCGGTTTTCCGCAAACTCTGGGTGTGGAACAGGCCCGTCTCCGTCGTTCGGCCGACCGGGGGGCTACTGGGCTACCGCGACGAGGCCGAGCTCGGCGGGCGAGTTGAGCAGCGCGTGCCGGGGCGTCACGCGCACGTTGTAGCCGAACGAGCCCGAGCGGGCGAGCGGCACGGTGCCGGTGAAAGCCGCGGGCTGCCCCAACTCGTGCGACGAGAGCTCGAGCGGCTGGCGCCGCACGTCGCTGAGCTCATCTCCACCGAGAGCGCGACCGAAGGCGACCTCGACGAGCACGTCGTCGGGCGAGAGCCCGGCAAGCTGCACGTGCGCACGCACTTTGAGCTCATCTCCGACCTGCGGGCTCTGCACTCCGCCTGACTCGACGTGGGTGACGGCGACGTGCTGCCACTCCGCGGCGACTCGTGCCTTCCAGGCGGCGAGATCGCGTGCCGGCCGTCGGTCATCGACCGTGATCGCGCGCCCCGCTTGCGCCGCCGGCACGTAGAGCCGCTCGACATACTCGCGCACCATGCGGTCGGCCGAGAGCTCGGGCGAGAGCGTCGCGAGCGTGTGACGGATGCTCTGCAGCCAGCGTCGCGGCAGACCTTCGGCGTCGCGGTCGTAGAAGCGCGGCGCGATCTGGTGCTCGATGAGGTCGTAGAGCGCTTCGGCCTCGAGCGTGTCGCGCTCGGCGGCGTCGCCCGCGGCATCGGCGGTCGGAATCGCCCAGCCGTTCTCGCCGTCGTAGTACTCGTTCCACCAGCCGTCGAGAATCGACAGGTTGAGCGAGCCGTTGAGCGCGGCCTTCATGCCCGAGGTGCCGCAGGCCTCGAAGGGCCGCAGCGGGTTGTTGAGCCAGATGTCGGTGCCCGGGTACAGCAGCCGCGCCATGCCGATGTCGTAGTCGGGCAAGAAGACGATGCGGCGACGCACGTCGGTGTCGGCGGCGAAGCGCACGAGCTGCTGAATGAGCGCCTTGCCGCTGTCGTCGGCGGGGTGCGACTTGCCGGCGATGACGAGCTGCACGGGCCGCTCGGGGTCGGTCAGCAGCGCGCGCAGTCGCTCGGGGTCGCTGAGCATGAGCGTGAGCCGCTTGTAGGTCGGCACGCGTCGGGCGAATCCGATGGTGAGGATGTCCGGGTCGAGCAACTGGTCGACCCAGGGCGGCGCCGCCACTCCGGGGTTCTCCTCCGCCCAGGCCGCGGCCATGCGGCGCCGCGCGTCGTGCACGAGCTGCTCGCGCATCTCGCGCCGCACCGTCCAGAGGTCGGAATCGGTCACGGCTTCGCTGCGCCAGTCGCACTCGGAGGTCTGCCACGTGCCGAGCTTCTCTTTCGCGAGCGCCGACATGCGGGGGTCGGTCCACGTCGGCGCGTGCACGCCGTTCGTCACCGACGTGATCGGCACGTCGGCCGCTTCGAAGCCTGGCCACAGCTCGCCGAACATGCCGCGCGAGACTTCACCGTGCAGTTGCGAGACGCCGTTGGCGCGCTGCGCGAGGCGCAGCCCCATGACGGCCATGTTGAACATGCCGGGGTCGCCGCCCTCGTAGTCTTCGGCACCGAGCGCGAGCACGTCGGCCGCGGTCACCCCGGGCAGCAGGTCGGTGTCGAGGTAGCGCTCGATGAGCGAGACCTCGAAGCGGTCGATGCCCGCGGGCACCGGCGTGTGCGTGGTGAAGAGCGTCGCCGCGCGCACGACCTGCAGCGCTTCTGAGAACGCGAGCCCTTCGGCGACGAGGTCGCTGATGCGCTCGAGGCCGAGAAAGCCGGCGTGGCCCTCGTTGGTGTGAAAGACCTCGGGCGCTGCGGTGCCGCTGAGCTCGGTGTAGCGCTTGATCGCGCGAACGCCGCCGATACCGAGCAGCAGCTCTTGCAGCAGTCGGTGTTCTCCCCCGCCGCCGTAGAGGCGGTCGGTGACGCCGCGCAGAGCATCCGTGTTCTCGGGAATATCGGTGTCGAGCAGCAGCAGCACGACGCGACCGACATGCATCTGCCAGACCCGCGCGTGCAGCGCGTTGCCGCCCGGAATGGCGAGCGTGATGCGCACGGCGCTGCCGTCGTGTTCGCGCAGCACGGTCATGGGCAGGCCGTCAGGGTCGATGAGCGGGTAGCTCTCGCGCTGCCAGCCGTCGCGGTCGATGGCTTGGCGAAAGTATCCGGCGCGGTAGAAGAGCCCGACGCCGATGAGCGGCACGCCGAGGTCGCTGGCGCTCTTGAGGTGGTCTCCGGCGAGGATGCCGAGACCTCCCGAGTACTGGGGAATCGCCGAGGCGATGCCGAACTCGGGCGAGAAGTAGGCGATGCGCTCGGGAGCATCGGCGAGGCCTTGGTACCACCGCGGCTGCTCGAGGTAGTCGGTGAGGTCGGCGACGAGCGCTTCAGCGCGATCGACGAAGACTCGGTCGTGCGCGAGCTCGTCGAGCCGGGCGGGGTCGACCGCACCGAGCAGAGCCACCGGGTCGTGGTCGAGTTCGTCCCAGCGCTGCGGGTCGATGCTCGCGAACAGCTGGCGAGTGGGTTCGTGCCACGACCACCGCAGGTTCGCAGCGAGGGTTTCAACGGCCGTGAGCTCGGGCGGCAGCACGGTGCGGACGGTGAATCGGCGGATCGCCTTCACGGTTCTCTCCTCGACACTGATGGCGCGCCGGCGGCGACCGGCGAGGGCCCCGGGAGGGCCAGAGGCTCACTCTAGGCGAGGAGGGTGCAGAAACGGGAACCGGTTCCAGTTCGCGAGGTGAACTCGGGATGCACCGCTGCAGCGGGCCTTAACGACGAACAGGACCGGGGTTCGCCTTGGGGGGAATGCGATCCGGTCCTGTATCACGATGCCGCTCGGGTCGGCTCGTGCTCGTCTGGTTACTCGCTGTCGGATTCGGGTCTTCCGGCAGTTCGTTTTCCGAACATGACCATACGCCCGCATGCACCGGAGGCCAAGGTCCTGACGGATATTCGCGTACCCCACGTGGGGTACATTCTGTCCTCCCTTGTGAGGACACCACGCCGATCAGGCGAGCGGCGTAGTGTCGAAGGGTGGCACCGACGAAGAAACCGCCGTTCACTCCTCACATCGGGCGCGTGCCCATTCGACACCTGAGCCCCGCTCAGCCCGAGCATCGCTGGCCCAGCAAGGCCTTTGTGGGCGAGGTGGTGCCCTTCGCCGCGACGATCTTCCGCGAGGGTCACGACCTGCTCGCCGCCGACCTGCTGCTCGCCGACCCGGAGGGCACGATCGAGCGCCACCCGCTCGAGCAGCGCGTGGCGGGCACCGACCGCTGGCAGAGCGAGGTGCAACTGCAGACGGCGGGCACCTGGCGGTGGCAGATCGAGGCCGCGACCGACGACTGGGCGACCTGGCTGCACGCCGCGACGGTGAAGATCGGCGCGGGCGTCGACGTCGAGGTCATGCTGCTCGGGGGGGCTCAACTGCTCGAGCGCGCCGCTGCACAGGCATCAGCATCCACCGCATCGAAGGTGCTGCTGGATGCCCAACGCGCGATGCTCACGACCACACTCACCCCCGCCGCACGCTTGGCGGTCGCCACCGACGCTCGTGTCGTCGCCGCTCTCGCCGAGTCGCCCTTGCGCAGCCACATCACACGCAGCGAGACGCTCGAACTGCGCGTCGAGCGCACGCGCGCCGCCGTGGGCAGTTGGTACGAGTTCTTCCCCCGCAGCGAGGGCGCCAAGCAGCGCAAGGACGGCTCGTGGCAGAGCGGCACGTTCGCCACTGCAACCAAGCGACTGCCGGCGATCGCGAGCATGGGCTTCGACGTGGTCTACCTGCCGCCGATTCACCCGATCGGCCGCGTCAACCGCAAGGGCCCCAACAACACCTTGACTCCCGGCCCGCATGACCCGGGCAGCCCCTGGGCCATTGGCTCGAGCGAGGGCGGGCACGACGCCGTGCACCCCGATCTGGGCACGGTCGACGACTTCGTGGCCTTCGTCGACGCCGCCGCGAAGAACGGTCTCGAGATCGCGATCGACCTCGCGCTGCAGTGCGCCCCCGACCACCCCTGGGTCGAGCAGCACCCCGAGTGGTTCGTGCACCAGGCCGACGGCTCGATTCGCTATGCCGAGAACCCGCCCAAG
>SXMH01000119.1 GCA_005777405.1 Actinomycetota bacterium
CAGGGCTTCTTCGACGGACCGGTTGACCATCTCTTCGCGATGCCGGTGCTTCTCGAGCACTTCAAGGCGCGCCTCGATGCGTCGACGCTCACGGTTGTCTCGCCCGACATGGGTCGCGTGCGCGTCGCCGACATCTGGAGCGACAAGCTCGGCGCCCCGCTCGCGATCATCCACAAGCGTCGCGACCCACTCGTGCCGAACCAGGTGAGCGTGCACGAGATCGTCGGCGAGGTCGAAGGCCGCGTGTGCCTGCTGGTCGACGACATGATCGACACCGGTCGCACGATCGTGAAGGCCGCCGAGGCACTCAAGGCTGCCGGCGCGACGGGGGTCGTCGTCGCGGCGACCCACGCGATCTTCAGCGACCCTGCCACCGAGATTCTGCAGAACGAAGCGATCGACAGCGTCGTCGTTACCGACACGCTGCCGATCGCCGAGGAGAAGCGCTGGGATCGCCTGACGATCCTGCCGATCGCTCCGCTCGTCGCGCGTGCGATTCACGAAGTCTTCGATGATGGCTCGGTCACGTCGATGTTTGATGGCGCCGCATAGGCGCGGCGCTCTGTTCGACGCCGCCGCGTAACGGCCCTTCCGTCAGCAGTCAAGGGGTCGCGCGACAAGCGCGACCTTGCCTACCGTGGGGCAGATGATCGGATTCCTCATCACCCTGCTCATCATCTGGATCGCACTGTCGGTGCTCGGATTCGTCATCGAGGGCCTCTTCTGGCTCGCCGTCGTCGGCATCGTGCTCTTCCTCGCGACGAGCGCGTGGGGCTGGTTCACGCGCAAAAGCCGCCCTGGAGCCTAGAGCGACAGCAGCTCGCGAATGGCCGCCTCGAAGTGCTCGTGGTGAGCATCCACGTCGGCGCGGCTCGTCATCGGAGCCATGAGCGCCATGTTGTGGAACGGCGTCAGCATGATGCCGCGGTTGACGAGGTAGAGGTGCAAGAAGTCTTCGAGCTCGCCGTCGGCGGCCTCCGCCGCAAGCGTGCCGTTGATCGGGTACGGCCGCGCGAAGCGGTATTCGGCCCGAGCGCCGAGCTGGTTGATCGACCACGGCAGGTCGTACCGGTCGAACAACGCGTTGACCCCGTCGGTGAAGTACGTGGCGGTCTCGATCATGGTCGCGAAAGCCTCGTCGGTCAGCACGTGCTCGAGCGTCGCGCGCATCGCCGCGACCGAGAGCGGGTTGCCCGCGAGCGTGCCTCCGACGCCGCCCATGTCAACGAGGTCGAGGTCGGTGCGCGCCAGCGCGCGCTCGGCGAACTCGGCGGACAATCCGTAGGCGCCGGTCGGGATGCCCCCGCCGATCGACTTGCCGATGACGACGAGGTCGGGCTCGAGGTTGTAGGCCTGCGTCATGCCACCGGGCCCGGCAGAGAAGGTGTGCGTCTCGTCGATGATGAGCAGCGCGTCGTACTGACGGGTGAGGGCGCGCACACCTTCGAGGTAGCCGGGCTCGGGCAGCACGATGCCGATGTTCGTCAGTGCCGGCTCGATGAGCACGGCGGCGACATCGCCGTGGGCGAGCGCGCGCTCGAGGCCGGGCAGGTCGTTGTACTCGGCAGCGCGCGAAGTCTCGGTGACATTGACGGGGGCGCCGACGTTGCCGGGGCGCGACATTCCCTCGCCGTCGGGCCCGACAACCACGAGCGACTCGTCGACCGAGCCGTGGTAGCAGTACGAGTGGAAGAGAATCTTGCGTCTTCCGGTGATCGCGCGCACGAGTCGAATCGCCCAGCGATTCGCATCCGTCGCCGTCAACGAGAACGACCAGCGGTCCATCTTGAACCGGCGCGACAGCTCGGCGCCCACCCATTCGGCGTCCTCAGTCGGCAGCATCGTCACGAGGCCGCCCAGCTCGCCGACGCGGCGAGTGATCGCCTCGACGACGACGGGGTTCGAGTGCCCGGCCATCGAACCGGTGTCGCCGAGGGCGAAGTCGATGTACTCGTGACCGTCGATGTCCCACACGCGATTGCCCTGGGCGCGGTCGAGGTAGATCGGGAAGGCGCCCGACTTCTTGTTCATCCACGTCATCGGCACGCGGCCGAACAGGTGCTCAGCACGCTCGTAGGCGGCTTTCGACTTCGGGCGGGCGGCGATGAAGGCCTGCTGCTCGCGCTCGGTGAGCTCGGCCAGGCGGGTGCGATCGATGGAGATCATGGTGTGTTCCTCACTGTTCGTCGACGACGACGGATGCTCATCGCACGGTCGCGAGGGCATCAGTGTCGGCTCCACGCGGTCAGAATCGCGAGTGAGGTGACCGGAAGCGATGAAGGCAACCACCGCTCCTCGACGGGCCACGCCGCCCTGGTGGACAGGGCGCCGCTCGCGTGCGCAGAACGACACCATCGTCGCACGCCGTGTCGGGTTCGCGCCAGCGACTTAGCTCTGGATGCCCGCCGGCAGCCGCGCAGCCCCCGGAATGATGCCCAACACCGCGATGAGCACTTCGCGTCCGTTCGACTCGGCGTAGCAGTTCCAGCCGAGTCGATCGAGCGAGCTGAGCTCGAACGCCACTCGCGCGTCGGAGCGGGCACCTGCCACCTGGTCGGCCGCGAGTCGGCACGACTGCTCGGCGGTTGAGCGCGCGATCGCCCACGTGCTGAGCAGGCCGGGCACGAGCATCCCGACGAGGGTGACGAGGGCAATCCAGCGCAAGGCGCGCCGGCGTCTGGCCATGGGCCCGGGGCCCTCGCCAGCGTCTTCCTCGAGCAGTTCGCGCGGGTCGTCGTCCATCGCGAACAGTCTGCCACCGCTCGACCGCAGACCCGCCGAGCGTCGCTCACGAGCGCGATAGTCTGCGGCCATGACTTCGACCGCGCCCCGCCCCGGCGCCTATGTCTTCGCCCAGCAGCTCGGCCTCGATGGCGACCTCGCGATTGTGGGCCCCCGCAGTCTCGGCGGCTCCTACCCCGTGAGCCAGTTCGCGGCAGCGGCCGTCGGCGCGACCGCCCTGGCTCTCGCCGACCTCGTCGGCACCGACGCCCAGGCCGAGGTCAGCACGCCGCTCGTCGACGGCTGGTTCTCGGCCGCTGTGCGCCCGCGCGAGCCGCTCGCCTCGCCGTGGGAAGCGCTGGCCGGTGACTACCGCACGGGCGACGGCTGGGTGCGGCTGCACACGAACGTGCCAGCGCATCGCGCCGCCGCGCTGAGCGTGCTCGGGCTCGGAGACGACGCGACGCGAGCCGATGTCGAGGCTGTCGTGTGCGACTGGCGGGCGGACGAACTCGAGTCGGAGATCGTGTTCGCCGGGGGAGCCGCCGCGGCGATGCGCACGGCAGGCGCGTGGTCGCGGCACCCGCAAGGCGTCGCGCTCGCGGCAGAGCCACTCGTCGATGTGCAGCCCGGCCCGTCGGGCCGCGCCATGCCGCCCGGCATCGAGGGCAGACCGCTCGCAGGGGTGAAGGTGCTCGACCTCACGCGCGTGCTCGCCGGACCCGTCGCGACGCGCGTGCTCGCCATGCTCGGTGCCGACGTGCTGCGCATCGATCCGCCCGACTGGCACGAACCCGCGCTCGAACCCGACATGACGCTCGGCAAGCGATGCGCGCGCCTTGATGCCGACTCTGTCGACGGCCGCGCCGAGCTCGTTGCGCTGCTGTCAGAGGCAGACGTGCTCGTGCACGGCTATCGACCGGGAGCGCTCGACTCGATCGGTCTCGACGACGCCACCCGCCAGGCTGTGCGCCCCGGGCTCGTGGAAGTGCAGGTCAACGCCTACGGCTACACCGGTCCGTGGGCGGGTCGGCGCGGCTTCGACAGCCTCGTGCAGATGTCGGCCGGTATCGCCGACCGCGGCATGCGAGAGGCTTCGGAGCAGCATCCCGTGCCTCTGCCGGTACAAGCCCTCGACCATGCGACCGGCTGGCTCGCGGCCGCCGCTGCGCTGCGCGGCATTGCCACCGCCCGACGCGAGGGCACCGGCTCGACGAGTCGTCTCTCGCTGGGTCGCACCGCGGTCGAGCTCGAGCGGTGGCGCACAGCGTGGGGTGGCGGGCCGTTTCCGACGACACCGCTTGGTGACCTGCCTTCGCGCACTCTCGACACGACGTGGGGCACCGTCGACGTGCTCGATTCGCCCCTCGAGATCAGCGCGCTCGCCCTCGAAACGCTGCAGCCGCCGCGTCGCCTCGGCAGCGATGAGCCGGTGTGGCAGGCCGATGCCGAAGGGCCCGTCGACCCGCGCCCGCGCCCCGCGATGCGGGCGACACTCTCGCTGCCCTGGCCTCGAGTGCTCGGGTGGGCGGCGCTCGCCGCAGTGGCGACGTGGGCACTGCAGGGGGTGCCCGCCGCGCTCGGTGCCGCCGTGCTCGGTCAGACCGACTCGCTCGTGCCCTGGTGGACGAGCCCCGCCTGGGGCGTCGGCGCCGCACTGCAGGCCATCGTGCTCGCTGCGGCATGGATGCTCATCTCGCCCCGCACGACCGTCGGGGTGGCGGCGGGCTCCACCGCGCTGCTCGGCTACGCCGCGCACCTCGTGGGCGCGACCGCCGCGCTGCTCGCCTCGGGCACGACGGCTCTCCCCGAGTCGTTCGGGGCGGCGCTGTTCGCCGTCGCGGTGATCGCGACGACGAGCGGCGCCGTGCTCGTCGGGCTCGCGGCTCCGGTGCTGCTGCTCGTGCTGCCGTTCTTCCTCGGCCGCATCTCAGCCGGCGACCGCGTCCTCAGCGTGCGTTACCGGCGCTAGCCGCGCAGAGCCCCCGCCGCGTCCGCGAAGCGCAGCGACCGTGCTCGGTGCGCGGTAGCGGGGTTGCGCCGCAGGAGCGGCGGCGCGACAAAAAAATCAGTGCGCGTCTGTCGCGCTGATCTCTGAGCGGTCGCCGCTCCACAGCGTGTGGAAGGTGCCGTCTTTGTCGACGCGCTTGTAGGTGTGGGCTCCGAAGAAGTCGCGCTGGCCTTGCACGAGCGCGGCGGGGAGGCGGTCGGCGCGCAGACCGTCGTAGTACGAGAGTGACGAGCCGAAGGTCGGCACGGGAATGCCGGCCAGTGCCGAGCCGGCGACGACGCGGCGCCACGAGGGCAGTGCTCCGGCGACGGCGTCGGCGAAGTACGGCGCGGTGACGAGCGCGACGAGGTCGGGTTGTTCGGCGTAGGCCTCGGTGATGCGGTTGAGGAACTGCGCGCGGATGATGCAGCCGGCGCGCCAGATCTTGGCGATGTCGCCCTTCTTGATGTCCCAGTTGTACTGCTCGGCACCGGCGACGATGGCGTCGAAGCCCTGGCTGTACGCGATGATCTTCGAGGCGTAGAGGGCGCGGCGCACGTCTTCGATGAACGCGTCGCGGTCGGCGACGCTCCACTCTTCTGCTCCTCCGGGCAGCGAGGCCGCCGCGGCGCGCTGTGCGGGCTTCGACGACAGCGACCGCGCGAACACGGCTTCGGCGATGCCGCTCACCGGCACTCCGAGGTCGAGGGCGTTCTGCACCGTCCACGCACCCGTGCCCTTGGCCCCGGCCTGATCGAGGATGACGTCGACTAGGGGCTTGCCCGTCTCCGCATCCACCTGGCGCAGCACTTCGGCCGTGATCTCGATGAGGTAGCTCTCGAGCTCGCCGCGGTTCCACTCGGCGAACACGTCGGCGATCTCGGCGGGAGTCAGCCCACCGACGCGCCGCAGCAGGTCGTAGGCCTCGGCGATGAGCTGCATGTCGGCGTACTCGATGC
>SXMH01000120.1 GCA_005777405.1 Actinomycetota bacterium
GAGCACCTTGCCGGGTTCGATCACGAGGCTCGCCAGCGGCAGAAGGCCGGTCTCGGTGAGGAACTTCGCGCCCGCTCCGAGCGCATCGCTCAGCACGGTCACGACGGGCGCGATGCCGAAGAACGCACCAAGCGCGAGACCGAAGCCCAAGATGCCTGCAGAGAAGTTGTCCACCAGCATCTCGAAGCCCGCGCGAATCTTGCCGGCCCAGATACGGTCGACCTGCTTCATGAGGTAGGCGGCGAGCGGACCGACGATCATGGCACCCATGAACATGGGAATCGTGGTGCCCACGATGACGCCCATGGTCGCGATCGAAGCCACCACGCCACCGCGGGTTCCGTAGACCATGCGGCCCGCGGTGTTGGCGATGAGTAGCGGGAGCAAGTACACGATCATCGGCCCGACGAGAGCTGCGAGGGTCTCGTTCGGCGTCCAGCCGGTCGGGATGAAGAACGCGGTGATGAAGCCCCACGCGATGAAGGCCGCGATGTTGGGCATGATCATGCCGCTGAGGAAGGTGCCGAAGCGCTGCACGCGTACGCGCGCACCGGCCTTCGGCGGGGCTGACGTCGTCGTCATGGTGGTGATCTCCTTCTAGGTTCCGGTGAACGGGAGGGGTGGGTTAGGGAATCAGCGCGTCGGCCACCGCACTGCGGGCGGCTTCAGCGCTCTCGGCCGACACAGCGAGTGCGGCGAGTCTGCGGGCGTCGTCGAGCGAGTGCTGCGCCAGTTCGGCACGCACGTCGGCGATCGCGGAGGGTGACATCGAGAGAGAGGTGGCGCCGAGGCCGACGAGCACGACGGCGAGCCGCGGGTCGGCAGCAGCTTCACCGCAAATGCCCACGGGCACGTCGTGCTCGGCACCGGCGCGGCCGACCTGCTCGATGAGGCGCAGCACGGCGGGGTGCCACGGGTCTTGGAATTGGGCGACCGTGCCGAGCAGTCGATCGGCGGCGAAGACGTACTGGGTCAGGTCGTTCGTGCCGATGCTGACGAAGTCTGCGGCGGGCACGACGTGGTCGGCCATGATCGCGCACGAGGGCACTTCGACCATGACGCCCGCGACGGGCAGCCCGAGTTCGTGAGCAAGGTCGCGGAACCAGCGCGCTTCTTCGGCGGTTGACACCATCGGCGCCATCACCTGCACCTCGGCGTCGCTGTCAGCTGCCGCCCGTGCGAGCGCGGTGAGCTGGTCACGCAGCACCTCTTCGTGGGCGATGAGGGCGCGCAGCCCGCGTCGACCGAGCGCGGGGTTCTCTTCGTGCTGATCGGTGAGAAACGCGAGGGGCTTGTCGGCACCCGCGTCGAGGGCGCGCACGACGACCTTCTGACCGGGAAAGTGCGCGAAAGCTTCGGCGTAGTGCCGCTGCTGCTGCTCGACGCTCGGGGCGCTTTCGGCGGCGAGGAAGAGCACTTCGGTGCGGAACAGCCCCACACCTTCGGCGCCGCGCGCTGCGGCTTCGCGGGCCGAGTCGGCCGAGCCGATGTTGGCCAAGAGGGGCATCGGATGCCCGTCAGCGAGCCGCCCCGGGCCCGAGCTCTGCGCGCGAATAGCTTCGAGCGTCTGCGTGCGCTGCAGTGCGAGGTCGATGCGCTCTTGCGCGGGGTCGAGCTCGACAGTGCCGTTCTCAGCATCGACCAGCACGATGTCGCCATCGCTAAGTCGGGCGGCGTCGGCCGCGCCGACGACCGCGGTGATGCCCTTCTCGCGCGCGAGAATCGCCGTGTGCGAGGTAGGGCCGCCGTCGGTCGTCACAAGGGCGAGCACGAGATCGAGGTCGAGCGTGGCGGTGTCGGCGGGCGCAAGGTCGCGCGCGACGAGCACGAACGGCGTGTCGGAGACGGGAACGCCCGGGGTCGGGAGGCCCTGCAAGTGGGCGATGGCGCGACGCGCCACGTCGTCGAGGTCGCCCGCGCGCTCACCGAGGTAGCCACCGAGGCTCTGCAGCATCTCGCGGAAGGCCCCCATGGCCGCGAAGATCGCGTACTCGGCAGTGGCGCCATCGGCGGTGCGGTGCTGCACGTCAGCCGCGAGAGCGGGGTCTTCCGCCATCATCGCGAGAGCATCCAGCACCTCGGCGGCCGTACCGCCGGCCGCTTCGCCGCGCTCGCGCAACTGTGCCGCGGTCGCGGCGAGCGATGCTGCAGCCCGGGCCTGCTCGGCGTCGACATCGAGCGTGCTCGGCCGGTCGACGGGGTCAGCCACCGGTTCGGGCATGCGCAGCACCGGACCGACGGTCGTGGCGCGACCGATGCCGACGCCGCGAATGACGACGGAACCCTGCTCGAGGGTGCTCACGCGTCGTGGTCCTGCTCGAGGAAGGTCGAAAGCTGGTCGAGCACCGCCTCGGCGTTGTCACCGGCGACGCGCAACGTGACCTCGTCGCCGTGCTCGATGCCGAGCGAGACGACACCGAGGATGCTCGCGGCGTTGACCGCACGCTCACCCTTTTGCAGTTCGACCGTGCACCCCGAGTCGGTGACCGCCTTGACGAAGTGCGCGGCCGGTCGGGCGTGGAGGCCGTGAGCGGAGGCGACGGAGAGGGTGCGTTCAGCCATGGGAGTGTCCTTTCGAGGGAGCGGAAGAAGGGTCGAGCTCGAGCAGCGCGAGCGCCTCGCGCGCGGCCGCAGCGGGCTCGGGCGCGGTCAGCAGGAAGGCGCGCGCGCCGCTCGACTCGACGCGAGCGCGAAGCTCGTCGAATCGGGAGGCGAGGTGGGCACCGACGAACACGGTGTCGACCGTGGCGAGGGGCAACTGGTCTTCGGCGAGCGCCTCGACCGAGACGTCGGCCCCCGCCTCGCTCAGTTCGCGACGCAGACCGCGAGCGAGGAAGGTGCTCGAGACGCCGGCTCCACACACGACGGCGACGTGGTGCGTCATGTGATCGCCTCCTTGCGGTCGGTCTGGAGCGGGTGCGGTGGTGCTGACGGTGCGTCGAGCGAGTGGTGCGACGGCCTGCGATGGCAGGGCATCCACGGTCCATGCTGTGCGAATGCCCAGGCGCGTGCCAGCAGAGTTGCTTCCCACCCCTGCGGAAGCCCGTTGCCTGCCTGCCCGCCCGATGACCGCACCGCTCGTCTACGCTGACTCTCGACATGGCCGACAAGTACGCACGCATGCTCGAGCTGCTGCTGCAGCGCGACGACTGGGCGACGGCGACGGAACTCGCCGAGCAGCTCGGCGTGACGACGCGCTCGGTGCGCAGCTACGTCGCCGCGGCCAAGGCCGCCGCGCACCCGCTGCAGATCATCACGGCGTCGACGGCCGGGTACCGCCTGCACCGCGAGCAGTACGCCGAGTTTCTCGACGCGGGCCACGACCGCGGCTCGAACGCCGAGACGCCCCAAGAGCGCGTGCACCACCTGGTTCGCCGCCTCACCGAGTCGAGTCTGGGCATCGACGTGCACGCGCTCGCCGACAGTCTCTATGTCAGCGAGTCGACGATCGAGACCGACCTGCGCAAGGTCAAGACCTTCGCCGACGACGCCGGAGCGCGGCTTGAGCGGCGGGGCAGCACTGTGCGACTCATCGGCAGCGAGGGCGCGCGTCGCCGGTTGCTGAGTCGACTGCTGCAGAGCGAGAGCACACAGGGGATGCTCGACCTCGAGGCCATCGAGCTCGAGTTCGGCATCCAGGGTCTCGGCGCCTTCAAGACCGAGCTCATCACCGCTCTCGATGTGGCCGGGTTCTTCATCAACGAGTACGGCATCGACGCGGTGATTCTGCACGTGGCGATCGCGGTCGACCGCGCGCGCCGCGACCAGCACTTGCCCGACACCGACGAGACCGCGGTGCCCGATCGGCATCGTCCGATCGTCGAGGTGCTCGAGCGACTCACCTCCGAGCACTTCGCCGTGACCCTCACGCTCGCCGACCTCGACTACCTCGCACGCTTATTGCTCACGCGGGTCATTGCTCCCGGCAACACGGCAGCGGGTCCCTCCGCCGTCGACCCCGCTGACATCGCGACAGTGCGCGCGATCGTCGATCAGGTGCTCGAGGAGTACGTGGTCGATTTTCGCGACGACGCCTTCATCACGCGACTCGCGGTGCACCTCGGCAACCTGGTCGCACGAGCGCGTGACAGCGCGCACACGCGCAATCCGCTCACTCGATCGATCAAGAGCTCATACCCGCTCATCTTCGACATCGCCGTCTTCATCGCCTCGATCGTGCAGCGCGAGCGCGGCATCACTGTCGACGACGATGAGATCTCGTACATCGCGTTGCACCTCGGCTCGCACCTCGAACGCGTCTCTCGCCGTGAAGAGCGCGTCACCTGCACGATCGTGTGCCCGAGCTACTACGACCTGCACGCGATCTTGCGCACGCGAGTCGAGCGCGAACTCGGCAGCGAGCTCAGCGTCGAGTTCGTCGTGACGCGCACCGACGTCGACCCGCGCGAGCTCACGAGCGACCTCGTCATCTCGACCATCTCGACGGTCGCCTTGCGCGATGGTGTCGTAGTGGTGCAGCCGTTCCTCACCGATGACGACATCGACGCCATCCGCACGGCGATCTCACGCGTGCGTCGGCAGCGGCGCCGTCAGCGCATCACCGATGAGCTGCTCGAATACTTCGACCCTGCCCTCTTCTTCGTGCCACCACCGGGCGACGACCCCGAGTCGATCATTCGAGGGCTCGGGGCCGCACTCGTCGACGCGGGTGTAGTCGACAATTCGCACGTCGAGGGGGCGCTCGAGCGTGAACGCATGTCGTCGACCGCCTTCACCGAGGCGCTCGCCGTGCCCCACGCTATGGGGCTCGCCGCCGAGCGCACCGCGATCGCGCTCGCTCTCTCGCCCACTCCGATCGCCTGGGGGGATGCTCGAGTCTCGGTCATCGCCTTCATCGCCTTCTCGGCTGAGGGTCGGGCGCGCTTTCAGCCCCTGTTCGACCAGTTCGTCGAGGTCTTCGCCTCGCGTCGAGACGTCGTCGAGCTCGTGCGCGAGACCACCGACTTCGACAGCTTCATCTCGCAGCTCGCCCAGCTCATCGAGCGCGGCTAGTCGTAGACCTTCACGACGAGCCAGCGGGCAGAGTCTCCGTCGTCGCGCACGTCGAAGACACACGAGCGGCCGTCGGTCGCCGTTGCCTGAAACCGCCAGCCGGTGCAGCTCAGTGGAGCGAGCTCGAGCGCTCGGCCCTCAGGGTCGAGTCGAGACCACCACGGCACGGGCTCGGTGATGATGGTCGGTCGATCGCTCACGCGCCAGCGCACTCCCTCCCAGACGAGTCGCACGGGGCGCCCTTCGTCATCGGCCCACACCACGGCGGGTTCATGGTTCGGCAGATCAGTGCTGCGGAGATGTGGTGCGACCGGCACGGTTCGCTCGCCTTCCTGGCTCGCGCGCACTCCGGCCCGGCGCGATCTGGATGAGGGTGTCGACGTCGACGACTCGAACATCCGTTCGACTACCGACGATACCGCGCGAGCTGGCGACACGCCGAGGGCGAGTGGGGCATCCATTGGCGTAGCCTGAAGCAATGCCTTTGACCGGTGACTACGCACCCAGCACATCGCCGTGGGCCCGCGAGCAAGCGGAGCTCTACGAACGCACGAACGGCCAGGAGGGAAACCTGCTGCAGGGCCGCCCCGTCATCGTGTTGACCACGGTGGGAGCAAAGACGGGGATGCTGCGCAAGACGGCCCTCATGCGCGTCGAGCACGACGGCGACTACGTGGTGGTCGGCTCGAAGGGCGGAGCCCCCGAGAACCCGGTCTGGGTCAACAACCTCGAGGCGCAGCCACACTGTGAGCTGCAGGATGGCGCCTCGAAGCGCGACTACCGCGCACGACTCATCGAGGGTGGCGAGCGCGCAATCTGGTGGACGCGCGCGTGCGAAGTCTGGCCCGACTACGCCAACTACCAGCTCAAGACTGAGCGGCAGATTCCGCTCTACGTTCTCGAAGCCTTCGACCCGGCCTAGCCCGCCGGGGTTCGGGCTTACCCGAACTTGCCCGAGACGTAGTCTTCGGTCGCCTGCACGCTCGGGTTCGAGAAGATCGTGGCGGTGTCGTCGTACTCGATGAGCTTGCC
>SXMH01000121.1 GCA_005777405.1 Actinomycetota bacterium
AGCCGCTTCTACCTCTCGTTGCAAGACGACCTCATGCGCCTCTTCAACGCCGGCGCTGCTGAGGCGCTCATGGGCCGTTCGAACGTGCCAGACGACCTCGCCATCGAGTCGAAGGTCGTGAGCCGCGCCATCCGTTCGGCGCAATCGCAGGTCGAGGCGCGCAACGCCGAGATTCGCAAGAACGTGCTGAAGTACGACGACGTGCTCAACCGTCAGCGTGAAGCGATCTACACCGACCGCCGCCACATTCTCGAGGGCGACGACCTTCAGGGTCGCGTGCAGACCTTCATCGAGCAGACGATCACCGAGCTCGTCGACGCCCACACCGGCGGCCGCCACAGCGACGACTGGGACTTCGAGCAGCTCTGGACCGAGCTCAAAACGCTCTACCCCATCACGCTCACGATCGACGAGGTCATCAGCGAGGGCGGCACCAAGCTCACCTCGGCCTTCCTCATCCGCGAGCTCGTGAGCGACGCGAAGCTCGCCTACGAGCGCCGCGAAGAGTCGATCGGCCGCACTGCCATGCGCGAGCTCGAGCGTCGCGTGGTGTTGAGCGTCATCGACCGCCGCTGGCGAGACCACCTCTACGAGATGGACTACCTCAAAGACGGCATCGGCCTGCGCGCGATGGCACAGCGCGACCCGCTCGTCGAATACCAGCGCGAAGGCTTTGCGCTCTTCCAGTCGATGATGAGCGCCATCCGCGAAGACGCCGTCGGCTTCCTCTACAACCTTGAAGTCGAGGTCACCGCCTCGACCGGGCAGGCGCAAGTCACGGCGAAGGGCCTCAACCAGCCGCAGACGCCGCAGAACCTCAGCTACTCGGCGCCGTCGGCCGATGGCGACGTTGAGGTGCGTAACCAGCGCGGTCAGGTGCTGCAAGCCCCGACGGATGCTGCGCGCACGCAGGCAGCGCAGCAGGTGTCGGCAGCCTTCGGTGGCCAGGCCGCTCCCGCGCAGCCCGCCGCGGCGACGGGCCGCACGCCCGCAGCCGGCGGTCGCCCCGCGGCGCAGGGCCAGCAGTCCACGGGCGCGTTCGGTCAGAAGACGCCCGCGGCGCCCAGCGGCCCCGCGCCCGTCAATCGCGCTCAGCGCCGCGCTCAAGACAAGAAGAAGGGCCGCTAAGCGCGTCAGGCGGCACGACTGAGCAACCCGCGGCTCATTCTGCGATCACGCGAGCTTCGATCGCGCTACGACCGCACTCGAACTGACGAGCAGCATCGCGAGCACGACGAACACCACCCCCGTGCCCGTGAAGCCGGCCGCGATGCCCACTGCGAGCGGAATCGTCATCTGCCCGACTCGGTTGGCCGTCAGTCGCACCGAAAGGGCGGTGCCTCGCAGCTCGGGCGGAGCGGCTCTGGCGACCCACGCCATCGTCATCGGTTGAGCGAGCCCGAGGCTCAGCCCCGCGAAGAGCATGGCGATGACCGCGAGTACGGCAGACAGAGGCGCGGCGAGAACGCCGATGGCGATCGCCGCCCCGAGACCCATAAACACAAGCGGCCATCGCCGACCGAAACGGTCAACGATGATCTGCAGCAGCAGACGCACCGCGAACGAGGCCCCGGCCCGCACCGCGAGCAGTAGCGATACGAATCCAACGCTCCAGCCGCGTTCGATGCCGACGGCCGGCAGATAGACGGCAAGGATGTCGATGGCGCACAGCACGACGAGGCTCGCCCACATGGCCGGCAGCATCGACGGCGATCGCAACACGCTGCGCACTGAACCGCCCATGGGGCGTCGCGGCGGCGCCGACGATCGTGGCGGGCTGGCCGGAAGCAGCACGGCGATCGTGCCAGCGAGAGCGACGACGGCGCTCAGCACCGCGAAGGCCGTGCGGGTGCCGTAGGGATCGTCGGGCGACGTGAGGCCGGCAGCGATCGCGCCCTCCGAGAGCAGCCCGCCGACCAGTGGACCCAGCACTTGACCGATCGAAACGGTCGCGGTGAACATCCCGAATCGCCACTCGCTGCGATCGGGGTCGCCCATGCTCGCGACGAGAGTTTGCAGGCCGACCGCGGCGAGAATGAGCCCGGCACCGAAGACCAGCTGCAACACCACGATCACCACGAAGCTGCTCGTGAGCGCGTGGGCGAAGCAGGCACCGGCAATGAGCGAGGTGCCGCCGAGTACGAAACGGCGCGAGCCTCGCCGGTCGACCGCGGTGCCGACGGGAATCGCCAGCAGCACCCCAGCGACCGCGAAGGCGGCGGCGATCAGCCCCAGTTGCTCGAGTGAGGCGTCGAGCCCGATCGACTGGTAGGAGGCGAGCGGGCGGGAGGCGTTGATGGCGAATTGCACCGTCAACGTGGTCAGCAAGACCGCCCAGAATCTCACGCGCGGCGTCGTTGCACCCGGTCGATGAGCTCTGTCATGGTGCCGCCCAGCACCGCATCTTCGGTGGCGCGATCAAGGTCGTGTGCGCGCACCGATGCGGCGGGATCAGGGTCTGCCATGTCGAAAAGGTAGTCGCTGCCGAGCACCACGTGGTCCCAGCCCACGCGTCGCGCGAGGAGATCGAGAGCGTCGTGATCATGCGTCAGCGAGTCGAAGTAGAACTGCTGCAAATAGGTGCTCGGCGCCCGATCAATCGATCGAGAGAGCGACGTGCGCGTGCGCCACGCGTGGTCCCACCGTCCGATCTGGAAGGGCGCGAAGCCGCCGCCGTGCACGAACACCCACTGAAGGTTCGGGTTTCGGTCGGGCAGACCGCTGAAGATGACGTTGGCGATAGCGAGCGTCGAATCTGCCGGATTACCGACGATGTTGCGCGTGAAATGCCGTGCGTACTGAGGGCCGTCTGCAGGAGCAGGATGCACGAGCACGATCGCCGCACGCTCGTCGAGCGCGGCCCACACCGGCTCGAGTGCGGGGTCGTCGAGCGCAGTGCCGGCGATGTTCGCGCCGACCTCGACACCAAGCACTGCCGAGTCGCTCCAGACGCGGTCGAGCTCTCGGAGGGCATCCGTGGGCGACTGCAGCGGCAGTGTCGCGAGAACGGCGAATCGGCGCGGGTCGGACTCGGCGAGTGCGCGCGCGGCATCGTTGACGATTCGAGAGTGAATCGCGGCGTGCTCGGCGGCGAGGCGATAGCCGAAGAACGGAGGGGGTGGTGACAGCAGTTGCGTCGTGATGCCGGTGGCATCCATGTGGGCGAGCCGCACGGCAGGGTCGGTCATACCTGCCGGGATCGGCCCGCTCTCGCGACCGTTCGGAAAGACGATCCAGGTTTCGCCGTCGCGGAGCTCCACGCGGGGTGCGGCGTCGGGCAGCACGCGTTGCAGCTCGGCAATCGCATCCGTCGAAATCAGGTGGGCGTGGGCGTCGATCGCGTGCATGGGGAAACCTTCCGGCGGCGCTTCGGGACTGGTTCGAAGGGGTGTCGGGAAGGCGGCCCGCCCCTGACGTGGGGCGGGCCGCCGTGCTGCTCGGTCTTAGCGCTCGACCGAGGGGTGAATCTGACCAAGGCGGTCGAGAATGTCGAACGCGACCTCGTACGCCGCCTCCTGAAGCTCGACGGCGCCAGCCTTATCGAGCGTCACGACGCCGACGCCGGGAATCGAGGTGCGCGCCTCGATGAAGTCGGGGTCTTCGACGACGGCAGTCATGAGGGCGACGAGCCAGGCATGATGCGTTTCGGGAATGTCGGTCGGCGCGATCAGGCCGCGATTCGAGCCCCACGGGTCATTGTCGATGCCACCGATGACGCTCGCGGCATTCGGAACCTCGTCGCCGAAGTTCGCGGCGCACGGGTTCTCATTGCCCGTGCACGTGAGCATGACGACTTTGCCGTCTTCGATGAACGGCGCCGCAGCACCGGGCAGAGTGACAGCGATGTCACCCGCGCCCGCGCCGAGCGCAGTGTTGATCTCGGCGTGTGAACCGCCGACGCTCGTGTTGAACTCGACTCCGGCGAGGTCAGAGTAGTTCGACATCGCGAGGTCGGGGCCGGCGCCAGGGCCGCGGGAGATGTAGCGAACTTCACCCGGGTTGTCGGCGGCGTACTCGAGCATGTCTGCGAAGCTCGTTCCCCACGGCGCATCAGCGCGCGACGTGATGATGTAGGGCACCGATTCGGTGAGCAGCACGGTGTTCAGCGTCTCGATCGAGGCGCCGAGCTCTTCGCCGACGGGAGTCGTGAGCAGGTCGATCGTCGATCCCGGAAGAGTTGCGACGACCACCACGTTGCCCTGGTCTCCGTTGCGCTGCTGGCTCGCCCAGTCGAGAGCTTCCCACGCGCCATAGGTCGACCCGAACTCCGGACGGTCAAGCACCCGAATCTCTGCGTCGGTGTACTTCGCAGCGACCTCGGCAAACTGCCGAGCGTAGATGCCGTCATCGCTGCCGGCCTCGTCGACGACGATGATCTGCAACGGACCCGAAGGGAACCCGCTGTTGAGAGGAACCAGCTTGCCGTCGACGAACGTCGGCTCGTCTGGTCCAGATGCTCCGGGGTCAGACCCGGGTGCCGCGGTGCAACCGGCTGCCAGGGCGACGACGATGCCGCCGATGACCGCTGATCGCAGTGCTGTCGTGTTTCTCATTGCAGAGCCTCCTTGCTCTTCAGGTGCATCCGCACACAGGGGTCGCGGATGGGTGGGGTGGTGCGTTCTACAGCTCCACGCGCGGATACGCGACGCGGGAGTTGGTGAAGCCGATCGACGCGAGCGCGTCGGCGGCATGCAGGGTGAGTGCAAGCGGATCAGTCACCGGCACCCCGATCTCATCGGCGAGCGAGCGAGCACTCATGAGCACGGGCACCATCGTCATGCCGAGTGGCAGAATCACGTCGGCGCCGTCCTCGACGAGCGCGCGATGCGCGGTTTCCACGAAGCGGCGTCGGAGGTGCTCGACGTCGCGCGCCATCTCGGTGATCGGCACATCCACCGACCGGATGCCCACAATGTGATGGGCGACGTTCCACGACCTCACGAGCTGGCGGAACATGATGACGTGCGGTTCGTCGTAACACAGCACGGTCAGGCGTGACCCGACACTGGCCGAGATGTTGGTGCCCGTGCGACCCGGCCCCATGACAGGAATGTCGACGGCGTGACGTGCCTCTTCGATGCCGAGGTCAAGAGTGCCGTAGGGCACGACCGCGCACGCACCAGCCCGCTCGGCCCGCACCGCAGCATCGGCCACGAGGGGAGCAACGAGAGAGCGGTGGTAGTTGGTGAGCCCCTTGCGGTACACCGATCCTTCGATCTCGACGAACATCACCTCGCGCCCGGAGGGCGCAGCGGCACGTACCGCTGCCTGTCGACGATCGCGTTCGTCGTCGGGGTACTGCGCCAGCACAACGGCGATAGGTGCAGTGCGATCGGTCATGAGCGGTCTCCATCAGTGTGCGTGGACGATGTGGGGGGCGCGGTGCTCTCCGCACGGTCGAGGCTGGGCGGGGGCGTACCGGTCGTGGCCGCGTCGCTCGACATCGCAGCCAACTGCTCGGCCGCCTGCTGCCGTTGGAACTGCACGGTTCTTCGAATGCCGATGACGAGAAACGCGATGGCGAGCACGATGACGACGATGGTGATGGGCCGCCCGAAGAACTGGGCTAGGTCGTCGTCGAAGATGCTGAGCCCGCGTCGCAGACTCGCCTCGAACCCGGCTGCGAGCACAACGGCGAGAGCAGCGGCGGCGGTCGAGTATCCGTAGCGGAGCATGTAGTAGCCGATCGCCCCCGCCGCGAAGCACAGAACGACATCGAGCACGCGATAGTTCAGGGAGTAGACGCCCACCACCACTGTGGCGAGCGACATCACGATCACGACAGAGCGGTTGATCGTCAGCAGCTTGAGCAGCACGCGCGCGATGGCCCACCCGGTGATGATGATGAAGATCGATGAGCCAAGAAGGCCGCCGACGACCGCGTGGAAGAGCTGGGGCGATTCGCTCACCAGATTCGGCCCGGGAACGAAGCCGTTGAGTGTGAGCGCGGCCAGCAGCAACACCATCGAACCGCTGCCCGGAATTCCGAGGCCCAGCGTGGGAATCAACTCGCCCGAATTGGAGGCGTTCTGCGATGCCTCGTTGGCGGCGATGCCGTCGGGAGCCCCTTTACCGAACAGCTCGGGGTTCTTCGACGTCACGCGCGCCTGCTGGTACGCGATCATGGCGGCCGGGGTCGCGCCGGCGCCGGGCACGGCTCCGATGAGGGTGCCCACGACGGTGCCGCCCAGCATGGCGGGGATGGTGGGGCGAATGCGCTTCCAGCGCGGGAACTTCGCGTCGAATCGTTCGGTCGATCCGGAGTTCCATTGGAAGTGCTGGCGGGTCTGCCGGAACAGTTCGCTGACTGCGAGCAGCCCGATGACCAGCACGGTGCTCTCGATGCCGCTGCGCAGCCACGGAAGATCGAACGTGAACCTCTGCGTGAAGTTCACGGGGTCGAGCCCGATGACGGCCAACAGCAGGCCGAACCCGACGGCGAGAAGGCCCTTGAGCACGTTGTTGCCGGTGAGCGACACGATGGCGACGAGGCCAAACAGATACAGCGCAAAGAGCTCGGGTTGCAAGAAGAAGTAAGCGAGGCCTGCCAGCGGAATGATGGCCGCGATGAAGAAGAGGATTGAGACGATCTGCCCCGAGATGGCGCTGACGAAGGCGATGCCGAGCGCGAAACCGCTCTCGCCCTTCTTGTGGAGCGCGAACCCATCGAGCACCGTGAGCGCTGCAGCAGGGGTGCCGGGAACCCCGACGAGAATCGCGGGGATGCTGTTGCCGTACTGCGCGCCCACCGACACTGACATCAGCAGAACGATGGTCGTGGTGATGTCGAGGCCGAACGTGAAGGGGAGCACGAGGGCGTAGGCGAGCGTGGTGCCGATGCCCGGCAGGGCGCCGAAGATGATGCCGAGGATCGAACCGACGGCAATCGCGATCCAGATGGTGGGGGTGCCGAGAACGCCGACGCCCTGCGCGATCGCGTCGCCAAAGGCGGCAACCGCGTCGAAGAGCCATTCCATGGGGTGTCCTTTCGCCGCGTCAGATCGCGGTCAGGCCGAGGGCGAAGAGCAGCGGGTCGAGCAGACCGCTGGGAAGGGGGACGCGCAGCGCCTGTGTGAAGATCACGAATGACACGAGCGTGAAGGCGACGGCGATGATGATGCGCCACCGCACGGTGCGGTACTGCATGGCCCACAGAGCTCCATAGAGCGCGATGGGCGTCATGATGAGAAATCCCACGGGCTGCAGCAGCGCCAGATAGACGAAGCTGCCGGCGATGATCGCGGGCGCCCGCCAGCCCACCGAGGGGTGCTCGGGCTCGTCTTCTGTGCCTTCGGCGACAGCCCAGATTCCCTCTCGCCGAAGACCGATGATGGTGCGGATGCTCACCACGGCCGCCCCGATCACCAGAAACGTGCCGAGCACGAGCGGAAAGCCCATGGGCCCAATCGCGTCGAAGACGATCTCGGGCGTCGGGTAGGTCAACGCCCCGATGATCACGGCGATACCGAGAGCCACGACGGCAAGTGAGCCAGCGAGGTCCCAACGCCTGTCCATGGTCTTGTTCATGCAGCCACTCCTTTGTGGATGAGAGGGTTCGGTTAGCGCCGACCGGCGGGCTCGTGGTCGTACTCGGCCGATTGCTGGGCGGCGAGAGTTCTGAGCCTGTGCTTCTCGACTTTTTGCGTCGGGGTCTTCGGCAACGCGTCGATGCGAGCCCAGTACCGCGGCACTTTGAATCGCGCGAGGCGCTCTTCGGTCCAGCGAGCGAGATCGTCGAACGTCACGCTGTGCCCCTCGCGCGGCACGACGAAGACCAAGAGGTCTTCGTCGGTGAACTCAGACGGAACTCCGACCACTGCGGTCTCGAGCACGGCGGGGTGATCGTTGATGGTGTCTTCGACCTCGAGTGACGACACGTTCTCGCCGCGGCGGCGCACGATGTCTTTCTTTCGGTCGACGAAGAAGAACTGCCCGTCGGTATCGCGGTACGCCATGTCGCCGGTGTGGAGCCAGCCGTCGCG
>SXMH01000122.1 GCA_005777405.1 Actinomycetota bacterium
CTGATCGAGATCGCCACCGACACCCCCGGTTTCGACCTCGACGAGCCGCTGCTCGAACTGGGCCGCTCGCTCAAGCTGCCGCCGTGGCTCGAGCCCTCGCGCGAGCAGATCGAGCACGCGGTCATCCCCGTGCAGCTGCCGGAGGAGAACAACCCGGAGGTCGCCGCATGAGCGACGTCCACAGCGACATCGACCTCGACACCTGGCCGCACCTCTTCACGCCGGGCTCCTCTCCCGACGCTCCCGTCGTGCTGACGCTCCACGGCACGGGCGGCAACGAGCTCGAGATCACCGCGCTCGCCGAGGCCGTGGCGCCTGGCGCTGCGGTGCTCTCGCCGCGCGGCCGCGTGAGCGAAGGTGGCGCGAACCGCTGGTTCCGCCGCTTGCGCGAGGGCGTGTTCGACGTCGATGACGTCATCGCCCGGTCTGGCGAGCTGGCCGACTTCGTGGCGGCAGCGCGCGCTCGCTACGGACTCGTGGATGCCCCTCTCACCGCCCTCGGATTCAGCAACGGCGCCAACATCGCCCTCGCCACTGCCCTGCTGCACCCGCACGCGGTCGGCAGAGTCGTGGCGTTCTCGGGCATGTACCCCTTCGGCGATCGCGATCCGATCGCCGACGACCTGCCGGTCGAACTGCTGCTGCTCAACGGCGAAGCCGACGCGATGGCTCCTGCCGCAAGCGTCGACGTGCTCGAGCAGCGCGCGACAGACCATGGCGCGAGTGTCACGCGGCTTACGCGCCCGGGTGGCCACGGCATCATCGGCCCCGAGGTGCAGGCCGCGAAGGAGTGGGTGGCGGACTGAGTTCCCTCAGCTCGACGCGAGTAGCGAATCGAGCGCCGTGGCGACACGTCGAGCCGTAGCCCCGGGGGGAGCGCCCACCACGAGTTCACCGAGCAGCAGCCCGTCGAGGAGTCCGACGATGGTCGCCGCAAGATCATCGACGCGCTCGGCGGGCACCGGCGGCTCGACAAGCGACAGCGCGAGTGCCATGTCTGAGCGCACGTGTGCCAGAGCCTCACGCACGACGGCCGAGACCTCTGGATACGCGAGCGCTCCCACCATGACGTGCACGAGCAGAGCCGCATCATCGCGTCGGCTGCTCAAGTCATCGGCGGCGCGGGCGATCTCGTGCACCCACGAATCACGGTCGATGGTGCGTGGTGGCACGGGCAGAGCTAGAGACTCACACACTGCGCTCGCGATGGCGGCCCTGAGTCCCGCGACATCGCCGAAGTGATAGCGCACAAGCCCCGTCGTGGCGTGTGCGCCAGCGGCGACGCGTCGGTGAGTGATTCCAGCCCAACCGTCAGCGATCACGCACGCGACCCCCGCGGCCACGAGTTGCTCACGGCGCTCACGGCCCCGCGCCGATGCCTCGGCCACTATTGTCCGCCCGAGACTGTGATGGTCGTCGCTGTCACATAGGAGGCCTCATCCGACGTTGCCCACAGCACGGCGCGAGCAACCTCCACCGGCTGGGCGACGCGGCCGAAGGGCAGCCGCGCAGCCATGCGCGCCGCACGCCCAGGCTCACCCGCAGTCGCGTGCATGGCGGTATCGGTAGTGCCGGGTGCCACACACACCACTCGAATGCCGTGCGGTGCAAGCTCGCGACCGAGCCCTCGAGTCAGAGAGTCCACTGCCGCCTTCGAAGCTGCATATACCGGGTACTCCCCCGGCGCGCCCGACTGAGCCGCAACAGAGCCCATCGTCACGATCACGCCGGGCTGAGCTTTGGCGACCCAGTGTCGAGCTACTGCCTGAGCGAGCGCCACGATTCCCAGCACATTGACCTCGAGCAACCGTCGCGCTTGCTGCAGGGACGAGTCAAGAAACGGCCCGATGGTGCCGATCTGCGCGGCATTCGCCACGACAGCATCGATGGGGCCGTGGGCGGCGACAGCGCGGTCGATGAGCCCTGCGGCCGCCTCGACATCGGCGGCATCGACCATCTCGATCCGCACGCGGTCTCCCCAGCGTTCGGCCATCTCTCTTGACTCGGGCGATGCCTCTCGGCAGGTAACGGTGACAACGTCTCCGGCCTCGAGCGCGAGCTCAGCCACCGCTGCTCCGATGCCCCGCGTACCGCCCGTGACGAGCACGTGGCGGCTCACGCCTGCACCGCCGGCCGGTAGGGCTCTTCTCTCACGGCGTGTGCCATGACGAGTTTGAGCACGAGCGCCAGCGGCAACCACGCGAGGCCTTCGGGTGCCGGGACGAACGGCAGGCTCACCACCACGAGCATCGCGATGGCGTACGACGCCGGCCGGGCAAGGTACTGCGGCACACGCACAACGACCACGACGGCGAGCAGCATGACGGCGTACCAGAGCACGCCCCACCACCACGAGTGCGGCGGCACCACCACCGCGACGATGATCGGCTGCACGTGCAGGGCAGTGAACAGCGCGGGCGACCGGGAAATGCGTCCTGACCGAGATGACGGGTCAGCTGGTGGCCCGTGGTGGTCGCGCTTTGCGCTGCTCAGCGCGTTCGCGACCACGCCACCGAGAACGTCGAGCGCGACGATGGCCACGAGCACGTAGTGGATGACCCACCAACGATCGCCGACAGTCATGATCGCTGCGCTGATGACGATGGCAGTCCCGATCGCTCCCGCGCCAAGCGCCAGAGCTCTCTCAGCCCGTGTCGCTCCCGAGCCGAAGAGCGCATCTGCAGGCGCGGCGGGCGGGCGCCAATCGATCGTTGTTGTGTCGTTGTTCACGCTGTTCCCTCTCGTCGAGACGCCCCAGACACTTAAGTTATACGTTCGTACAAGAGTTCGCAGCACCTTCAGTCCGCGGATAGTGAAGTGGACCGCACGGGTGAGCCGCGCTGCGTGCGAGTCTGTCGGCACCCGCAAACCGAGGAGTCAACATATGCCGAGTGAAGCATCCACGTCAGTGACGGCAGTGCCCACAGCGCCACTGGCCGATGCTTGTGTACGGCTTGGTCTGCCGATTCGCCTCGCGCCCGTGACGCTCGTGCCCGTCAGACGGGGCATGCTCATCGCCGGGCCTGCGGTGCCGGTGACGCACGCGGGCAGTGTCGACGTGCTGCTCGAGGCCATTGACGACGCGTCGCCCGGCGATGTGCTCGTCGTCGACAACGGGGGGCGGCACGACGAAGCCTGTGTCGGCGACCTCATCGCGCTTGAAGCTCAGAACGCCGACCTCGCCGGCATCGTCATCTGGGGTCGCCACCGTGACACCGCCCAAATCGTCGACATGGGCATGCCGCTCTGGAGCCTCGGGGCGATGCCTCCGGGGCCCCGCCGCGTGCCACCGGCTGGCGCGTCGATGCGCACCGCGTGGCTCGACGGCGTCGAGGTGCACACCGACGATGTCATCGCCGCCGACGATGACGGCGTGCTGCTCATTGCCGCCGCCGAGTGGCCGCGCGTGCTCGACGCGGCGCAGCAGATTCAACAGACCGAGCTCGTGCAAGCCGAACGCATGCGCGCGGGTGAGAGCTTGCGTGCGCAACTCGACTTCGCCGGCTATCGCGCACGGCAGCGCAGCGAGCCCGAGCTCAGTCTGCGCCGTTACCTCGCCGAGCGCGGCGGCGCGATCGAGGTCTGAGCCGGCTCAGAGCGAGGCCGCTCCCGTGAGCATCGCCACGAGTCGATCGGGAAAGCTGCCGTCGGTGACGAGCGCCACACGGCACCGCGCGTCGTCTTGGTCGGGAAAGCCGCGGTAGCGACCACGGGTGTCGCAGATCGTCGCGCCTCGGCCCGGCCCCTCGGTGCAGTCGACCTCGACGCCGATGCGCGGAAACACGGTCGGCACGACATCGCCGGTGAGCACGCCCGCGGCGACGGCGTCGTGACAGGGTGAGCATCGCACGCCGAACGAGTCGAAGCCGTACCCGCCGAAGTAGAAGTCGCTCACCGCGGCGACGAAATGCGCGGCGGGAGCCTTCGACGCCGAGAGTCTCGCGCGATGGTCTTCGGTGATGATCTCGGTCATCGTGACGTCGAGCGGAACGAGGGTGCTCGGCCACTCTGCGCCGAGCACGGCCCGAGCCGCCTCGGGGTCGTGGATGATGTTCGCCTCAGCGGCGGGCGATTGATTGCCCGCGACATCGGCCGCCCCGCCCATGATGACGATGTCGACGACGCGCTCGGTGAGGTCGGGAATCGCGTCGAGCGCGTGGGCGATGTTGGTGAGCGGTCCGACCGCGAGCACGCGCAGTCGCCCGGCGTACTGCCGCGAGAGCTCATCGATGAGCTCGACCGCAGTGAGGGTGCTCAACGGCGTCGACACCTCGAGCGGCAAACCCGAATCGCCGAGACCGTCGTTGCCGTGAACGTGCGTCGCGAGGTACGTCACCTCACCAACAAGCGGGTTCTCGGCCCCGACCGCGACGGGAATGTCGGTGCGCCCCATGAGTTCGAGCACGCGCAGCGAGTTGTGCGCGCAGCGAGCCGCAGTGTTGTTGCCGAACACGCTCGTGATGCCGACGACCTCGACGGCGGGGTGATGCAGCAGGTACAGCAGCGCCATGGCATCGTCGACGCCGGTGTCGCAGTCGACAAGAACAGGGGTGCGTTCAGCGGTCACGGTGCGGCCCTTCGCGGCGATGAGAACGGATGCCCTCAGCCCAGCAGCGCGTCAGCGCAGGGTCAACCGCGCGTTCGCGCACGCGCCGTGTCAGCGCCCGTTGGCAGCGCCGTTGTTCAGCGCCGCTGCAGCAGATCGAGCTCGACCTTCAGCAGCCGCAATCGGTCGGCGTGGTGATAGCTGTCGGGCAGGTGCCCGAGAGCGTCGAAGACGACCAGACCGTCTCCGACGCGGTGCACCCATGACAGCGGATGCTGCTGCCCCTGCCACTCGTGCCACGCGAGCACCTCGACGCCGGGTTCGACGAGCAGGTCGGTGTAGAGCTCGTCATTGAGGTCAAGCGTTCGACCGTCAGCGAGGGTGATCACCGCGGGCCCGAAGGGCGGGTGGAACGACTGCTCAGGCAGCCACCGGCCGCCGAGCAGCTGCTGCCACTGCGGCCAGCGCGGGAAGGCAGTCGCGGTGGCGTGGAGGGCGAGCATCCGGCCGCCTTCGTGCAGATAGCGGGAAAGGCCGTCGCGCGCTGCGAGGTTCGGCGTCTCGCGATCGGCGCCATCATCGCCCAGGCACAACACGAGCAGCTCGGGGTGCGACGACGGCAACGCCGCCAGGGTGGCCTCGACCTGCTCGCTCGCGGCGACCTCGCCGCGCAGTGCGAGCAGGGGAGCCAGTGCTGCCCCCATGCCGCCGAAGTCGTGCCACGGGTCGCTGAACGCCTCGGCGCCGGTGAGCAACGCGATCGTCATCGGCTCGGCCAGCTCCACGCGGGCATTTCGAGCGGCAGCTGCCCGCGCACGGTGGTCGCGGCGCCGACGCGTTCGAGTTCGATGACTCTCGAGGCGTTCCGCAGAGCGTCGACCAGGCCCGCGGCATGCGACACGACCACCACTTGAGTCTGTTCGGCCGCGAGCGCGATGAGCTCGGCGAGGGCCGGCAGCAGGCGCGGATGCAAGCTCGCCTCGGGCTCGTTGAGCACGAGCAACCCCGGCGGTCGAGGCGCGAGCAGGGCGGTGGCGAGCAGCAGAAAGCGCAGCGTGCCGTCGCTCAGCTCGGCGGCCTCGAACGAGCGACCGACACCGGGCGTTCTCATGCACACGCGGGCGATGCCCCGGTCATCCTCGTCGATCTCGACCTGTGCTCCGTCGAAGGCGTCGGCCACGGCGCGCTGCAACGCCTCGGCGTTGCCCACACGCAGCAGCGTGGCGAGCGCTCCGGGCAGGGTGCCGCCGTCACCCGACAGAGCGGGCGTGAAGGTCGCGGGGCCGGGTCGCCGCGCGGGTGCATCGGGGTCGGTGCGTAATGCGTCGTAGAACCGCCAGTGTCGAGCGCGCTCGCGCAGGGCATAGAGCTCAGGAGCGGTGTCGGGGTCGGCGAGCGTGGCGAGCATCGACTCGGTCGCGGCAACGCTCCAGGGGGCGACCTCAAGGTCACCCGACGCCCCCCGCACGCGCACGCGCAACGACCGGCGATCAGCCGCGATCGTCGACGGCCGCAGCGTTGCCCCCGACCACACGGCCTCGCTCTTCACTTCGGGGTCGAGAGGAAAGGGGCTCACCCCAGGCTGGGGCATTCCCAAGTCGATCGCATATGACAGCTCATCTGCGGCGAACCCGAGTCGCAAACCCATCGGTTCACCCCGTTGGCGTCGGCCAGCATGCACAGCGCTGCGCAGTCCACCTTCCGCCGCGAGCGAGGTGAGGGCTCCCGCTCGCACGATCTCCGACAGCAGCCGCAGAGCCCGGTAGAGATTCGACTTGCCGCTGCCGTTCGCGCCGGTGACGACGGTCAGCGGAGCGAGCTCGATGACGACATGCTGCAGTGAGCGATAGTTCTCGACGGCGAGAGTGCGCAGCATGCTCTCACCCTATGAGGATCATCCGACGGATGCTCAGCCCGGCAGGTTCGCTTCGATGAGCTGCACGATCTCGGGCGCATCGGGCTTCACGTTGGGCCGGAAGCGGTGCACCTTGCCACTGGGGAGCACGAGAAACTTCTCGAAGTTCCAGGTGATGGGGCCAGCGAGACCGTGGGCGTCCTTCGTCTCGACGAGCTCTGCGTAGAGCGGGTGCCGCTTCTTGCCGTTGACTTTCGCCTTCTCGGTCATGGGGAAGGTGACGCCCCACGTCGTGCTGCAGTACTCGGCGATCTTGTCTTCGCTCGACAGTTCTTGCAAGAACTGGTTCGACGGCACGCCCAGCACGGTGAAGCCTCGGTCGCCATACTGTCGCTGCAGCGCCTCGAGTTGCTCGTACTGCGGCGCGAGCCCGCACCTCGAGGCGACGTTGACGACGAGCACGACGCGGCCCGCGAACTCGGCGAAGCTCGTCTCGCGGCCGTCGAGCATGGTGAGCGGGGCATCCACGAGTGCGGTCATGGGCTCAGGGTACGGAGGCCCGCTGTGAGCGGTCAGAAGATTCTGCTAGCGTCGGATGCACCGTGAACGCACTGCTCTGTTGTTGCTGTTGTCGCTAGTTCCCTCACCGAACTAGCTCTCCGGTGCGCCTTCCTTGCGCCCGCTCCCGACAACAACTTCTCACCAGAACAGGTTTCTCATGCGCACGCTTCCCATCCTCGATCTCTCCCTTCTTGACGGCTCCGCCGACGATGCCGCCCGCTTTCGCGACGAACTGCGCACGGCCACTCACGAGGTTGGCTTCTTCTACCTCGTCGGGCACGGCCTGAGCGACGAGCTCATCGCTCGCATGATGCAGACGGCGCACGACTTCTTCGCGCTGCCGGTCGAGCAGAAGCTCGCCATCGAGAACACGCTCAGCCCGCATTTCCGCGGCTACACCCGAATGGGCGGCGAACTCACGCAGGGCGCGACCGACTGGCGCGAACAGATCGACATCGGCGCCGAACGGGATGCTGTGCCGCTCGCCGAGGGAGTGCCCGACTTCTGGGCGCTCGAAGGTCCCAACCTCTGGCCCGCCGAGCTGCCCGCCCTGCGTGAAGTCTCAACCGAGTGGATGGAGCGCCTCGGCGAGATCAGTGTCACGCTGTTGCGCTCATGGGCCGAGGCGCTGGGTGCCCCCGCCGACACCTTTGACGCGGCCTTCGCTGGCAACGCCTCGCCGCACCTCAAGATCGCCCGCTACCCCGGCCGCGAACGCACCGAGAGCACGCAGGGCGTCGGCGCCCACAAAGACCTCGGTGTGCTGACGCTGCTCTACGTCGAAGACGGCAAGGGCGGCCTGCAAGTCGAGAAAGACGGCGAGTGGATCGACGCCCCCTCGGTGCCCGGCGCCTTCGTCGTCAACATCGGCGAGCTGCTCGAGATCGCGACCAACGGCTACCTCAAGGCGACCCTGCACCGCGTGCAATCACCCGAGGCGGGCGACACCCGCATCTCAGTGCCGTTCTTCTTCGGGCCAGCGCTCGACGCCGAGATTCCGACGATCGAGCTCCCCGCCGACCTCGCCGCCGAGGCGAACGGCGTGACGCTTGACCCCGACAACCCGCTGCACCCCGTGTTCGGCGTCAACTGGCTCAAGAGCCGCGTGCGCTCGCACCGCAACGTCGTCGAGGCGCACTACCCGCACTGGCAGTAGTTCTCGCGCCCTCGCGAGGTCGAGGGTGTCACTGTGTTGTGTGCGAATGGCCGGATCGCTCCGGGCATACGCGAGTATTACTTCGTGACTCGACCACGCCTGTACCGAATGCAGGGGCCGGTGACGACGATCGCGGCCACCACGCTTCTCGTCGTGATGCTCGGCGGCTGCGCCTCCACGAACCCGGCCAACCCTGACACCATCGCCGCACGAGCGAACGCAGTCGGCATCGCCCCCGATCTCGTCTACACGACGACGATCGAGGGCTACGACCTGGCTCCGCAGTCAGTGGGGCCCGGCGCGGCCGACGGGATGTCGGCGACCTGGTTCAACCAGGCCACCGGGGCTATGGTCACGATCCGAACCGACCGTGGCGACATGACAGCGCAAAGCTGCGCGCAGACTCCACTCGCAGACGCGCCCGATGAACCGGTGACCTGCACCTACGTCGAGGGCGTATGGCATCGAACGGGCGGCGGCGTGCACGAGTACGTTGCGGTGCGCGATGAAGCGCTCATCGTCGTGATCGGTGGCAATGGCGCCCCCGGAGCTGACCTGCTCACTGCGGCGCAGGCGGTGCGAGTGCCCTCGAACGCAGAACTCGACGCTCTCTTCTCCGACCTGCCGGACGCGCCCGACGGCCCCGTCGAACGAGGCGACCTGCCTGAAAATGGCGATGGCGCACCGATCGACACCGTTGGACCAGGCGGCTGATTGTGGCGTCACGGTGCTGGAATATGCCGAAGGCCCCGTAGCATGCAGCTCTGGGGCCTTCGAGATGGCGGTGACGGTGGGATTTGAACCCACGGTAGGGGGTTACCCTACACAACTTTTCGAGAGTTGCACCTTCGGCCGCTCGGACACGTCACCGCGGACGAGTGTAGTACAGCGCGCAGGGCGGGTCGAACTGAGCGGGACAGGCGGAGAGCATCCACGGCGCGGATACGATGCGGTCATGGCTTGGTCGCTGCGCACGCCGTTCACCTCCGCGCGAGCGCGCGCGTGGCAGCGCCGGGCATCGATCGAGGGCGAGTTGCTCTACGTCGCCATCGGCGACTCGGCCGCACAGGGCATCGGCGCCCGCGGTCTCGATCGGGGTTACGTCGGGCTCCTCGCAGGGCGACTCGCGCGTCACACCGGCCGCACGGTGCGCGTCATGAATCTCTCGCGGTACGGCGCTCGACTCGACGACGCACTCGACCGGCAACTGCCCTTGCTCGCCGAGCTATCGCCCGACCTCGTGACTGTCGCCATCGGCGCGAACGACATGGCCGCGTTCGATGAGGTGCGCTTCACCGAGCAGTTCGCTCGGCTCGTGGATGCTCTCCCGCCCCATGCGATCGTCGCCGACCTGCCCTGCTTCCACGTCGGAGCCCGCGAGGCCGACGCCGCGCGCGCCTCGCACATCATCGCCGAGCTCGTACGATCGCGCGGGCTCGCCTTCGCTCCCCTGCATCGCGTGACCGAGCGGCGCCGCGGCTGGGGTTAGTGGCCCGAGTTCGCGTGGGATCAATTTCACCCCTCGGCGCTCGGCTATCGCGTATGGGAGTCGGCGTTCGCGGGTGCTGTTAACAGGCGGGCCCGCGCTGTCGGAGCAGCGTCGTAGTCTGAGGTCACTATGGCCCGCCCCACCGCGAACTTCGTCTGCACCGAGTGCGGCTGGACAACCCTGAAGTGGGCTGGCCGGTGCGGTGAGTGCCAGCAGTGGGGCACGGTCATCGAGAAGGATGCTCCCGCTCAGCCGCGCACGACCGCGAGCCGCCCCTCCGCGGGTCGCGCCGCTCGCCCCATCACCTCGATCGAAGCGCGCGCCGAGAGCCACTCCCCCACGGGCATCGGCGAATTCGACCGAGTGCTCGGCGGCGGCATCGTGCCCGGCGCCGCCATTCTGCGGTCGGGCGAGCCCGGTGTCGGCAAGTCGACGCTGCTGCTCGAGGTCGCCGCTCGCGCGGCGCACTCTGGTCGGCGCGTGCTCTACGTCAGCGCTGAGGAGAGTGTGGCCCAAGTGCGCCTGCGGGCCGGGCGCACGGGTGCTCTCAGTGACGAGCTGTACCTCGCGAGCGAGACCGACCTCGCGACGATTCTCGGCCAGCTCGACGAGGTGAAGCCCGAACTGCTCATCGTCGACAGTGTGCAGACGGTGTCATCGTCGCTCGTCGAAGGGCTCGCCGGCGGCGTCTCGCAAGTGAAAGAGGTCGCCGCCACGCTCATCCGGGTCGCGAAAGAGCGCGACCTTCCCGTCGTCATCGTCGGCCACGTGACGAAAGACGGCTCGATCGCCGGGCCGCGACTGCTCGAGCACCTCGTTGACGTCGTGTGCCAGTTCGAGGGTGATCGCCAAACAGCATTGCGCTTCGTGCGCGCCCACAAGAACCGCTTCGGCCCCACCGACGAGGTCGGCTGCTTCGAGATGACCGGCGACGGCATCGCCGAGGTCGCCGACCCCTCCGCGCTGTTCCGTTCGGGCGCCGGAGTTCCCGTGAGCGGCACGTGCGTCGCCATCGCCATGGAAGGTCGCCGCGCTCTCCCCGTCGAAGTGCAAGCCCTCGTGGTCGCGTCGAGCGCGCCGCAACCGCGCCGCGTCGTCAACGGCGTCGACTCGTCTCGCGTCGCCATGCTGCTGGCCGTGCTCGAACGACGCTGCGGCTTGCCGCTCTCAACCTTCGACGTCTACGTCTCGACCGTCGGCGGCATCCGCCTTACCGAACCCGGCGCCGACCTCGCCATCGCTCTCGCCATCGCGAGCGCCCGCCGCGAGAAGGCGCTGGATGCCCACCTCGCCGCTATCGGAGAGATCAGCCTCGCGGGCGAGATTCGCGGAGTCGCCGGCAGCCCCCAGCGCGCGGCCGAAGCGCGCCGGCTCGGCTACCGAACCCTGGTCGATTCCGGGGCCGGACACTTGCGCGAAGCCGTGCGTCTCGCGTTCGCGAGCGCGAGCGACGAACGCGTCGACGCCCCCGACTTCTAAGCACGCATGACTCGGGGCGGGCTCCCGAGGGAAACCCGCCCCAACCTTGGAGAAGGCGGCGTGTCGTTAGGCGCGGACGCGACGACGCGCAGTGAGCACAGCGCCACCCACCAACAGCACCATTGCGCCAAACACGAGGCCAGTCACCTCGGCGACACCGGTATCGGCGAGCTCAGGCTCCTCGGCTTCTTCCTCTTCTTCCTCTTCGACCGGAACAATAACCCAGTTCACGACCGGAGCGTCGATGCCCGATGCAAGGAGACCGTCAAGGGAGTCAAAGGTCGACATCGAAGAGACCACCGCGTCCGCGGAAAGGTCGAGCAACTCTTGATCGTCGCCGTCGTTGTTGTAGTCACCGTCGATCAGCGATTGCGGGTCCCAGTTGACGAAACTGACAACCGCGCGAGACTCACCGGCAGGAATCGAGAACGCGGGGACCTCGAACGAGTAGGTGTCACCATCAGTTTGCAACCACTGCGCCGTAGCTGTCGAGTCGCTGGTGCCGATGATGATGCCGCCCGGGGCGTCATCTTCCTCACGGTGGACGATCCACTTCGCCTCGGCCTCATTAAGCTGAGTCGAGTAGTCAGTACCGTCCTCTTCAGCGGGCACAGGCAGAATCGCATCCGACTGGTTGCCGTAGTTCCACAGGTCACCCGAGGAACCGAAGTCGGTCTCGACCTGTACCGAGTCGATCTCGATGTCGGCGTCACTGTTGTTGGTGATGGTCGTCAAGAAACGCACAACCTCTCCGCCTGCGAGCACGCGGATTTCTGAGACCACGCTGACGTCGGCTACTGCGAAGGCAGCGTTCGCCGCGATGCAGGTGAAGACCAGGTCTCCTGTGCCTGCCTCGACCTCAACGTCGACATCAAAATCGTTCTCGCAAAACACTGTCTCGTCATTGATGCCGAGGCTTGGCGCGAAGATAGTAGTCTGGCCCGCGCCATCCCAAATGTCGGTGTACTCGGTCGACGTGTCGGGGAACACGAGATAGACATCATCCATGGCGAAGTCGTAATTCTCAACATCCCAATCGCCAGGGCCGAATACGATGTCGTTGCCGTCCCAAGGTGCGGCGTAGGCGGGGGTTACAGCGACAGCGCTCGCCACGAGAACGGCCGCTCCGCAGGCTCCGATTGCTGTCGTTCTGAACGAGCGCTTCATGGAAGCTCCAAGACTTGAGGGGTGAATATGGTTCACGCTATCGGTACTTTCGGCACAATCTCTACTCAGAGATCGTCCTCACTTCGGGGGACACGGAGTTAGTCCACATTAAGCTTTAGCGCGTCGAGCACGTCCTGTGGCTCGGCCTGCATCGCGTGCGGCCCGGCCACGTCGAACCACACCGCCTCGAGCACTCCGAGGTTCTGCTCAAGAAAGTCGGCCAGAGTTGCGGCGTCGTAGGCGAGCACCCGGTGCTCGGGCTCGCTCGGCACCATAGCCACATAGTGCTCAGGCTTCGAGAACAGCAGCAGCATGTACTTGTCGGCCTCACCGCGACGAAAGACCCGCACTTGCGGCTCGCCCTCGACCGGCAGCAGAGGAACGATCACCGGGTCGTGGCGCAGCGCAAACGCGACCGCTGCAGAGTCTTGACGCTCAAGCGCGGCGCCGAGCTGCTGCTCGGGCGGCAGTGTCGACTCGGGCAGCGCGGCAGCACCGGCGGCAGAACCGCGGCGACTCGCGCCAGAGTAACGGGGGGTCTTCGGGTTGCGCTTCTTGGGCATCCCGACCAGCCTACGCGGCGACCCGCCCTCGCATCATGCGCGCTATTCGAGAATGAACGGCACGTCGCCGTCGCTCGCAATGCCGCCCACCGTGACGCTGAGGCGGTAGGTCGCGCCGCCCGCGACCACGGGGTCGCGCTCGGCTTCACAGTCGTCAGGGCTTGATCGCGTGCGGCTCCACTCGAAGGGGTCGCTCGAGAGCGGCACACCCGGCTCGAGCGTCACCTCGGCCGCGCTGGGGTTGCGCAGGCAGTCGGTCGACGACCAGATGCGGTCGCTGCCCGAGACGATGAGGTACTCCTGCACATCAGTGCCTGCTGGCATGGTGCAGGCGGTCGTGCCCGTGTTCAGCAGCGTGAGCGAGAGCAGTGGCCGCTGGTCATCGGGGTATGACGATGCGTCGGTGACCGCCGTCACCTCGACTTGGCCTTCAGCGCAGGCTCCGGCGGCTGCAGCAGCGGGGCTTGCGCCGGGGCTCGCGGCATCAGTCGACGTGGACTGCGGCGCGGGCGTCTGCTCGGCTCCGGGCTCGCCTGCGCCGGGGCGCACGATGATGAGAACGACGATGATGATGACGGCCAGCAGCCCGAGGCCCAGCAGCAATCGCCGCCGCCAGTACACCTGCGGCGGCAGCGGCCCGACCGGGTTGCGCAGCGTCGACATGCCCACAGGGTAGGCCCGCCGTCGCGTCGATGCGGGATGCTCGCACGGCGTGGCCCGCGAATCACAGCAGGCACTGACTCACAGCAGGCCCTGACTCAGTGGCGGCACCGTGCAGTGGCCCGGGGGCCGCTTGGCTCAGGCCCGAGCGACCTCATCGATGAAGGCCAGCAGCTCGCGCTCGGTTGAACCTGCCGTGATCGCGCGCAGCACGACGTCGTCGACCTCGTCGGTGTACGACTCGACCTGCGCGGCCAGGTCGGCGGCGCCGTCGATCGTGGTCTCGATGGCGGTCGCACCAGTGCGTGCGAAATGCGCGGCGTAGTTCGGATACGAGGCGTACTGCGCTGCCTCACGCTCGAGAGTCTCGCGGGCGTCTGCCGACACGGTTGCCCGCACGTAGAGCACGCCGCGCACCGAGCGGCCGGCCGCATCACGTCGGAGTTCCGCCATCGCGGTGCGAGCATCCTGTGGGCGCAGCCAGCTCAGCAGAGCGCCGTCGGCGGTGCGCGCGGCGAGTTCGCGCATCGCCGGCCCGAGAGCTCCGACGACGATCGGTATCTCGATTGCGGCTCGCAACTCTTCAACGCCTGCGCGAACGCGGTCGAGCACGCCCGAGCGTCCGGCTCCCGAACCGATGCCGAGTGTCACCCGATCCAGAGGCAAGGCCCGCAGCGGGGCGATGAGCGTCGCGGCGGGCCTGCGATCAAGCGGGATGACTCCCGTCGCAAGCCCGAGAGTCGAGGTGCTCGCAGCTGCTGCCGCGAGTCCCTCGAGAGCATCGCCGGTCGGGGTGTCGTTGAGCCAGAGGGCTCGAAAACCCGCTGCCTCGGCGTGCCGGGCTACCGTGGCGATGACGCCCGGCTCGGTGGCGCCCGGCAGGCCGAGCGAGACGCGATCGAGGTTCACAGCGTCTTCATCATGCGCGAGTTGCCGAGCGTGTTGGGCTTCACGCGCGAGAGGTCGAGAAACTCGGCCACGCCTTCGTCAGGTGAGCGCAGCAGCTCGAGGTAGGCGTCTTGGTCGACGAGCAACTGCTCGCCCGTGTGCTCGAAACCGTGACGCTGAAAGAAGTCGACTTCGAAGGTCAGGCAGAACAGGCGACGGATGCCGAGCTCACGCGCGTCGTCCTCGAGCGCACCGAGCAACGCGTGGCCGACTCCCGCACCGAGGTGACCGTCGGCGACGGCAAGCGTGCGAATCTCGCCGAGATCTTCCCAGATGACGTGAAGGGCGCCGCAGCCGATGACGTCGCCTGTCTCATCGTCGACGGCAACGCGAAACTCTTGCACCGACTCGAAGAGCACGACGAGGTCTTTGCCGAGCAGAATGCGCTGCTGCACGAGCGGCTCGACCAGATCTTTGATGTTGCGCACGTCGCTCGTGCGCGCTCGCCGCACGTGGAAGCCGGTTCTCGTCACCCGCCCAGCCTAGGGCTGAGCGGGTGACGAGTGGTGGCGCCTAGTCGACCGGGTCGAGCTCGGCAGCAGCGCTGCCGGCTTCGACGGCCGCGAGCTCTTTCTGCGTCGTGACGAAGGTGAATTCTCCGTCGACGTAGTCGACCGCGATGTGGTCGCCCGAGTTGAGCTGACCGTGCAGAATGCGCTCGCTGAGCGCGTCCTCGATCTCGTGCTGCACCGCGCGACGCAAGGGGCGGGCTCCGAGCGTCGGATCCCAACCGACCTTGATGAGCTGAGCCTTCGCAGGCTCGCTCACCTCGATCGTCATGTCGCGGTCGAGCAGGCGCTCGCGCAGTCGCTTGATGAAGAGGTCGACGATCTGCAGCAGTTCATCCTGGTTGAGCTGCGGGAAGACGATGGTCTCGTCGACGCGGTTCAAGAACTCGGGCTTGAAGTGCTTCTTGAGCTCTTCGACGACCTTGCCGCGCATCGCGGCGTAGGTCGCAGCCGTGTTGCCCTCGAGCGTGAAGCCCACGGGGCCACCCGTGATGTCTTTCGTGCCGAGGTTGGTCGTCATGATGATGACCGTGTTCTTGAAGTCGACAACGCGACCCTGACCATCGGTGAGGCGACCCTCTTCGAGCAC
>SXMH01000123.1 GCA_005777405.1 Actinomycetota bacterium
CGTAGGGGGCCACGCTGAGCTTGCGGCCGGTGAGGCCCGCGTCGCCGTGTGGTCCGCCGACGTCGAAGCGACCGGTGGGATTGATGAGCACTCGCGGTGACGACGAATCGAATCCCGCTGCCTCGAGCACGGGATCGATGACGGCGCGCCGCACCTCGTCGCGCAACTGCTCGGTGCTGACTCGGGGCGCGTGCTGCGTCGAGAGCACAACGGTCTCGACAGTGCGAGGCGTGGAGCCCTCGTAGCCGATTGTCACCTGGGTCTTGCCGTCGGGTGCGAGATAGTCGAGCACGCCGTCCTTACGCACGGCGGCCAGTCGTTCGCTCAAGCGGTGCGCGAGCCAGATCGGCAGCGGCATGAGTTGTTCGGTCTCGGTCGTCGCGTAGCCGAACATGAGTCCCTGGTCGCCCGCGCCTTGCTGATCGCTCGCATCGGTGCTCGTGCCCTCGCGAGACTCGAAGGCGGCATCGACGCCCTGCGCGATGTCGGGAGACTGCTCGCCGATCGAGACCGATACTCCGCAGGATCGCCCGTCGAACCAGACGTCGCTCGAGGTGTAGCCGATGTCGGTGATGCGCTGCCGCACGATGCCGGGAATATCGACATAGCCACTCGTCGTCACTTCGCCCGCCACGTGCACGAGCCCCGTTGTGACGAGCGTCTCGACAGCCACGCGACTGTGGGGATCGACCGTGAGCAGCGCGTCGAGAATACTGTCGGAGACCTGGTCACAAATCTTGTCGGGATGCCCCTCGGTCACTGACTCGGAGGTGAACAGTCGCAGCGAGGTCATGAAGAGGTGGTTCCTGTCGTCGTAGTCGGAGCGTGCGCCTGTCGGGCGTCACCGTGCGATGCTCACGGCTCTCGCGAGTCGTGACGGGCCCGGGTCACCGCAGGTGGTCGAGGATACGGTGCGCCACCGACAGCTTGTCGCCATCAGCTTTACCCACCACGGTACCGGTGCGGTCGATCATGATGACGCTGTTGGTCACAGCGCCGAAGCCGTGCTCCCAGCCGACATGATTGAGCACGAGAAGGTCGACGCCTTTGCGTCGAGCTTTCTCTGTGGCGATCTCGACGAGCCGAACCGGGTCGGGCTCCGTCTCGGCGGCGAAACCGACGATGCGCTGCCCATCGCGACGTGCTGCGCTGATCTCGGTGAGCACGTCGGGCGTGCGCTCGAGCGTCAGCACCAGCTCGTCGCCCACAGCATCCTTCTTGATCTTCCCCTCGGCGACAGCCAGGGGTCGGAAGTCAGCGACCGCTGCGGCCATGATGACCGTGTCAGCGACTGCCGCTTGCTGCAGCATGGCGTCGCGCAACTGCTCAGTCGTTCCGACGGGGACCACGGTGATGCCGTCCGGCGGCGCCATCTCGAGGTGCGCAGCGACGAGCACGACATCCGCACCGCGATCGCGCGCGGCTGTCGCCAGCGCGACGCCCTGTCGACCACTCGAGCGATTTCCGAGGAATCGCACCGGATCAAGAGGTTCGCGCGTGCCCCCCGCCGAGATGAGGATGCTCCTGCCCGCGAGATCACGCGGCGCGAGCACTCCCAGCGCTGCACTCACGAGTGCCTCGGGCTCGACCATGCGACCCGGTCCACTGTCGCTGCCGGTGAGTTGGCCATCGGCAGGGCCGACGATCGTGACACCCCGTGAACGAAGCGTGGCGATATTGGCTTGGGTCGCGAGGTTCTGCCACATCTCCGTGTGCATCGCGGGGGCGACGACGAGCGGCGCGGTGCTCGCGAGGATCGTGGTGCCGAGCAGATCGCCTGCCAATCCGGCAGCGAGCGACGCCAAGGTATGCGCCGTCGCCGGTGCGACGACGATGAGGTCGGCGCTCTGCCCCAAGGCGACATGACGAACTTCAGCGACCCCTTCGTAGAGGTCGGTGTGCACCGGATTCCGGCTGATGGCTTCGAGAGTGGGTCGCCCGACGAAGCGCAAGGCACCTTCGGTCGCGACGATATGCACGTCATGGCCGGCGAGCACGAAAGCGCGCGCCACACCCACGGCCTTGTACGCCGCGATGCCGCCGGTGATGCCGAGGACGACGGTCAGTCGTTCAGTCGACGCCGACGCCTCGACCATGCCGATGACCTCAGTCGACGTTGCGCGTGAGGACGAGCTTGTCCTCGTTGATCTCGTGCAGGGCGACCGAGAGCGGCTTGTCTTCCACGGTCGAGTCGACGAGCGGCCCGACGTTGTCGAAGAGACTACCCTCGTGCAGGTCGGCGTAGTAGTCGTTGATCTGGCGCGCACGCTTCGAGGCGAAGATCACCAGCTGGTACTTCGAGTCGACCTTCGACAGGAGTTCGTCGATGGGGGGCTCGATGATGCCCGAGTTCTTGTCGGCCATGGGTGTCTCGCTCTCGTTCCGGCCCGTCAGTGCGGGCCTGCTCCGGTCGTCGTCGCGCCCGAGCCGGCGCGGCCGGGAGGCCGCACGCCGTCGCTGGGCACTATCAGCAAGTCTACGACCTCTTGCGCCGCACGTCGTACCTCATCGTTCACGACGAGCTCGTCGAACTCATCTTGCGCTGCAAGCTCGACCCTCGCGGTCTCCAGTCGTCTCGCTTGTTCCTCCGGCGACTCAGTGCCGCGGCCGATGAGTCGCCGTACGAGCTCCTCCCAGCTCGGAGGGAGGAGGAAGACGAGGAGCGCTTCTGGCATCGTCTCGCGCACCTGACGTGCACCCTGCAAATCGATCTCGAGCAGCACACTTCGACCGTCATCGAGAGCGCGCTGAACGGGCGGTCGCGGAGTGCCATATCTCGAGCGGTTGTGCACGACCGCCCACTCGAGCAGCTCGCCGTCGGCGATCATGCGGTCGAACTCCGCATCGTTCACGAAGAAATAGTGCACGCCGTCGATTTCGCCCGGTCGAGGCGGGCGTGTCGTGGCAGAGACGCTCAAGAGAACATCAGGATGCTGTTCGCGAATGTAGGCGGAGACCGTGCCCTTTCCGACCGCGGTGGGGCCCGCTAGCACCACAAGTCGACCGGCGCCTCGAGCTTCATCACGTTGCCGCAGCCAGTCATCGAGGCGTTGACGCTGCTGCGGGCCGAGACCGCCGAGTCTCTTCACAGGCGAGATCGCGAGTCGATCGAGCACGTCTGCCGTGCGCACCGGACCGAAACCCTGCAGCGACATGAGTAGCTCTGGCACTCGCAGGCCCGCCTCAGGGCTCGACGCGTCGCGCCACGCGACCTGAGCCACGTCGCGTGCCGATCGGTCGCCCGCGCGCACCGCCTGCTTGACGGCCGCGCGAGCGCGACGCGCCGCCACTGCGGCCCGAGACGCCGCGCTGCGGTCGACGTCGGGCATGCCGTTGGTCACGCCGCCAGCTCCGCTCGATGAGCGTCGAGGGCCGCCGCCAAACCCTCGGGTCCGGCAGCCAGCACGCTGCGGGTGACGGTCGGAATCACCGAGCCCGCAGCGACACCGTAGATCTCGTCGAGCTGCGAGAGTCGCGAGCCCTGGTATCCGAACCCGGGCCCGAGCACGGGGGTGTGCTGCAGCAGCACCGGGTCGATTCCGCTCGTGGTGATCGGCTCGGTCGCACCGATGACGACGCCGAGCGAGCCCCATCCCGTCTTGCCCGCGTTGCGCACAGCCACGTCGCGCGCCAGCTGCCCGGCGACGGAGCGACCGGAACCGCTCACCGACTGCTGCACTCCCCTGCCTTCGGGGTTCGACGTCGCGGTGAGCACGAAGACGCCCTTGCCGTGTTCGAGGGCGATCTCGATGACCGGATCGAGCGAGCCGAGACCCTGATACGCGACTGCCGTCATGGCGTCAGCTTCGAGCGGTGAACCCGGCGAGAGCCATGCGGCGCCGTAGGCGGCAGCGGTCGAACCGATATCGCCGCGTTTGACGTCGGCGATGACGACGAAGCCCGCCGCGCGGGCAGTGGCGATGACCTCTTCGAGCACGGTGTAGCCGGCGGCCCCGAAGCGCTCGAAGAATGCCGCTTGCGGCTTGACAATGCCGACGCGACCGCGAGCGGCCTCGACCGCGTGCAACGCCAAGGAACGCGCTCCCGCCGCGGTGTCGGGGAGTCCCCACGTCTGCAACAGCGAGCTGTGCGGGTCGATGCCGAGGCACAGCCTGCCGTGGGCATCCACCGCCTGGCGCAGCCGCGTGCCGAAGTCGATCATGGCCGCGCCGCTCTCGCGACCGCGTAGTCCTGCAGGCTCGTCACGGTGACGGGCTCGTCGCCGATTTCCAGCGAAGCCACCGCCGCGCCCACTTGCGCGATCGTCGTGAAGAGCGGCTTGTCGGCGGCAACCGTCGCCGTGCGGATCTCGACGCCATCAGCACGAGCCGTGCGGCCACTGGGAGTGTTGATGACCACGTCGACCTCGCCGGCATTGATGAGATCGACGATCGAGCGCTCATCGTCTGCGGCCTGGAAGTGCTTGGGCACGATGCGCGCCTCGACCCCGTATCGCGCGAGAACCTCGGCGGTGCCGGAGGTCGCCCAGAGCGAGAAGCCAAGCTGGCTGAGGCGGCGAGCCGGCAGCACGATCGCGCGCTTGTCGCGGTCGGCCACCGAGACGAAGACGACACCGGAGTCGGGAAGCCCGCCGTACGCGGCATCTTGACTCTTCGCGAAGGCGCGGGGGAAGTCGCGGTCGATACCCATGACCTC
>SXMH01000124.1 GCA_005777405.1 Actinomycetota bacterium
CATTACTCAACGGGCCGAGCGTCACCACCAAAAGGGTCGCGTAGTCATAATCGGCGCCGGAGCTGGTCTTCCCAACATCTCGACCGACACCGTCGCCGCGCAGCGCGCGCTCGAGATCGGCGCGAGCGAGGTGCTCGTGGCGAAGAACGGCGTTGACGGGGTGTACGACGACGACCCGCGCCGCAACCCTGACGCTCGCAAGCTCTCGGCAGTCACGTACCAGGAGGCGCTCGTGAAGGGGCTCAAGGTGGTCGACTCGACTGCCTTCTCGCTCTGCATGGACAACGCCATGCCCATGGTCGTCTTCGGCATGGAACCCGAGGGCAACATCGCACGCGCGATTCGTGGCGAGCAGATCGGTACGCGCGTCTCCAATTGATCGCCGCCCTGCTCGTCGTCGGCGCCGCCGTCGCGCACGCGACGTGGAACCTCGCCATGAAACGTGCGGGCACGAGTGGCGCCACATTCCTCACTGTGGCACTCGCGCTCGGGGTGGTGGTCTTCGCCCCGGTCGCACTCCCGGTGCTGCTCTCGAGTCCGCCCGCCGTCGGATGGCAGTGGTGGCTCGTGCTGGGCAGCGCCGTGCTGCAAGTCGGCTACTTCTTGCTGCTGCAGCGCGCCTATCGTCTCGCCGACGTGGGGGTCGTCTATCCCTTGGCGCGTGGCACCGGCCCGCTCTTGAGCGTCGTTGCCGCAGTTCTCGTGCTGGGTGAGCGACCGGGACTGCTGGCCCTCGTCGGCGCCGCTCTCGTCGTCGCGGGCGTCGTCGTCATCGGACTCGCGGGCGTGCGCGGTGCCGAACTCGATCGCGCGCGACTCGGCAGGGGAGTGGTCTACGGCTCCGCAGTCGGCGTCGTCATCGCGAGCTACACGCTGTGGGACGCCGTAGCAGTCTCGCGCGTGGGCCTTGACCCTGTGGGGTACTACTGGTCGAGCATGGTGCTGCAATTGCTGATGCTGGCGCCGATCGCCCTGCGTGAGGCCGGCTGGCGTGGCATCACGGGCATCGTGCGCGAGCATCCCGCGGCGGTCGGTGCTGTCGGCCTCCTGTCGCCGCTCGCCTACGTGGCGGTGCTCGTCGCCTACACGCTCGCGCCCGTCTCGATCATCGCGCCGGCGCGCGAGCTCAGCGTCGTCATCGTCGCGCTCGCGGCGTGGATGCTCTTCCGCGAGCCGCACCCCGTGCGCCGCCTGCTCGGCGCCGCGATCGTGCTGCTCGGCATCGCCTTGCTCGCTCTGTGACGCTCGGCGCCCGCCGTGTCGGCACCGCTAGACTCTGGGTCGACCCATTCGTAAGGAGCCGTGATGATCGCCGACGTGTTGGCTGAAGCCACCGAGAAGATGACGAAGGCCGTCGACGTGGCCAAGGAAGACTTCGCGACCGTGCGAACCGGCCGCGCGAACCCGCAGCTGTTCCAGAAGATTCTCGTCGAGTACTACGGCACCCCGACGCCGCTCGCGCAGCTCGCGAGCCTCCAGAACCCCGAAGCTCGCACGATTCTCATCACGCCCTATGACAAGACGGCGCTGAAGGAGATCGAGAAGGCCATCGTGGCGTTCCCGAACCTCGGTGCGAGCCCGAACAACGATGGCGAGATCATCCGCGTGACGATGCCCGAGCTGACGGAGGACCGTCGCAAGGAGTACGTCAAGATCGTCAAGCAGAAGGCTGAAGACTGCAAGGTCTCCATTCGCAACATCCGCCGCAAGGCGAAAGAAGACCTCGACAAGCTCAAGAGCGAGGTGGGCGACGACGAGGTGGCCCGCGCCGAGAAAGAGCTCGAAGTTATCACGAAGCGCGCGACCGACGCGGCCGACGACGCCTTCAAGAAGAAGGAAGCCGAGCTGCTCGAGGTCTAGATGGCCGAGCCGATCGAGACCGAACCGGGCGCTGCGGCACCTGAGACTTCTGCTGGCGCCACGAGCCCCGCTCGCCGTCGTGGCTGGGGCCGCAAAGGTTCTGCGGCGCGCCACGACGTCGAAGCCGCGCTGCGGGATGTCGAGAATGCCGTGCACGATCTCGAGGCCAAGGCGAGGGCGATGGATGCCCGCATCGAGGCTCGCGCCGGTCGCAACCTGACCAAGGCCGTGTTCTTCGGCCTCGTGCTGGGCTTCTCGCTGCTCTTCAGTCTCATCGTCGTGAAAGAGCTGTTCATGCTCTTCACGGCGACGCTCGTCGCCGTCACCGTCTACGAGCTCGCGAGCGCCCTGCGCTTCGCCGGGCGAGACATTCCGCGTGTGCCGCTCGTCGTCGCCGCCGTGGGCTTCATGCCGCCGGCGTTCTACTTCGGCGCCGCGGGCCTGTGGTGGGCCTTCCTCGCGGGCGTCGCCCTCGTTAGCCTGTGGCGCATCATCGAAACCGTGCGGCCCGCCATGCGCGAGCCCGGGGTCTCGCTCGGCACCGATCTCGGTGCGGGCATCTTCGTGCTCGCCTACGTGCCCTTGCTCGCGGGGTTCGCCGTGGTGATGACCGCGCAGCCCGGTGGCGAGTGGTGGGTCTTGGCCTACCTCATCATCGTCATCGCGATCGACACCGGGGCCTACGCGAGCGGCATCATGTTCGGCAAGCACCCCATGGCGCCGCGCATCAGCCCCAAGAAGACGTGGGAGGGCTTTGCGGGCTCTGTACTCGCGGCGACGATCGCCGGAGTACTACTCGCGCTCTTCATGATCGAGGCGGAATGGTGGGTGGGGCTCGTTCTCGCGCTCACGCTCGTCGGTGTCGCAACGCTCGGCGACCTCACTGAGTCGCTCATCAAGCGCGACCTGGGCATCAAAGACATCTCGACCTGGCTTCCGGGCCATGGCGGCCTGCTCGACCGGCTCGACTCGATGCTGCCGTCGACGATCGCGGCCTTCGTGATCTTCCAACTGCTCGGCTGAGGCAGAATGGTGCAGTGACCGCCACCTTCCCCCTCGCCAAACCCGGCAAGCCCGGCTATTCCGCTTCCGAGGTCGACGAGTTTCTCGAGGTCGCGCGCACGGCCTACGCATCGGCCCCGGGCGACGACGACTATCTGTCGAGCGAGCAGATCCGGCGCACGGCCTTTCGCGTCGTCCGCCGCGGCGGGTACTCCGCACGGCATGTGGATGCCGCTCTCGAGCGACTCGAAGAAGCCTTCGTCACTCGTGAACGAGAGCGAGCCATCGCCGAGCTCGGCGAAGAGGGCTACTACGCCGACGTGCGTGCCGCCGCGCAGGAAATCATCGACCGGCTGGCACGACCTGCTGGCAAGAAATTTCGCCGCATGAGTTTTCTCGCGCGCGGCTATCACCCGGCTGACGTCGATCTCTTCTCCGAGCGCATCTCGTCGTACTTCCAAGAGGGGCGCGCGCTGCCCGTCGAGAACGTGCGCACGATCGGGTTCCGTGCCAAGTTCGGCGGCTACCACGAGGCGCAAGTCGATCTGCTGCTCGACACCGTGGTGCGGCTCATGCTCGCGGTGCGCTGACGCGGCTCGTACCGGGGCGGTCGCTGGCAGTCTCGTGCGTCCTGGGCCTCGCTCATATGTGTCGGGTAGACTCACGACACTGTGGGCAGGCATGCAGCGACAACGACGCGCCCCCCAGCGATAATCCGCACCTCGGGGGGTGCCCTTCGGCGACCCGTTGAGTCGCACGTCGAGCGTCACGTACGGTCAAGTTGGTCGTTGCCGCTCTTCGCCACGGTGGCCACCGCGGCCTTCGTGCTCGCCGCCATCATCGACCCGAGTCCGAGCGCCGCCGTGATGGCGACCACCGCTCCCGCCGCCGTCGAGACCGAAGCGCAAGAGGTACTCGCGACCTCGGTCGAGGTTGACGACATCGACCGCCACGACTGGACCACGTCGCAAGTGATCGTCTATGGCACCGCTCCTGCAGTGGGCACCCCCGACCCCGGCACCGCGCAAGCCATCGCCGCAGAACTCGTCGCCGCTCGCGGGTGGGCATCGTCGGAGTACGACTGCCTGTACGCCCTCTGGGCGAAAGAGTCGGGCTGGAACGTCTACGCCCACAACGCCTCCTCGGGCGCCTACGGCATTCCGCAAGCGCTACCGGGTAACAAGATGGCCACCGCGGGCGCTGACTGGGCGACGAACCCCCGCACCCAGATCGTGTGGGGGCTGTCGTACATCGAAGGCCGCTACGGAACACCCTGCAACGCCTGGTCGCACAGCCAGCGCATCGGCTGGTACTAGGCGCGAGCATCCATGCCTCGCAGTAATCGGCCGCGCGGTCGTCGCGCTGGCGACGACGATGACGCCTTCGACCTCGAACGGCTCAAGGCCGGCTGGCGTCGCACCGAGGTGAAGCGGTCGGGCACGTGGAACGTGCAGCCCGTGTCGGAGTCGGCGGCGGTGAAAGAGTATCTCTGCCCGAGTTGTCGGCTCACGGTCGAGGTCGGCACTGCCCACCTCGTGGCGTGGAGGGCCGACGGGCTCATGGGCGATGCCGCCGATCTCGCCGCGCGACGGCACTGGCACAGTCACTGCTGGAGGATGGAACCATGAGCGAGCCAATCCGCGGGGCCATGCTGCTGCCTGCTGTGCGCACCGACATCACGCTGCAGACCGATGACGGGCTCACGCTCGTCGGTGAGCTCTCGCTCCCGGAGTCGCACGATCCCGTCGCCACGCTCGTCTGCTTGCACCCCCTGCCGACCGCGGGCGGATTCATGGACTCGCACATCATTCGCAAGGCTGCCGCGCGGTTGCCGGCTCTGGCCGACATCGCGGTGCTGCGGTTCAACTTTCGAGGAGTGACCTCACCGCGGGGAACAAGCGAGGGTGCATTCGGGCACGGCGATGACGAAGCTCTCGACCTTGCTGCCGCGATGCGATTCGTCGTCGAGCAGGGCCTTCCCGATCCGTGGCTGCTCGGCTGGTCGTTTGGCACCGAGGTGGCGCTCAAGCACGGCCTCGAACACCCCGTCGTCGGCGCGATTTTGTTGTCTCCGCCGCTGCACCGCACGAGTCAGCACGAGGTCGCCGCGTGGGCCGGCAGTGGCAAGAGGCTCGTGGTCGTCGTGCCCGAGCTCGACGACTACCTTCGACCTGCTGAAGCGCGCGAGCGATTTGCCGTCGTGCCGGAGGCCGAGCTCGTCGACGTCGAGGGCGGTAAGCACTTGTGGGTCGGCGACAACCAGACGTCGCGCGTGCTGACAGAGATTGTCGCCCGGCTGAACCCTGCTCTGCTGCCCTTGCCGACAGAGTGGCCGGCCTGACCGCCTCGAGAACTATTTCTCGTCGAGCTTCGGCACCACGACCTGGTCGATGATGATGAGAATCGACGCCGCAACGGGGATCGCGATGAGCGCTCCCAGAATGCCGAGCAGCGTGCCGCCGATGAGCGCGGCGATGACGACCACGACTCCGGGAACCTTGACGGCGCGGTTCATGATGTTCGGGCTCAGCAAGTACGCCTCGACCTGCATGTAGACGAGGTAGTAGATCGCCGCGACGATGACGGTCGAGATCGACTCGGGGTTGACGAGAAGCTGCGTCAAGACGATGAGGATCGAACCGCTCAGCGTGCCGACGAGGGGCACGAGTGAGAAGAGGAAGGCGATGAAGGCGAAGAGCGCCGGGTACGCCGCACCGATGATGCTCAAGAAGATGAAGCTCAGCGCGCCGTTGATGAGCGCGAGCGTGACCTGCCCGACGACGTAGCGGCCCACTGCTTGCGCGACCTGCTCGGAGATGTGGATGAACTGCTCGCGCTTCGAGCGAGGAACGAGGCGGTAGGCGGCCCGCTTGATGTTCGAGATCGACGCCGTGAAGTACAGCGTGAGGATGAGGATGATGATGGCGCCGAACACACCGGTGGCGATCGAGATGCCCACCTGGAAGACGCCGCCACCGATCTGAGCGAGGTTGTCGGGGTTCGTGATGTAGGCGAGCGCATCCTCGGCGGCGGCGCGTACATCGAAGATCTCGACCGGGATGAACGACTGCACTTGTGCGAAGAAGTCGTCGAATGAGCTGATCGTGTTGACGTAATCGGTGATCTGTGTGATCAGCTTCGTCGACTGCTCGATGACGACGGGGATGATGGCGAAGACGAGGCCGACGAACATGCCGAGCACGCCGACGAGCACGGTCAGGATGGCGGCCCACCGTGGCCACTTCTTCGATTCGAGCCACGACACCAGAGGGTCGAGGCCGAGCGCGATGAAGAAGGCCGCACCGATGTAGGTCAGAATCGTCGCGAGTGACGTGAACGCGCCGCCGATGAGCACGGCGACGAGCACCCCGAGTCCACCGAAGATTCCGAGACGGAATGCATTGTGAATCTTCACCGATGGTCCCTTCGCTGACCAGGTCGGCTCAGTCGCGGTTCGACAGCGCCTCTGCTTGCGACAGTACTCCGCGCAGGCCCTCGAAGTATCCCGCCACGGCGTCGCGCTCGACGCGGATGCGCTCGAGGCGCTCTTCCGCCTCGGCCACGAGTGCGGCCGTGCGCTGTTCAGCGTCACGCACGAGCTCGGCTGCGCGGCGTTCAGCGTTCTCGAGCACCTCGCGTGCCGTGGAGTCGGCCGTGCTGCGCCGCTCTTCGGCATCGGCCGCAGACTGGCGCTCGAGCTGCTCGGCTTCGGCGCGCACGGTGGCGGCGCGTTCTTGGGCTGCCGTGAGCTGTGCCGTCGCCTCGTCGAGGTAGCGCTGCGTCTGGGCGACAGCGTCTTGCTGGCGCGAGAGGTACTCGCGCTCTGCCTCGTCGCGGCGTGCCGTGAGCTCGACGTCGAGATCGACGCGGGCCTGCTCTGCCTCACGGGCGAGTCGAGCACGGTGCTCGTCGTCGTCGTGCTGCAGTCGAGCGCGCGCGGCGGCCGCTTCGTCGGCGAGCTCGCGACGCTGGCGAGCGGCATCTCGCTCGAAGGCCTGCTGCTGCTCGGCAGCGGCGCGGGCGAGTTCGGCCCGGCGTTCTTCGGCTTCGCGCTCGACGGACTCGCGCAACTCGGCGGTCTCTCGTGCCACGGTGGTGCGCTCGCGCTCGACATCGGCCGCGAGCGTCGCGCGCGTGCTCGACACTTCGTGCTCGAGCTCGGTGCGAGCCGACGCCAGCTCGAGGCGCAGCGCTTCGCGAGCCGCGGTGATCTCGCTCTCGAGGGCTGCCCGCGAGCGCGACTCGAGCTGCTCGACCTCAGCGCGTCGGCGAGCTTCCTCGGCCTGCCACTCCTGCTGCTGTCGAGCGAGGTCGCCCTCGACCTTCTCGCGAGCGGCGGTGAGTTCGGCATCGAGGTCGGCTCGAGCGTTCTCGATATCGGCGTCGAGCTGCGCCCGACGGGTGGCGTCGTCGCTCTCGAACGTGGCCCGAGCGAGTTCCGTCTCGCGGGCGAGCGATCCAGCCGCCTCGCGCGCGTCGGCAACCTCTCGATCGGCGACGACCTTGAGCTCGGCGATCTCGCGTTCGGCGTCGGCGCGCTGCGCCGCAATCGCACGCTGCGCAGTGGCGCGCGCTTCGGCCGCCTCCGTCGCGACGGCGCCGCGAATGGCCGCTGCTTCACGCGTCGCCTCCTGCACGAGTGCATCGGCCTCGGCACGGGCGCGCTCGAGCAGTTGCTCGGCGTCGCGGGTGGCGCCCTCGGCGAGCTGCTGCGCTCGCGCGGCAGCGTCGTCAACGAGCTTCTGAGTGCGCTCGGCCGTCTCGGCCTGCAACCGAGCGGCCTCGGCCTGCGCGCTCGAGCGCAAGCGCTCCGCGTCGATGTCGGCCTGGCTGATGAGGCGCGTCGACTGCTCTTCGGCAACACGCAAGGTCTGCTCGAGCTTCGTGCCGAGACCCGCATAGGTGGGTCGCCCGACCTCGTCGAGTTCGGCCTGCAAGTCGTCGATCACGGCTTGCAGTCGACCGACCTCTTTGCTGCTCTCAGCGCGGTCGGTGTTCGACTTGATGAGTTCGCGGCGCAACTCTTGCAGTGCGCGGTCGACATCCTCGCGCTTGTAGCCGCGCATCTCGGTGCCGAAGTCGTACTCGGTGTCTGCCACGTGCGGTCTCCCAAGGAGTGAGGTGGGGGGAACCGTACGAGTGTAGCCGTCGAAGGAGTACCACCGCCGCCCAGTATCCGGCGATAAGCCTCGAGAGCGTGCGCGGAGGATCAGCGACCTCGGGGGAAGCGTTCAGGGAGCATCCGCTAGTCTTGGATGTCTTTGTTCTGCTGGTCGACCGTCATCCCTGACGGTTGCCCGATGACGAGTGCAGGCTCTGCGACGTGCGGTGAATGATCGAGTGCGTCGAACCCGCAGCAGCCTCACATCAGGTCATGGGCCGCGATCGCTCGATCGCGCCGCGCCAGCACGAGAGGAGTAAGTCTGTGCGATTCATCGTCGCGATCGTGTTCTTCGTCATCGCTGTCGTCGGTGTCGGCCTGGGTGTCGCGCAGCGCACCGTGCTCGCTCCGCCCGACCGAGTGACCTCAACCCTGCAGCTCGACACCGACGCCACCGTCACCGTCATCGACGGCACTGCTCTCAACGCCTACGACGGCCGACAGACCGTCGCGATCACCGGTGGTGTCGAGGCAGCGCCGCAGCCGAGCCCGACCGTCGACGCGGAGGGCAACCCCGTCGAGCAGCCCGCCGAGGGCGAGGAGGCCGCGACGGAGACCGACGCGATCGCCGCGGCATACGGTCGCACGAGCGACGTGCTCGCCTGGGTGGGCGACACCACCCACAACAGGGTGACGTTCGACGCTGAGACGGGGGAGCTCGTCAGCGAACTCGTGGGTGGCGCAGAAACCACCGTGCCCAACCCCTACGGCAGTGACCTCTGGTACGGCGACTACCAGGCTGAGGGTGAACTCGGCATCACCGTGAACGTGCCCGATGACATCTCGATGGTCATCGTCTCTGACGGTGTGCTGCCGGCACCACGCGAGGTCTCGGTCACGTGGCCGCTCGACGCGAGCACACCCTTCTCGACCCTCCTCATTCTCAGCGGCGTCGGCTCGCTCATCATCGGCTTGCTCGTGCTGCTCTGGGCGCTGCTGCACATGCGGCGGCAACGCGGACCGCGCCGCAAGAATCCCAAGATGCCGAAGGTGCCCAAGCCCTCGCGCTATCGGCCCGTCACCGGCAGGTCTCTCGTGGGCAAGCCCAAGGGTCGGCGCGCAGTGACACGCATGGTCGCGGCGCCGGCGATCGTGCTCAGCGGAGCGCTGCTGCTCGGCGCCTGCACGAGCGGCGGCGCACTGTCGGCGAGCCCGACCCCGACGCCCACCGAGGGCACGGAAACCCCGGCAGTCGCTGTCACCGAAGCACAGCTCGCGCGCATCATCTCGCGCGTCGGGCAGACGCTCGCCGAGGCCGACGAAGAGAACGACGCGAGCCTCGCCGCGACCCGGTTGAGCGGTGCGGCACTCGAGCTGCGCCAAGCGGTCTACGAGATGCGCGAGGAAGACGACGACCTCGGCACGCTCGTGCCCTTCCCGCAGGGCGACGTCGAACTCACCCTGCCGCAGCGCCTTCCCGCGGAGGGTGACACGTGGCCTCGAGCGGTCTTCGCGATCGTGCAGGAGCCCGCGGTCGAGGTACCCAGCGAAGAAGAGGGCGGCGAGCCGACCATCGAGCAGTCTCCGCAACTCGCTGTCGTGCTCGTGCAAGCCGATCCCCGTAGCCAGTACACCGTGGCCTCCGCCGTCACCGTGACGCTCGCCGAGGGGCAAGACCGGCCTCAGGTCGCTCCCGCCGAGCTGGGAGCACCGGTGCTCGGCCCTCAGGCGCCGCAACTCGCCGTGACGCCGGAGGCGGTCGCCGCTGGTTACGCCGATGTGCTGCTCAACGGCGAGGAGAGCGACTCGTATTCGCTCTTCCAGATCGAGGGAGACACCCTCATCGAGCAGATCGGTGCCGAGGCCAAGAGAGCACGCCGCGATGACTTGCCCGAGACGGCGACCATCAGGTTCGCGACAGCGGTCACCGATGATCCGATCGTGTCGTTCGTCACGAACGACGGTGGCGCCCTTGTCTCCTTCTCCCTGCGCGAAACCGAGCGCGTTGTTCCTACCCAGGCAGGGGCCGCGATCAATGCCCCCGACGCGGTCGCGGCGCTTGCGGGCGTTGACCAGAGCACGAAGGGCATCCGAGCCTTCTACGGCATTCAAGTGCTGTTCTTCGTGCCCCCCGTCGGCAGCACCGACCCGGTCGTGCTGCTCGGCTACACGCAAGGCCTCATTGGCGCGGAGGAAGTGGACTGATGAGTGATCCCGGCTTGAGCCCTGCCACTCTGCGGGGGGCTGTCGACCTCTCGTCGCTCGTGCGCGCGGCGCAGTCGCCGTCGGCGGGCGCGCCCGCGAGTGCCCGGTCGGCTGCTGCAGCCCCCGGTGGCGCTGGCGCGCTGCCCGCCGGCGTCGTGCACGAGGTCGACGACGCGAGCTTCGGCTCGATCGTCGAACTCTCGCGCACCGTGCCGGTCATCGTGGAGTTCTACGCTGCCGGCATCGAACCGGTGCTCGGCCCGATCATCGCCTCCTACGGCGGTCGACTGGCGCTGGCGACTGTCGACGGCAACCGCAGTCCGCAAGCGGCACGGGCCTTCCAGGTGCAGCAAGTGCCCGCCGTTGCAGGACTCGTCGGCGCGCAACCGCTGCAGCTCTTCGTGGGAATGCCCGGTGAGGCTGAGGTGCGTCAGGTGCTCGACCAGGTACTCGAGCTCGCTGCCCAGCACGGCGTCACCGGAACGCTCGATGTCGCCGCAACCGAGGCCGAGCCTGCCGAATCGGTCGAGCAGCCCTTGCCGCCCCTGCACCAGGCCGCCTACGACGCCATCAGCGAGGGCAACTTCGCCGCGGCAGCGGAGGCCTACCGCACGGCGATTGCCCAGAACCCGCGCGACACCGAAGCGGTAGCGGGGCTCGCGCAAGTGTCACTGCTGCTGCGGCTCGATGGCGCAGACGCGACCGCGGTGCGCGCCGCTGCCGCTGCCGCCCTCGATGACGTGGATGCCCAACTCGCGGTCGCCGACCTCGACGTGAGCGGAGGACACGTCGACGACGCGTTCGCACGACTGCTGCGCGTCTTCCCCGGTGCTGACGCCGAGGGTCGAGCGGTCATTCGCGCCCGCTTGCTCGAGTACTTCGAGATCGTCGGCGCCGACGACCCCCGCACGGTCGCCGCGCGCCGCGCGCTCACCAACCTGCTCTACTGAGCCCCCTGCAGAGCTTCGCTACTGAGTTCTCGGCAGAGCTTGGCTACTGCGCTCCCTCGGGCCGCAGCCACAGGGCAGCGAGCGGCGGCAGGGTGAGCTCGACGGAGGCGGCCCGGCCACCCCAACTGATGGTCTCGGCTTCGACGACCCCGTAGTTGCCGACGCCCGAGCCGCCGAACTCTTCGGCATCGGTGTTGAGCACCTCACGCCACGTGCCGGCGTGCGGCATCGGCAGTCGGTACGGCCCCACGGGGTTGCCCCCGAAGTTCACGACAGCCACGAGCGGCGCGCCGTGAGCATCCCGTCGTTCGAAAGCGATGACCGTGTTCGTCGCGTCGCCCCCTTCGAGCCAGGCGAAGCCGTCGGGGGCATTGTCGCGCTCCCACAGCGCGGGGGTTTCGCGGTACACGCGGTTGAGCTGGCTCACGAGGCGGTGCAGACCGCGGTGCACGGGCTGGTCAAGAATCCACCAGTCGAGGCCGCGCTCTTCGCTCCACTCGCTCGGCTGCCCGAACTCCTGACCCATGAAGAGCAATTGCTTGCCGGGGTGCGCCCACATGAAGGCGAGGTAGGCCCGCACGTTCGCGAGCTTCTGCCACTGATCACCCGGCATCTTGTGCAGCAGTGAGCCCTTGCC